>JBBIIS010000094.1:0-11579 GCA_037446375.1 Bacteroidota bacterium | reverse complement strand
AAGATGAACGATGGCTTCAACAAGAAACATGTAAAAAACAAGGGGTATGACAACTGTATTGAAATCCTGGTCCATATGAGAAGCCACACCCATGATTATTGCAATAAATAATCCGAGCCACGGACCAACATATGGAATTACATTTATTATACCAAGAATGAGCCCCATTACAAGTGCCTGGCTCAGATCAATCCCCACTATTGTCATTCCGATAGTTACGAGGATCATAATGCATGTGCTCTGAATAAGGATCCCGATAAAATATCTCGTAAGAAGTCTCTTAATTGAATAAAGTGCCCTTGTTACATTGTTCACATACTTATCAGGTACCCACATAAGTATCGTCTCAAAAAAGAGATGCTGATCTTTAAGGAAGAAGAACGTGATGAAGGTTATTGAGAAGATCGCAATTATTACGTTTCCTAGAATGCCGGCAATAGAGCCTAAGAAATTCTGAATGACATTTATGTTCAAGACCCCCGCTACCTTAGCAATTATATAGGCGCGTATAGACCCCTCCTGAGTGAAATCCTTGTTAAGCGCCTTTATAATTCCCTCCAGTTTCTTTATGGGGACCTCAATAAACTGGACTAGCTTGCTGCTGTCAATACTTGATAGCTGATCTATCTGGTTAGCAACAAGAGGTATGAAAATATAAAAGAACATTATTATCAGGCCCCAGATCAGAAGCAGTGTGATCAAGGCACTTAGCGCTCTTGGGAAACTCCATTTCCAGATCCTGATCCTGCAAAGCAGATCAACAAGAGGCCGTCCCATGATTGAAAGAACACCGGAGACAAGAATATAGACAACTATCTCACGAAAGAACCAGACTGCTGATATGAGAAGTATTATTCCTGCAAGGATAAGAATGTTCCTTATTACTGAATTCATCCTTTAGTTGGTTTGGTTATACAAACCTAACTTAATTTTCTGAAAACTCATAAAATCATATTTGCTACTTATCCAAAGTTTTCTGTCAGATTTGCAATTCAAAAAATTGATAATATGCCATATTGGCGTGTAAAATTAACATAAATACGCCATATTGGCAGTATGTTTAATTTGGAACGGAAGTTGAAATTATGTGGTCAGAAGTTTTAAAAATGTTTAACTAAAATAATGGAGGACAAAGCAATGTTACCAATGATTACAAGAAGAAGCTACAAACCATTTTTATGGTCAAGTCTTTTTGATGATGATTTTTTCCCTGTCGTTTCCGGCAGAAACACTTCGATGCCAGCAGTAAACATAAAGGAAGATGAAAAGAAATTCACTCTCGATCTGGCGGTGCCGGGAATCGAGAAGAAAGACCTGAAGATTGAGATTAACGAGGATGTAATAACAATCTCCTCAGAACACAGCGAGGAAAAAGTTGACGACCGCGATGATTTCAAGAGAAGGGAATTCAGCTACTCTACATTCTGCAGGAGCTTTTACCTGCCTGAGAATGTCAGCAAGGATAAGATAGAAGCCAACTACAAGGATGGGATTCTTTCAGTAGTACTTCCGAAAGATGCAGAAGAGAAGGCAAAGCTGACCAGAGAGGTAAAGATTTCATAATCGGGTCAAAATAAAAATCCCGGCTAATTGCCGGGAATTTTTTTATTGTCTCCGCACTCTGCAATAAGATAATCTGCGAACTTCTTCCCAAAATCGCGAAGCGAATCTCCCTTCTCAACGCCCGGGAAGAACTTTACAATGGCATTATCAGAAAACACCTTCATTTTCAGACTTCTCAGTGTCTCGCTTATAATCCTTGGGGCCTCACCGCTCCAGCCGTACGATCCGAACGATCCGGAAAGTTTCGAATTATCCCTCAGCGGATTAATAACTGAAAAAAGCTTATATACCTGTAGTACCGTATTCTGGTTTATTGTTGGCGAGCCTATAAGCAGCGCATCGGATAGCACCAGATCAGATTCAATCTCACCGAGGGGCATACTCTCAATATCGCGGAGAGTAGCTTTAACCTGAGGGTTTTCTTCAATTCCTGCCGCAATATCCTCAGCCATCTTTTTTGTATAGCCGTATGCCGAAACATATGTTACAAGCACGTTTTTAGTATCTCTGACAGCAGTCAGGTTAAGATATCTCATTGCATAATCACGGGTAAGGCTTATTATCTCTCTCAGGTTGCTTTTGTGTATCGGCCCGTGACCCGGACATATATAGCTTATATCAAGAGAAGCAATCTTTTCAATCCCCCTCAGTGCAAACCTGCTGAAGGGTTTCATAATCACATCATAGTAATATGTGAAGGATTTCAGATAGTCTTCCGTGAAATCGCTGTAGATATCTTCAAAACAATAATGGGCGCCAAAAAAATCGCAGGTAAAAAGGATCTTCTCCTCAACAAGATAGGTAAGCATCGTATCGGGCCAGTGAAGATTCGGTGCGCTTATAAACCTCAATGTCATGTTACCCAGGTCGAGGGTGTCTCCATCCTTCACAACAAGAGAATTGAACGGCCTGTTGATTATATCGGAGAAATATCTTATGGCATTTCCGCTTCCCACAACTACAGCTTCGGGTGCAAGATCGAGAAGCTTTTCAGTATCTCCGCAGTGATCAGGCTCCGTATGATCCAGAACAATATATTTTATCCCGGAAGGGTCAGTAACAGACTTAAGTTTTGCAATATGAACATCACTGAATTTATCCTTGGCAGCCTCAATTATTGTCTTTTTTTCTGCATTTATGAAATATGAATTGTAGGTTGTTCCATATTCGGTATGCATTACTATATCAAAAGTCCTTATATCCCTATCAAGAACGCCGATCCATTTTACAGATTCGGTTATGCTGACAACCTTGTCATCTTTTTTCTTCATTTCCAGTTTTTATTTTCAGATCCTGGCGATAATGCTCTTGTTTGCCCTCACCTGCTGAAGAATCGGAATTTCAACCTCGGTTCCGGCCGGGAGGAATATATCCACCCTGGAACCAAACTTGATAAATCCCAGTTCATCGCCCTGCCTTACCTCCTGATCGATCTTTGAATATGTCACTATCCTCCTTGCCATCGCCCCGGCTATCTGCCTGATCAGTATCTCCTTGCCCTCCGGCGTTTCGATCACAACTGTGCTCCTTTCATTAGATTCGGAGGATTTAGGATGCCATGCCACCATATTCTTTCCGGGGTTATGGCTTACATATTTTATCTTCCCCGAAACAGGATACTTATTTGAGTGCATATTGAATGGCGACATGAAGATCGAAACCTGCAGCCTCTTATCCCTGAAGTATTCCATCTCCTCTGTCTCCTCAATAACAACTACTTTCCCGTCGGCGGGCGAATAGATAAGCCTTTGATCCGGTTCCAGGTACCTTATTGGCAATCTGAAAAATAGTAGAATAAACAGATAGAACAAAAGGGATAGTATCAGAAATATCCACTTGAATGTGATATGATCGGGCACTCCTATGGCAACTCCCAGATTAAGTGCGACCAGTATCAGGAATCCATATAATAAAATCTTATAACCTTCTTTTGAAATACTCATTCAAAAATAATTTGGCACAAAACTAATGAAGACTTATGAATCAACCAAAAAGTGTAATATAAAGAAATACCAGGGGAAATGAAATTATTGTACTGTCGAAGCGATCGAGAAAGCCGCCATGACCAGGCATTATATTTCCTGAATCCTTAAAACCGGTGCTCCTCTTCAGCATAGATTCAATAAGATCGCCATATGTGCCGGTAACAGAGATAATTACCGAAATAATCATCCAGCCCTTCCTGTCGACAACTCCCAGCCAGTCCGAAAGAAAAAAGGCAGCTGCAAGTGTAAAAACAGATCCTCCGATAAAGCCTTCCCAAGATTTTTTTGGTGATATTCTTTCCATGATACGGTGCTTACCCAAACTGACACCTGACAGATAGGCCCCTGAATCGTTTATCCAGAGAAGAATGAAGAAGCCTACAACAATTCCTGGTGAAAAAGCCTGAACACCATGACCCAGTATCGGGCTCAATCCTCCATGTCCAAATGCCGAGAACGGGAACATTGAAAATGGCACAGCCATGTACAGGACAGGGAAGAATGTGTGAGCAAGTGAATCAAATGGCCTCTCTTCCTTCCTGTAGAGCTCAATAATCATTACGCCTGTGGTGACGGGGATGATTATCAGAAACCATGCGAACTTAAGTATTCCTGAGGCAATAAGAACAGACAATATATAAACTGCCAGGCTTGAAAGGATGCCTGCGGCCACCTGGGGCTTAACACCGGTAGCCCTTATCATATTAAAATATTCGTACTGAGTTCCGGCAAGAATAACTAATGCAGTTATGATGAATGAATATGGATGGAGCCAGAATCCTCCGAGAACAAAAATTACAATAAAAACCCCGGTAAATGTACGTCTGATCAGATTATCCAATGTTCAGAGGCATTAAAATTGTTAACAGGTTTCTGTTCGTTTAAGAGATTTACCACAAACATGCACCGTGTTTTAACGGAGTAACACTGCTTTCGTCTCTTAGTCACTTAATCTCTTTGTCCCTCAGTCTTATTTTCCCTTGTTGCCTTAATCAACCTTTTTCTTTTTCCCTTTGGGGCTCTTTTCCTTTTCGCCTTTTTCCTTCTCGGCTTTATCTTTTTTGGTCCTGGGTTTTATCTTTTCCTTCTTTTCAGGCTCGGGCTGACTCTTCTTTTCTGGTTCCTTTGTGGCAATGGCCTTATTCGCGGGGCTTTTCTCCTTTTCACTCTCGCCCTTTCTTTTTCCAAATATACGCTCCAGGTCTTCACCGAAAATAACCTCTTTTTCAAGAAGAAGCTCAGCAAGCTCCTTAAGCCCATTCATATTCTTCTCAAGAACCTCGATTGCCCTGTTATAAGATACATCGACTATCTCCTTGACCTCCCTGTCGATCAGCTCAGCTGTTTTTTCGCTATATGGCTTTGTGAAATTGAAATCTGTCTGGCCCGAGGAATCGTAGAAGCTCAGGTTGCCTACCTTCTCGCTCATTCCAAAAAATGCGACCATCGCATAAGCCTGCTTGGTTACCTTTTCAAGATCACTTAGCGCCCCTGTCGATATCTTTCCGAATATGAGATGTTCCGCTGCTCTTCCTCCAAGTGCATAAGCAACCTCATCGAGTATCTGCTCTCGTGTTGTAAGCTGACGTTCTTCAGGAAGATACCATGCAGCTCCGAGTGCCCTGCCTCTCGGGATAATTGTCACTTTTACCAGCGGGCTGGCATATTCGAGGAGCCAGCTTACGGTAGCATGTCCGGCTTCGTGATATGCAATAGTCCTCTTTTCAACAAGGTTGACGATCTTATTCTTTTTCTCCATACCTCCGACTATCCTGTCGATTGCATCAAGAAAATCCTGTTTCTCAACGATTGATTTATTCTTTCTGGCGGCAATAAGTGCAGCTTCATTACAGACATTTGCTATGTCGGCTCCCGAGAAGCCGGGTGTCTGCTTTGAAAGAAAAGCCACATCAAAATCCTTGTCAAGCTTTATTGGCCTGAGATGAACCTTGAAAATAGCCTCCCTCTCCTTAAGATCGGGCAGCTCAACATGTATCTGGCGGTCGAACCTGCCGGCTCTCATAAGTGCGCGGTCCAGTATATCCGCCCTGTTAGTTGCGGCAAGAATTATAACGCCCATATTTGTTCCGAAACCGTCCATCTCTGTAAGAAGCTGGTTGAGAGTATTCTCCCTTTCATCATTTGCACCAAAGTTCGGATTTCTTCCCCTTGCCCGTCCAACAGCATCAATTTCATCAATGAAAACTATACATGGCGCTTTCTCCTTAGCCTGTTTGAAAAGGTCTCTTACTCTGGAAGCTCCGACACCCACGAACATTTCTACAAAATCAGAACCGGATATGGAGAAGAATGGCACGTTAGCCTCGCCTGCAACAGCCTTGGCCAGCAGCGTCTTTCCAGTCCCCGGAGGGCCAACGAGTAAAGCTCCTTTCGGAATTTTTCCGCCAAGCTGCGTATATTTTTTCGGGTTTTTAAGAAAATCCACTATCTCCATGACCTCGACCTTCGCCTCCTCCAGACCGGCTACATCGTGAAAGTTTATCTTGACGTTTGTATCCTTGTCAAAAATCTGGGCCCTCGATTTCCCAACATTGAAGATGCCACCTGAGCCTCCGGTTCCGCCGCTTGTCATCCGTCGCATAAGGAACATCCATAGCAATAGAAGAAAAGCAAATGGAATTATCCAGCCAAGAATATCTCCCCAGTAATTCTTCCTTTTAGTATTCTCGGGATAAATAAGTTCATTATCGGGTACACCTGCCGCTTTCTGGGTATCGTAGATGAGCGACTCGAATTTACTCTGATCTCCGATATTGTAAATCAGCACGGGCTTTGCGGTTGACAGTCCAAAATTGGTACCCTGTTTAGGAAGCTTAGGGTATTTACCTGCCTTCACGGCCGCATCCTTTATAGTAATCTCTGCATAATCCTTATTGACGACGACGATATTTTCAACATCGCGGTTGGCAAGCATCTCCTTCAGCTCCCCTGTGGTAATCTTTTCATCAGGCTTGCCGTTGAATATGAACTGGAAAGCCAGGATTGATAAAGCAATTATTGCAAAGATCCAGTTTGAATTGAATCTTGGCTTCAGCGTCTTGTCTGCTTTCTTATCAGTTCCCTGATTTGTATTGTCTTCTTCTGCCATTTAAAATTCCCTTACTTTTTTTTATCCTTCAGTCCTGTAATATTTGCGTCTGCCCACAACGACTCCAGACTATAGAATTTCCTGTATTCCTCCTGAAATATATGTACAATAACATCACCATAATCTACAAGAACCCAGAAACAGTTTTCCTGCCCTTCCACATGGACAGGCTTTTCACCTGTTTGTTTTCTTACAAAGTCCTCAACTGAATAACTGATTGAATCAACCTGAGATTTTGAAGGAGCATGGCAGACTATAAAATAATCTGCAATTCTGTTTTCAAGATTCCGGAGATCAATTTTTACAACATCTTCTCCCTGTTTTTCAAAAATCCCATTTACGATATTTTCTACCAGGATTTCTGTACTATCCGTTTTTTTTCTCATTAAAATTCAACAGTTTAATATGCAGTCGCAAAAGTACAAACATTTATCTGTATTTTTGATGGTGACCAATACAAATTACAATTTGGATGCCAATCTCAGCCCGATAGGCCACTTGACTGAATAATTTTATACATAACTCATTAACGTACTAATTATCATGACTATCGGATCAAAAAAAATATTCATTGATAATCTGCCATCAACAAACTCTTATGCTTCAGCTCTTCTGAGGACAGGAAAGGTTCAGGATGGTACTGTGGTGCATACTGCTTTTCAGACTGCTGGTCGCGGACAGGGCACAAACAACTGGGAAAGCGAACCTGGTAAAAACCTGCTATTCAGCATCATACTTTTTCCACGCTCAATTAAAGCTGAAAGGCAGTTTCTTATTTCAATGGTTTTATCGCTAGGCATTAAGGACTTTTTGGTCCCATTTACAGAGGATGTTACGATTAAATGGCCAAATGATATTTATGTCAGGAGTGACAAAATAGCAGGTATCCTGATCGAGAATGCCATTATCAGGGATGAAATAGAGCATACAGTAGCCGGGATAGGGATCAATATAAATCAGGCATCTTTCACAGGCGGTGTTCCGAATGCAACCTCACTTAGGCTGCTTACAGGAAAAGATCACGATCTGCCTTCCTGCTTCGACAAAATTCTCGAGGCTATTGATTCTGGTTACAGACAACTCCCATTCGAAAAGAGATCGAACTTCAGCAGGGATTACCTTGAATCACTCTACATGTACAATAAATGGACAGAATTCCGCGACATAAGGGGAATTTTCGAAGGCAGAATAGTATCAGTTTCAGATTCAGGAATGGTTCAGATCGAGGACAGGAAAGGCAGGATCTGTGAATATGGACACGGGGAGGTTGATTTCCATTAGCGGACTATTTCTTCCACTCCCTGAAATTTTCCATCTCAGTAACAAGCGTTTCAAGAAATCTGTCAATCGGGCCCGAAGCCATAACCTTAAGCATCGGATTAAGATCCGCCTCCATCAGCAGTTTGACATTTGCCTTGCTGTTTTCATCTTCAAGAATTGAAACATGAAGAGTGAAGGCTGTGGTAACAAGCACAATACCTGAAAAGCATACAGCGCTGGCCCTTGCTTTGGATAAGACCTTAAGAGATATTTCACCCATTGGTGCTATTGTGAAGAGGCAGCTGTCTTCATCGGCCTGCCAGCCCTTTGCTGAACCTTCGGGAATAAACTGGCCGAAGTTCCTCATATCGGTTATGAATGTAAAAAAATCATCCCCGGTGCAGGTAAGCGTTGCGAGCCTGCTGATAAACTGTGAAAGATTTGCCATACCTCTTATTTTCATATACCCCAAACAGAAGGATCAACCCTCCATTTTTTCAGGGTTTCAACTTCAGCCTGACCAATATACCCTGAATTGACAGCACAATCTACAAGTACATTGTAATTACTCAGAGTATCAAGCTTACAGCCTTCAGCATTGAATCCATCGTCGGCCTTTTTGAACCCATAAGTGAAGATTGCCACCATTCCTAGGACATCACATCCTGCTTCACGAAGGGCTCTTACAGCGCTCAGGCTGCTTCCTCCGGTAGAAATCAGATCTTCGATGACAACTACTTTCTGACCCTTTTCGTAATATCCTTCTATCTGGTTACCAAGCCCATGTCCTTTTGCTTCAGATCTGACGTAGATGAAAGGCAAACCCATCTTTTCAGCGGCCAGCGCGCCATGGGCAATAGCCCCGGTCGCCACACCGGCTATAAGTTCAGCTTCAGGATATTTTTGGGCAACAGTAAAAGCGAAGGAATCGCGTATGTATGCTCTAACCTCTGGAAATGAGAGAGTTTTACGGTTATCACAATAAATGGGTGACTTCCATCCCGAAGCCCATGTAAAAGGATTTGATGGTTGCAATTTAATTGCTTTAATTTGTAGTAGATAATCAGCGATTTTCTTAGAAATGTTCTCCATATGGATTTTTTTAAGGTTCATTTTGAAAACAGGTTCATAATTATAAGCCCTGAACCGGATCGTTTACAAAAATACGGCTTATTCCATAAATTCAATGACACTGATGAACTTTACCGGCTGATATCTGAATTCCAGGAAGATAAGAGCATCCTTTCTGTTAATATCTACGGGACTGACATCAAGCATCTATGGAGGATATTCAGAATTTACTTCACTGAGGTCGGTGCCGCGGGCGGCCTTGTAAAGCATACAGGCGGGAGATACCTCTTCATTGAAAGGAAAGGGAAATGGGACCTGCCAAGGCCATATAGAACATGGCGAGTTACCAGAGGATTGCGCATTGAGAGAGGTAAAGGAGGAGACCGGAATTACAGGCCATTCAATTGTGAAACCACTTGAGCCAAGTTACCATACTTATTCATGGGAAGGGATATCATATCTGAAGAAAACCTATTGGTACCTGATGTCCTACCCGGGTGAAATGATCTGTGATCCGCAGACTGAAGAGGGGATCACAAAGGTTGAATGGATGACAGCTGATGAAATAAGCAAAAAAAAGGATCTTGCCTGGCTCTCCCTGGCCGACCTTATAAACAGATCCATACTCAGGGGCTGATTATTTATTCTCCTCAGCAAACTTCCGGGCTATTACGTCATCAAGCTTTTCTGATGGAAATGGCGTCGGCTCAAGCAATATCTTACCATCCCTCCCTATAAACATAAATGAAGGATAAATTGTAACCTGGTACTGATATTCTGTATAATCAGCATCGGCCCCATTCAGAAGGATCCAGTTGAAACCGAAGCTGTTCATCCTGTTTACAGCTGCAACAAAATCCCTGTCACGCAATATTGTCACAACGAGAAGATTATCCTTATATTTTGAGTACCATGTTTTTAAGATCCCGTATTCAGCGACTGTGAACGCATTATCCGATTTTGCGAAGCTCAGTAAAATGTACTTTCCTCTGAAATCCGAAATCCCGATATATTTCCCATTGTAATCCCGCATTCTGAACTCCGGTGGGGTGTTTCCTGCATTAAGAGCCGTGAGTGATCCTGTGATCTGTGATGACAGATCCCTTATATAGGCTGATGAACCAGATTCGCTCAACTGTTTAAGAAACAGCAATATCTTTTCCCTTGGAATTGCAGAATCATAGTACTCGCCATAGAGGTTCATTATAATTACATATTCAGCAAGCTGTTCATTTGACGACTTGCGCCCAAGCATTATAACCTTTTTAAGCTCCTCAACCGAAGATGACGAAATGGCATTATTGAAAGGCACTTTTAACCTCCCGTCGGAAAGATACCTGAAATACTTTGTGAACATCTGCTCCACAAGGTCAATATAAGCCTGGTTTCCTGGTGAGAACTTTTCATTTACAAGAACAGAATCTTCCATCCTTCCCTGATACTCCCCATTTGCCACCTGGTTAAGCATAACAAGCCTGTACCTTACAAATTTGTTGAAGTATTCTGATTTCCCTGGCGATGAAACGCTGTTCACCTTTTCAATGAGCACTGTAATATCCTTCCGGTCTATATTATACATTACCCTGTTTGCCACATTGTTGAATACAGGATTATAAACAGAGTCAAAAGCTCTTATGCGGTTATTCAGATCGCCTGCATCGTCAAGGACTATCGGAATAGCCTTTGTCTCGGTAAAAAATGCATTCTGAACATCCTCCGGGTTCTTATCTTCAAAATCCGGCAGCCCGATATTTAGATTCTTCATGCTGTCAATATAGAGTGAGAGGCTGAAAATCCCGGTCTTTATAACTATTATCCTGGGTGGCGTTATATTAAGTTCACAGGAAAAATGACCTGCAGAATCGCAGGTCGTCCTCAATAAAGGAACGAGTGATTTTGTTACAGGGTCGGACTGATAATAAATTCTGAGTTCAGCGGCGCTATAGCCTTTACCCGAGCCGCTTAGCCTTATCTTTTGCCCGATAACAGGCTGCAGTGCAAGAGTTATAAAAAGAAAGACCGTTATTGGCCTAGTGACCTTCATCTCCGCTGTAATCTTTTAGACTGATTGCCGAGGGAACAAACATTGAAGCGTCACCTCCGCTTCTTATAATATCCCTGACAATTGTTGAATTAATCGGGGTATGTTCTGGTGTTGTGAGTATAAAAACAGATTCTATTTCTGGAGCCATTGCCTTGTTTACCTGCGCAATAGCTCTTTCAAATTCAAAGTCAGCAGCAGTCCTGAGTCCCCTGAGAATAAACCCGGCATTATGTTTCAGGCAATAATCCACAGTGAGTCCCTCATAATGATCTATCTTCACCTTTGATTCCCCTGCAAACACCTTCGATATCATTGCTTTCCGTGTCTCAATTGAATAAAGGCTCTTTTTGAGAGCGTTGGTCCCAATAGCAATTATTATTTCATCGAATATCGAAAGAGCCCTTCGAGTTATGCTTTCGTGACCCACGGTGAAGGGGTCAAATGAGCCGGGAAATACTGCAGTCTTTTTCATTCAAATGATATTTTTTTCGGGTTTTTCACTTTTTGCCTGAGCAGGGAGAGCTGCAGGACATCCATAATTGTAGTC
>JBBIIS010000093.1:0-11705 GCA_037446375.1 Bacteroidota bacterium | reverse complement strand
AGCCTGACCCTTCCAAAGGATACTAGTCCCTCCCTTTGTACCAAGGGCAGCACAAAGAAAGCCATCCTTTTGTACAACAAGATTATTACCAACCTGCTTCAGGTCAATAGGCATAATAGTCCCTGGATAAGGGGCCGCAAAGGCAACATGGCTTTTCCCGCTGCCGCGATGGGTGAAGTGTGTAAGAAAGAGCGACTCGCCTGTAATTATCCTGGCGCCTGCAGATAATAGTTTTCCCATCAGTCCCTGGTTTGGCTGCGAGCCATCGCCCATCTTTACTTCAAAGGAAATGCCATCTTCCATATATACCATAGCTCCGGCCTCTGCGATAACTGTTTCACCCGGATCGAGCTCGATCTCCACAAACTGAATATCATTTCCGAAGATCCTGTAATCGATTTCATGTGATTGCATAAAAGAATATTTTAATGTCCGACAATAAATTTAGCGGTTATTATGCGATTACCTGTTATTATCCTGCAGATATATAGTCCGTTGGGAAGATGGTTACAGTCATAGTCAAATAAAGATTCACTGAACCGGACTTTGTCAACAACTCTTCCGGTTGAATTGAATACCTCCATATTCTTTGGTCTCATATCATTATTAAATAGCTGGATAACAACATGATCATCTGCAGGGACGGGATAAATTGCACATTGGCTTTCCGGTCCGAAGGGATTCGGATCAATTCCTATTATAATATTTTTTTGAAATACGAAGGTTTGTCTCAGTCTTTCATCAGCGGATGATGCCCCGATTATTATATCGTATCTGCCGCTGTCGACAACAAAGGTATTTCTTACGCTGCTGAAATAGGAGAAGGCGCTTGCGTCGAGCTTCAGTGTGACAGTTTTTGTTTCGCCCGGCTGGAGGAATACCCTTCCAAAATCCTTCAGCTCCTTCACCGGACGGGTAACCTTAGGGATATTTTGATTTACATAGAGTTCTGCAATCTCTGCCCCGGCAACACTCCCTGTATTCTTTATGTCAAAAATTACCTCAACCGTATCCGGGGCAGAATAGGCTACTGACAAGTTTGAATAATTAAATGTTGTGTATGAGAGACCGAAGCCAAATGGAAACCGGGGCTCAATATGATTTGCATCGTAATACCTGTAGCCGACAAATAAACCCTCATTATACTTTACATTAAGATTCCCGTTGTTTGCATAATAATTTCCGAATACGGGATTGTCATTCCATGATTTTTCAAAAGTTGCAGGAAGCTTTCCGCTCGGACAGATCCTTCCGAATAAAATTTCTGCGGCAGCCTTTCCTCCGTTCTGCCCCGGATACCAGGCATAAAGAACGCCTTTTACCTTGTCTATCCAGTTTTGCATATCAACATTTCCTCCGGCATTAACAAGAACTACAGTTCTTGGATTTGCCCTGGCCACTCTGCATATAAGGCTGTCCTGCGAGCCACCAAGGCTGAATGGCCGGTCAAAGCCTTCACTTTCAATGCTGCTGTTGAAGCCAACGCATACTACTGCCGCATCGGAAGCGGTTGCGGCATTTATAATTCCTGCATTAAGAGCTGAATCGCTCACATATCCGAGTGAGATCTCAGCAAGTCCTGCGTTTTCATAGTATTCAAGCTTTACCGGATACTCCTGACCTGCAGAGAGATTTATTGCTCCGGTTTTTGTAGTCACAGCTTCGTCCACCCAGTTATCAATAATGAGCTGGTTATTGACCCATAGTCTGAACCCATCATCACCTGCGACATAAAAATTATATGTTCCGGCCGAGGTGGGCCTTATGACTCCGGTCCATCTTATTGAAAAATGGTCTGCAGGGATACCTGAGATATTTGGCACTCCTGACCAGTGAAAATCGATAACAGTATCTATTCTCTGGTTGGCGGCAGGAGCGGTAAGGGACTGGTTGCTGAAATAATCTCCGGTGAGCCCCTTGACAGCAGAACCGGGGGCAGAGAAAAATACAGAATTATGAACCATTGATGATAGCGGTGGAGTTCCTGCAAAGTTTATTTTCACAACTGATCCGGCAAGGTCGCTGATGCCTTTATAAACTGAAATGTAATGAAAGGGGTCTGTATATGAGCTCCCTCCTCCGCTAATATAACCGTCGGCATTCGGTCCGAGAACAGCAAGTGATTTAATAGTTGAAATGCTGAAAGGAAGAATGCTGTCATTCTTAAGAAGAACCATTCCGTTCCTTGCAAGATCAAGGGATACCGAGTCATTATCAGGATTATCGAGAGGTATGGTTCCGTCGGTCTGAGGGTTATCGTAAAAGCCAAATCTGAATATGATCCTCAGAATGCGGCGGACTTTATCATCGATAGTCTCTGCCGTGATCTTCCCCTGGCTAATGGCGGACGAGAGATTGGTGTAATTCATATTATCACCTGCAGGCATCTCAAGATCAAGCCCCCCTGCAGCAGCAGCAACACCGTCATGCGTCGAGCCCCAGTCGCTCATAAGTATGCCTGTAAACTGCCAGTCCCTTTTAAGTATCTCATTGTTAAGATGATTGTTTTGTGTACAATGAATGCCGTTTAGCAGGTTATAGGCGTTCATGACTGCTCCCGCTCCGCCTTCTTTAACTGCCATCCTGAATGCAGGAAGGTAAATCTCCTGAAGAGTTCGCTCATCAATATCCGAGCTTACATCATATCTGTTCCATTCCTGGTCATTTCCTGCAAAATGTTTTACGGTGGCAACAACTTTCTGGCTCTGAACTCCCTTGATGTATTGAGATGCGATCTTTCCTGAGAGTACCGGATCTTCTCCGAAATATTCAAAATTCCGGCCGCACATCGGTGCCCTGTATATATTAACCCCCGGCGCCAGCAAAATATACACTCCGCGCGCCCTGGCATCTTTACCGAGAGCCTGACCAAGAGAATAGATAAGATCCTTGTCCCAGGTGGCAGCATTGCAGATTCCGGCAGGATAGGCTGTTGTCTTTCCCCAGGTTCTGACACCTACCGGGCCGTCCGACATCTTGATTTTCGGCAGTCCCAGCCGCGGTATGTCTCTTATGTAAAATCCGTCAACCCCTCCTATATAACTTATTTTTTCATCAAGTGTCATGAATGACATAATGCTGGCCACACGGTCCTCAACTGAGGCATTGCGGTCCTTATATACCTGGGCATTAACACCAGGAAAAAGGCAGAGAACCAGCAGTGGAATTAGAATTCTTTTCATAATATCTGACAGAAGATAAAATTACTTTTTATTTCTACATTTCAATAATTATATTTTCATTAACTTAGTGTTAAGATTACACTTTGCTAAATAGTTTTAATTTTATTCTGCCAAAAGTACGTCCTTAAACTATTCAAACCTTACCATCGTGGAAAAGCTTACTATTAAAGAAAAAATCGGATACGCCCTTGGCGACGGGGCCGCAAATATTGCCTGGCGCGGAGTGGCAACGTTTCTCTTCATTTTTTACACCGATGTTTACGGTATCAATCCCGCAGCAGTCGGATTACTGATGCTTATAGCCCGCTTCAGCGATGGGATAATTGATATAATAATGGGTGTGATCTGCGACAGGACAGATTCAAGGTATGGTAAATTCCGTCCCTGGATTTTATGGACAGCCGTTCCACTGGGAATTTCCCTGTCGCTGCTCTTCACAACTCCCAGATTAGGGGCAACAGGAAAAATAGTCTATGCTTATGCTACCTACCTTATATTCTTTATAATCTATACTGCTAATAATATTCCCTATGGAGCACTAATGGCCGTAATGACCGGTGACGATAAGGAGCGCACGAGTCTGGGTTCGTATCGGATGGTCGGCGCCTTCACTGGAGGCATGGTCGTTCAGGGGGCCCTTTTATTCCTTGTACTGCAGTTCGGAAATATAAATCCTTCGATAGCTGTAAAAAAGCTTGATGAAAAGAAATACCAGGTTACCGTTTCAACGGGCAAGGATATCAAAAATGTTAATATAAATACAAAAGCAGGGGTTGATATGTTTAAGTGGGCTGATACCGGACTGGCTGATAGCCTTAATGTACCAACACAAGGGAAAAGCTTTTCAATGGAGGCTCAGAAAAATTATTCTTTTATAGTTACGGGTGCAGAGAAGCTTGAGTCAGGTGGCTTACATATTATCGATCAGAAGAGAGGCTACAGCAATTCAATATATCTCCTGTCTGTTTTCCTCTCAATCTTCCTGATGGTTACTTTCCTGACTACAAAGGAGCGCGTTCAGCCACCAAAGGAGCAACAGACAAACCTTGGCCGCGACCTTAAAGATCTTATAAGGAACAGGCCATGGCTCATACTTCTGGTGATCGGGCTGCTTTTCAATGTCTATAACTCAATAAAGCAGGGAATAGTAGTAATATATTTCAGCCATTATCTACATAACCAGCTTCTGGCTGCCTCGTATATGATCGGGCTGATGCTGGCTTCCATTGCAGGTGCGATGATAACATCACCTCTGGGTAAACGCTTCGGAAAGCGAAATCTCTTTATCGGGGCGCTGATATTTTCAGGCTTCGTAAACGCCCTTCTCGCAGCATGTGGACCTGGCAACCTTGTCCCGATTTTCACGATAGGAGTGATCTCTGAATTTGGTGCTGCCATATTCCCGACACTCTTCTTTGCGATGCTCGGAGATGCAGCCGATTACTCGGAATTCAAAAACGGAAGGAGGGCAACAGGACTTGTATACTCGGCAGGTTCATTTGCGACCAAGTTCGGCGGGGGTATTGCCGGTGCAATTATCGGATTTGTTCTTGCAGCTTTCCATTATAACGGACAGGACAACATTGCTATCCAGGGAGCAGTTCCGGGCATAATAATGCTGATGAGCTGGATACCTTCAATCATAGCATTTATTGCAGCAGGAGTGATGACGCTCTATCCTTTGAACCAGAAGAAAATGGATGAGATCACAATTGAATTAAACAACAGAAGGGCCAAAACAGAGATAAGTTAACTACAATGAAATACGGTTATTTTGACGACAAAAGGCGGGAGTATGTAATTACAGACCCGCGCACACCATGGCCATGGATCAATTACCTTGGCAATGAGGATTTCTTCTCACTGATCTCTAACTCAGCCGGTGGATATACATTTTACAAGGATGCAAAATTCCGCAGGATTACACGATACAGGTATAATAATGTGCCAATGGACAGCGGTGGAAAATACTTCTATATAAAGGATAATGATACGATATGGTCGCCGGGATGGAAGCCCTGCAAGGCTGAACTCGACAGCTATGAATGCCGCCACGGGATGAACTATACTGTCATATCAGGAGAGAAGAATGGCGTTAAGGCAAACGTTCTCTATTTTGTTCCGCTTAAAGCATGGGCTGAAGTGCAGAAGCTCACACTGACAAATAATACAAAGGATGTAAAGAAGCTTAAGATATTTTCCTTTGTAGAATGGTGCCTCTGGAATGCTGCTGCCGATATGGAAAACTTCCAGAGGAATTTTTCCACTGGCGAGGTTGAGATAGATGGTTCTGTCATTTATCATAAAACAGAATACAAGGAGAGACGCGATCATTATGCCTATTATTCGGTGAATGTGCCGGTGACGGGATTTGACACGGACCGCGAATCATTTTTTGGCCTCTATAATGGTTTTGAGGAACCTCAGGTTGTTTCCGAAGGGAGACCGCGAGGTACCGTTGCTCACGGATGGTCGCCGATAGCTTCACATTATCTTGAGGTTGAACTTAAGCCCGGGGAATCAAAGGATCTGATCTTCCTGCTTGGCTATGTTGAGAACAAAGAGGAAGAAAAATGGGAATCGAAGGGAGTTATTAACAAGAAGAAGGCAAAAGAAACTATTGCTCGTTTTGATACAGGTGCAAAGGTGGATGCAGCACTCAGTGAACTGAGGAAATACTGGGATGACCTGCTGAGCATCTATTCAATCGATTCGGGAGATGAAAAACTCGACCGCATGGTCAATATCTGGAACCAGTACCAGTGCATGATAACATTCTGCTTCTCACGATCAGCATCATTCTTTGAATCAGGCATTGGCCGCGGCATGGGGTTCCGCGATTCGAACCAGGATCTTATCGGCTTTGTTCACCAGATACCTGCAAGGGCGCGGGAGAGGATTATCGATATTGCATCAACACAATTGCAGGACGGTGGCTGCTACCATCAGTACCAGCCACTCACAAAGCGCGGCAACAATGATATAGGAGGCGGCTTTAACGACGATCCGATGTGGCTCATACTAGGAACAATAAGCTATATAAAGGAGACCGGCGATTTCGGAATTCTCGATGAAATGGTCCCCTTTGATAACGATATTTCAGTTGCACGGACGCTCTTTGATCACCTGACCGTTTCATTCGATCATGTTACAAACAATCTTGGTCCTCACGGACTGCCCTTGATAGGACGGGCCGACTGGAACGACTGTCTTAATCTGAACTGCTTTTCAAATGACCCGAATGAATCATTTCAGACAACCGAGAATAAGACAGAAGGATCTAAAGCTGAATCTGTTATGATAGCCGGACTTTTCGTCCTTTACGGAAGGGACTACGAAGAGTTATGCCTGAAGCTCGGGAAAAAGGATGAGGCCGCCAGGGCCAAAAAGCATGTCGGGTCTATGGTAAAGGCTATTGAGTATCATGGATGGGATGGAGAATGGTTTGTAAGGGCCTATGACTATTACGGGAAGAAGATCGGAAGCAGGGAAAATGAGGAAGGCAAAATCTTCATAGAATCCCAGGGAATGTGCACGATGGCTGGCATAGGTGAGGAGAAGGGATTATGTACGAAGGCACTTGATTCTGTTAAGGAGCATCTCGACAGTGAATTCGGGATAGTTCTCAACAACCCGGCTTTCACAAAATATATTATTGAATATGGTGAGATCTCATCATACCCGGCCGGCTACAAGGAGAACGCCGGGGTTTTCTGTCACAATAATCCATGGATAATGATAGGAGAGACGGTAGCGGGCAACGGCGACAGGGCCTGGGACTATTACAGGAAGATCTGTCCGTCCTATCTCGAGGAAATAAGTGATCTTCACAAAACCGAGCCCTATGTATATGCACAGATGGTTGCAGGAAAGGATTCCTTCAGGCCCGGAGAGGCAAAGAACTCATGGCTTACCGGCACCGCATCGTGGAACTATTATGCAATCACACAGTTCATACTAGGGATAAAGCCCTCGTATGACGGATTGATAATTGATCCTTGCATTCCGAAGAGCTGGAAAAGGTTTAAGGTTACAAGGAAGTTCCGGAATAACATCTACAGGATAGAAGTTTTAAATCCTGATGCTAAATCTAAGGGCTTGACAAAAATTATTGTTGACGGCAAGCCTCAATCATCAAACCTCATACCGGTCTTTAACGACGGGGAAGAGCATAAGGTAGAGGTGACACTCTAGGCGGGAAACCAGAATTGTGGGGCGTGCTGGAATCGAACCAGCGACCTCTTGCCTGTCAAGCAAGCGCTCTGAACCAACTGAGCTAACGTCCCGATGGCTGCAAAAATAGTAAAATTACTTAAAGTTCAATTTTACTTACCGGGAGTTTATTAAAGTTAAATATCAGAACTTAGTGAAAACTGGTGTCGTGGTGGCATTTTTTTGACCGGACCTCTGTAAGGCCTTCTTATTTCTTTCCGAATTCGCTCCACACCTGCGATGGCATGTCGCGCAGATAATCCTTCATATAATTGAACTCAGGATGCCTGGCAAGAAAGTCGGAGGCGATGAAAGCCTCACCGCAGGGATGCCCCATTATAGCCCATAGCTTCATTTCGCCTGCAAGTGTGCCATCTGTCACCTTAGCCTGGACAGCCCCAATCGGATAATATGGTCCTTCACCCCAGTATGGTGTACCGAGCTCGTCGCTTTCAACATGACCGCAGAGGGTAAGGGCGCTTGCCTTATCTGTTTTACGGTATGTATCGTAATGGTCAGCCATGAACTTCTTTGCGGCATTAACATCGATCTTACCCCTGGAATCCTTCATTATCTGATCCCATCTTGCTTTTCTGGCGGACGGCGAGGTGCTGAGCAGGGTTGTATCGTATGTTGTCTCTTCTTTTATCAGTTTCTGATGTACGGGGAAGTTGGCCCCAACAAAATATCCATCCTTTGTTTTTTCAAGGATCTGGTTCTTCAGTCCAAGCTCAAGCCGTGCGATCTCGCCTGTCTTGTTATCTCCTATGAGCCAGTCGTTGGCGTAGCCGCCATTGTTATTCTCCTTCATTGTATTTACCCATTCGTCGATCGACGAAGCGTACTGGATGGCTTTTCGGGCTCGGACGAATTCAGGAACCCCGGTTGTATCATATCCGAAGAACTGTGTTATAGTTGTCTCAGTAACAACGAGCCCGGCGCTGTTTATGAAAAAATCGTCTCCGCTATGAATGAATCCGGGAGCTGCGTCCATAACTATCCTGTTTCCTTTTTCAGGAATAATGTCCATAATAATGTTCCATCTTTCACCGACGGTATATGTTGACCAGTTGCTGTGTGCAAGGACAATCCTGCCATCTGTTGTCCACGACCCCGTTGCGGCAATTGCGCTGCACCGTCCCTCAGGTGTAGGATTCTTAATGCTGTTTATATAGGGAAGGTAATATCCCGGCATCTCAAGATCAGCGTTCATTGCAAGGAGATCTTTCCTGTCGATCTTTCCCTCACCCAGCTTTGCATTTACTCCATTCACAATGCCATCGATCTCCTTCTGATACTCCCCAGGCGTTTTTGGCCAATGCAGCCGGAATGCTGCCTCCCTGAAAAAGCTCCAGCTTTTGCCAGTTGTCTTCTCATCGGAATTTATCATTGCTCCCCTCAGATCGATGATTTCGTTTGCGAGCAGATAACCGTGCTGGTAGCCGATCTCCTCCGGCGACCCCTCAAGATGAACGAATATCCAGCCATCCTTCTCATAGCGGGAGGCTTTTGCAAGAGCCTTTTCAGCTGAAAACAGTGATTTTGGTGCCGTTGAATTATTACAGCTTACTGATACTATCAATAAGCATACGAAAAGAACTTGTGCCAGCTTTACCATTTTATAATTGTTTGAAGGTTATGTCCGTCTATAAAATACAAATATTCAATAAATCCGAAATCTGTAAACCGAAATCTCAAATCCATCTCACACCTCACACCTCATTTCTCATCTCTTCATAAATATAAAGTCCCCTCCTTCATCCCCGACATTCTGTATAACGCCATACTGTGGCACATTAGGACTGTTATTCATAACCGCTGTCTTCAGGTTGCTGAAGAGAAGCTCTGAAGGAAGAAATTTCTCCTTGTTATTGTTCAGCCTGTCGACAAGGTACTTCATGAAAGTGCTTTCATCGGGCACAACCTGGAGAACACCGCTTGTCATTGCTTTCCTGCTGGGCAGATCGTATAGCTGCTGAACTCCCTGGGGGGCTTCGCTGAATCCTGATCTTGTCTTGAAGATAGCACCGCTGAAGCATGCATCAGCAATAAGTAGTGTATGTTTCGACTGTATGCTTCCGATGAAATCCCTGAGTGTGCTGTTCCGGAACCAGTTCACTGTGCTGTTCTTTGTAGCATCCGAAGGGAACCAGTATCCGACCTTCCCCTTTTCGTCCCAGTAACCATGACCGGCATAGAAAATAAGCAGATTATCATTGGCTGTTATCTTTCCTACAAGGCCGTCGAGGGTTGTTATTATTTCATTAAGAGTAGGGTTCTTAAGGAAATATATATTCTCCTTTTCAAAGGAGTATTTTGCTGACAGGACATCATAAAGGCTTCCGGCATCTTTTATCGGGTTATCAAGTGAAGGGATATCAGCACTCTTGTAGTTGTTGATCCCTATAATAAGTGCATAGTACTTACCATCTGAACCTGTTTCAGCTCCCTGCACGGAAGAAGCATCAGCGGTGCATTCAATCGATACACCTGTCTCATTCATCTTTCCCTTATTGTTTACAGCAATTATGTCGACATCATTTTCTCCCCTGGTGAGATCCATCCTGTACTCAAATACGCCTGCTTCCGAGAGCTTCACAGGCTTCCTGTTAATAAGGATAACGCTCGTCCCCTCAGCGTTTGTTACCCTGCCGATAACATAGATACTGTTCTTGTCACTTGCTGCTGCACCTGCAATAACAGAAGGAGAGAAAACGTCAATTACAGGAACATCGGGTGGTAGAAGTGAAGCCGCTGCAGGAGGTGGAGGTGGAGGTGGAGGAGGGACAATCTCCTCAGCCATTTCAGACTTTCCCATCACAGAAAGCTCATCAAGCTTTATCACCTTCTTAGTCTTTTTTTCAGATCTGCGTGAGGGAGGTCCAGAAGATTCAATGTTTTCCGACATCTTCTTTTGTTCAGCAGGAGGAGGGGCAAACTCTTCATATGCCTTGGACACATTATTTGATTTATCAGCCTTTTCCAGCATCTCAGCCTTTTCAACAGGCCTGTCAACCTTTATATTATCAGACTCGGATAAGACTGATTCATTTACACTCCATGTACAGAATATCTCTGATCGATTACATGCGGTAACAAAGTCAGGCCTGACAGGGTTGAAGTTTACTGAGATAACCGACTGCTCCTGTTTTTCCGAGTGCGCCACTGTAACCCCCTTCTCAGGGTCCCAGATTATGAAAAGCTGATCCTGGCTTCCGCTGATAAGGTACTTTCCCCCTTTGCTGTAATCAAGAGAAACTACCGGGCCTGTATGCTCAGATAATGTTTTCAGCGGAACAAGGCCCGATACATCTGAAATAATAATATTGGAATCATCTCCTCCGGTTGCAATTGAATTGCCATTCGGGTCAAATCTCACACATCGTATTGCCGCTTTCTGAACCTCTTTCGAGACAATCATCTTTCCCTGATCCATGCTCCAGAGAATAAGCTTTTTATCAGCGCCCGCTGTAGCCAGTAATTTGCCGTCGGGACTGAAGCTTACACCGGTGACCTCCATATCATGGCCAATAAGTGTGTAGAGGAGCTTGTAATCGGAAAGGTTGTACACAATAACTTTATGGTCCGCTCCGCCTGATGCGAGATACCTGCCATCGCTGCTTATTGTAACGGAGTTTATTTTCCCCTTATGCCCCTTAAGAAATGCATAGGCGGCGGAGGTGGAAGGGTGCCATAAAATAACTGTATCAGAACCGCCTGCGGAGGCAAGAATATCTTTCTCCTCATCGAAAACGGCAGAAACGGGAAATGACCTCAGTGCGGCAAGGGTACGGTAGATAATTCCTGTACGGGCATTCCATATAATTATGTTGTTATCGCTGCCGACAGTGACAAGATAGTTACCCTGTAGACTGTAGGAGGCATTTATAACCTGGTGGTTGGCTTCATTCAGGATCCTTTTAACGCTGAAGGGTCTCTGGGCATTAATGATGAAAGCGCTGAGAAGCAACAGGAGAAGAATCAAAGAAGATCTTTTTTGTTTCATGAGCATGGAATTAGTTACCGGCCATTTTACGGCAATGAATCAAAGTTATAAAATAATAGTTACAATAAATTATGCCGCAACCGGCACAAGAACTCAGGCATTCCGAAATATAGTAAGCGATTGCTTCGTCGCTGCGCAACTCGCAATGACCGCACGGTTAAAAGGCATTGCGGTATGTTGGGAGGGATTGCTTCGCCGCTGCTCGACTCGCAATGACCTGATAACTATTATGCATTCGAATGGCAGGTCACAAGTACTGCTAAAAGGCCAAGGTCATTGCGAGCAGAGCGAAGCAATCGCATTAA
>JBBIIS010000092.1:0-11709 GCA_037446375.1 Bacteroidota bacterium | reverse complement strand
TCTCTTTGTGTCTCTTTGTGTCTCTTTGTGTCTCTTTGTGTCTCTTTGTGTCTCTCTGTGCCAGTTCTTCTCCTTTCTCACTTCTCACTTCTCACCTCTCACCTCTCTCCTTTCACTTCTCTCTTCTCACTTCCTGAGCGCCTCGTACAATACCTGCATCGGATGGAGAGCAATCCTGCCGGTCCCATCCTTTATATGGTGCCTGCAGCTGGTGCCGGGTGCGGAGATGATAACTTTATCGGATGCAGCCCTTACTTCAGGGAAGAGAACCAGCTCGCCTATTTTGTTTGAAAGATCGAAATGCTCCTTCTCAAATCCGAACGAGCCTGCCATTCCGCAACAGCCTGAAGGTATCTCCCTTACCCTGAAATTAACCGGTATGGTCAATGCTTCAAGAAGCGATGCAGATGACGCTATTGCCTTTTGCTGACAGTGAGTATGAAAAAGTATTTCGATCTCTGTATTGGTAAAATCAGCTCTCGATATCCTTCCGGCCCTGAATTCCCTTGCAATAAACTCATCTGCGAGCAGACAGTTCTCTGCAAGTTTCCTGGCATCATCAACGAGATCAGGGCCCGCAAGATCGGGGTACTCGTCACGAAAACCAAGTATCGCAGATGGCTCAATCCCGACAAGCGGAACTTTTTCGCTTATTACAGGAGAGAGAAGCCTTATGTTCTTCCTGGCTCTCTTACCAGCCTTTCTAAGCAAGCCCTTGGAGATAAATGTCCTGCCGCTTACATCGTGGTCAGCAATAATAACCTCATATCCAAGTGCTGTAAACAGCTTAATGGCCACAATGCCCGCCTGAGTATCATTGTAATTGGTAAATTCATCAACAAAAAGACAGAGCTTGCCTTTCGGTGATTCCGGCACCAGGAGTTTTCTGTTTCTTCTTACCCATCTCCGCAATGTCGTCTTATATATTAAAGGTATGGATCGTTCGACAGCGAAACCGGCCATCCTTTTTATTGAAGGCGCTATAAACCCCGCAGATGCAAAGAAATTGTAAACGGAAGGGAAAAGAGATCCCGCCTTGTTAATTGCCGGAAACCAAGCTATAAGCCACGATCTCAGCGGAATTCCGTTCTTGTCGTACCAGTGCTGAAGAAACTCGGCTTTCATTTTTGCGATATCTACATTTGAGGGACATTCTGATTTGCATCCTTTGCATGAAAGACAGAGATCGAGTATCTCATATATCTCCTTATGATCCCATGGATCTTCGCCCTGACGGCTCATAAACTCCCTGAGTATGTTAGCCCTTGCACGAGTGGTGTTTTTCTCATCGCGCGTTGCCATGAAGCTGGGACACATAAGTCCGCCAGTGATAACTGATTTCCTGCAATCTCCTGACCCGTTACAGTTTTCTGCAGCCCTGATGATGCCATCTGTCGATGAAAAATCAAAAAAGGTTGCAGGCTGTTTTGTTTCATGTCCGGGTACATACCTCAGACTGCTGTTCATAAGCGGGGTTCCTGTTATCTTTCCCGGATTCAGAATATTCTTCGGATCCCAGCAATCCTTAACCATTTTAAGCAGCCCGTAGTTATGATCGCCTATTACCAGCGGAATGAATTCTCCCCTGAGTCTTCCATCTCCATGTTCACCGCTTATTGAACCCCTGTACTTCTTTACCAGCAGGGCAGTTTCCCTGCCTATTGTACGGAAAAGTGCTACTTCAGCAGGATCCTTCAGATTAATGATTGGCCGTATATGGAGCTCACCGGTACCGATATGTGCATGATATACAGCATCTTTACCGTATGAGGTTAGTATAGCCTCAAGCTCCTCCATGTAGTCGGGAAGGCGCTCTACACTTATTGAGGTATCCTCGATGAGAGTCACCGGCTTGCCGTCTCCTTTCATGTTTGAAAGAACTCCGAGTCCGGCCTTCCTCAGATCCCAAACTTTCGAAATATCCTTTCCTTTGATCACAGGGAAGGAGTAGCCATATCCGTTTTTCTTCATTTCGGCTATCATGGCAAAAATTTCATTTTCAAGCCTTGAATTATCCTCGTCCGCAAATTCAACGATCAGTATTGACCCGGGTTCACCTTCGACGAAGAAGCGGTTCTTTCTCTGGGTAATGTTTTCTTTTGTAAGTCCTAGGATCCTGTCGTCCATCATTTCAACAGCCGAGGGATTATACTTAAGTGCGATAAGATTAGCCTTAAATGCATCATTCCTTTTGTTGAGATGAACGCATACAAGCGCTTTATTTTCAGGAGGCAAAGGAATTAGATTCAGTTTCATCTCCGTTACAATGGCGAGTGTCCCTTCAGACCCGGCAAGGAGCTTGCAGAAATTGAACATCTTTTTTGAATCTTCCATAAAAACGACAGAATCAAGAAGCATATCAAGTGCATAGCCTGTATTTCGTCTGGGTACAGACTTTTCCGGAAACTCCTTAATAATTCCCTCAGCGTTTACTCTATCAGAAAGGATATCCCTTATGTTCCTGTAGATTTTTCCTTCGAGCGTGTGCAAACTGCATTTTTGATTGAATCCGGCTTTATCGAGCTGGCCAAATGTAACCTCGCTGCAGTCCGACAGGATGGCCTTTACCTCCAGAAGATGATCCCTCGTGGAGCCATGAACCAGCGAATGAAGTCCGCATGCATTGTTGCCGAGCATACCACCTAGATTGCATCTGTTTGCAGTAGATGTCTCAGGGCCGAAAAGCAGTCCATGCTTTTTAAGCACCTTGTTCAGTTCATCAAGTACAACGCCTGGCTGAACAACTGCATATTTTTCATCCGGATTGATCTCAATTATCTTATTCATATGCCTTGAAATATCGGCAACAATCCCGTCAGCGACAACCTGTCCGGCAAGTGATGTTCCTGCAGCCCTGACTGTTACAGATATTTTTTCGGTGGATGCATAATGAATTAGTTTTTTCAGGTCGGAAACGCCTTCAGGCCAGGCCACGGCAACCGGGAACTCCCTGTAAACTGAAGCATCAGTGGCATAAATTGTACGATAGATTGAATCATATTTAAATTCACCCGTGAGATCTTCTCCAAGTACCTTTAGTCTTGTCTCAACTGACTTCATCTTGTTATTTGAAATTTAATGTGCTAAAACATTTTTCGGGGATGTGATTATTAAAATTAAGTTTTAGTCAAAAAATACAATTGCTGACATTAATCATGTATCAGATAATTGTTTAGTACTCATTTTTTTTCGTACATTTAAACAAAATTTTCTAATTATTTAAATTATTGATATACAATGGAATTGTTAGATAAGATCAAATCAAATGCAAGAAAACAAAACAAGCGTATTGTGCTTCCTGAGGGTTATGAAGAGAGAACAATAAAGGCAGCCGATATTGCCATTGAGGAAAATCTTGCGCAGATCATCCTGATCGGAAATCCAGAAGAGATTCTTGCTCACGGAAAGCAGCTTGGTTTGAAGAATATTGGAAAAGCGACCATCATAAATCCGAAATCACATGCAAAAAAGGAGCATTACATCGATATGATGGTGGAGCTCAGGAAACATAAGGGATTGACGCGCGAAGAGGCTTCAAGGCTCATTGAAGATCCTCTCTATCTGGGAGTTCTTATGATAAAGGCCGGAGATGCCGATGGTGAGGTATCCGGTGCCGATCATTCCACGGGCGATACAATAAGACCGGCATTGCAATATGTAAAGACTGCTCCCGGCATTTCAGTTGTATCAGGAGCTTTCATAATGATCCTTCCTGATAAGAGCTTCGGAGAGGAGGGTGTACTTGTTTATGCCGACGGCGCCGTTCATCCAAATCCTACAGACAGGGAACTTGCGGAGATCGCTGTAGCAACTGCCCATACCACAAGAGCGATATGTGGCTTTGAACCAAGAATAGCGATGCTGAGCTTTTCAACAAAGGGCAGTGCTTCCCACGACATGGTAGATAAGGTAGTAAGTGCTACCAGGATTGCAAGGGAGATGGCACCTGACCTGATGATAGATGGTGAGCTTCAGGCTGATGCAGCATTAATTGATGCAATTGGCCAGAAGAAGGCACCGGGAAGCAAGATCGCCGGAAAGGCAAATGTCCTTATTTTCCCCGATCTCAACTGCGGAAATATTGCATACAAGCTGACACAACGTCTGGCTCATGCAGAGGCTGTCGGTCCGATACTGCAGGGAATGGCAGCTCCTATAAATGATCTTTCAAGGGGTTGTTCGGTAAGCGATATAGTGAGTCTCATAGCCATTACAGCAAACCAGGCAGCTGCAAAAAAATAAATTGTCCAACATATTCTCATATTTATAATATCATGATTATTCTTGTTCTGAACTGCGGAAGCTCATCAATCAAATATCAGGTGTTTGATTTTACACACGGCTGCGATATGAGGGCAAAAGGCCTTCTTGAAAGAATAGGGTTGAGCGACGGCGTTTTTACTCACAAGCCAACCGGGAAGGATACATATAAAATCACAACCGATATACCCGACCATACGATAGGTATAGATATGGTTATCAAGGCTCTTACTGACCCGGTACACGGCGTTATAGCAAGTATTACCGAGATCATGGCAGTCGGACACAGGGTTGTTCAGGGTGGTGAAGAATTCCAGGAGAGTGTTCTCATTGACAGTGATGTTAAAATGGCTATAGAGAAATATTGCGAACTTGCTCCCCTTCATAACCCGGCAAACCTTAAGGGCATCACATCTGTAGAAAAGGTTATGCCTGGTATTCCGCAGGTTGCTGTTTTCGATACATCCTTCCATCAGACAATGCCTGATCATGCATATATGTATGCAATTCCTTACGAGTTCTATGAGAAGTACAAGATCAGAAAGTATGGCTATCACGGCACAAGCCATAAGTTCGTTGCAAACAAGGCGGCAAAGATACTTGGAAGGGATATAGCCAGACTTAAGGTAATCACATGTCACCTCGGCAATGGCTCATCAATGGCAGCGATCATGAACGGTGTTTCAATCGACACTTCAATGGGCTTTACTCCAGTCGACGGACTAATTATGGGTACAAGAACAGGCGAGATAGATCCCGGAGTGCTGATCTATCTTGCCGACAAGGAACACCTTAATCTTACCGGAATAAGCAATCTCATCAACAAAAAGAGCGGCGTCGCCGGAATATCGCAGCTTTCGTCAGATATGCGCGATCTTGAGATGGCAGCTTCAGAAGGCAACCCGAAAGCGAAGCTCGCCCTCAGGATGTTTGCCTACAGGGTAAAGAAATTTATAGGAGCCTATGCTGCAGCAATGAACGGACTTGATCTTCTTATCTTTACCGGAGGAATAGGTGAGAACGACTTCAATATGAGAAGGATGATATGTTCAGATCTTGAGTTCCTCGGGATAGTCTTTAATCAGGAGGTCAACGAGGGGATCAGGGGAAAAGATCTTATCCTGTCCAAGCCTGAATCGGGGGTCATTGTCATGTCTGTTACAACAGATGAAGAGTTTGTCATAGCATCCGATACCAGGTTCATAGTTGAACATCAGACAGTCTAGTAAAGCTCTAAACAAAAATTTATGCTAAGGAAACTTGACGATTTGAAGGAGATAGTGGTAAACGAACCTGTCAGGAAACTGGTTCTTGCCGCTGCCCAGGACCAGCATTCTCTCAGTGCGGTGCTCCGTGCGGCTCAGGATCGCATTATTGAGCCGATACTTATCGGCGACAAAGAGTCAATCCAGAATATAGCTTCATCCAATGGTTATGATATAGCAGGACTCAGGATAATTCATGAGCCTGATGTCAACATGGCTGTTGAGATCGCAGTAAGGATGGTAAGCAGCAAACAGGCAGATGTTCTCATGAAAGGGAAGGTTGGCACATCAACATTGCTAAAATGCGTGCTTAACAAGGAGTGGGGACTCAGAACTGGTCACCTTCTTTCCCATTTTGCACTTTTTGAAGTTGAAACATATCATAAACTGATCGCTGTAACTGATGTTGCCATGAACATCGCCCCGAATCTTCAGGATAAGATTGCGATTGTAAATAACTCTATCGAATGTCTTCATAAGCTGGGGATAGCACTCCCAAAAGTTGCTGTTTTGGGAGCCGTTGAGATGGTCAACGAAAATATGGAAGCAACACTTCACGCTGCATTGCTTTCGATGATGAACAAGAGGGATCAGATCAAGGGTTGTATTATAGACGGCCCTCTGGCCTTTGATAATGCGGTAAGCCTTGAAAGTGCACAGCATAAGGGAATCAGGAGTGAGGTTGCAGGAGATACTGATCTGCTTCTGATGCCTGATATTGAAGTAGGCAATGTCCTCTATAAATCGCTCGTATTTTTCGCTAAGGCTAAGGTGTCATCAGTCATTCTGGGAGCACAGGCACCCATAGTCCTTACATCAAGGTCCGATTCCGAACAGGCCAAATACGACAGTATACTGCTTGCTGCCGCAGCAAGCAAAAAATAATCATAATGATAGAAAGCCTTGACCTGATGGTGGATAAGGTGATCTCTTTAAAGAAGAGACACAGGATCGCAGTGGCCTGGGCTCAGGATCAGAATACAATATCAGCATTAGCAAATGCTTCCTATGACGGATTTGCTGAGGCCATTATGATTGGAAAGCCTGATTTGATAACTGAGGCCTGCATAAAACTCTCGGTCGATCCAGACATATTTACAATAATAAATTCCACTGATGAATCGAAAGCATCAGAAGAGGCTGTCAGGCTTGCCCGTGCAGGTGATGCTGATGTTGTAATGAAAGGGCTTACGGGGACCGATAAGTTTCTCAGGGCTGTAATGGACAAGGATTCAGGATTAATGCTTCCCGGAGCTGTGCTGTCGTACGTATGCGCCCTTCAGATACCAGCATATCATAAGCTGCTCTTTATTACGGACCCTGCGGTTATTCCCTTTCCTGATCTGGAACAGAAGATAGCTATGGCTGAGTATGCAATCGATATGGCAAAGAAATTCGGTGTTTCAAAACCCAGGGTTGCGCTTATAGGTGCATCTGAAAAGATGAGCCGCCATTTTGAGAATTCCGTACATTATGCCATCATGTGCAAAATGGCGGATAGAGGTCAGATAATGAGCTGCATCATGGACGGACCTCTCGATCTCTTCCTTGCCTGCGATAAAAAAAGCATTGGGATAAAAGGCATCGATACTCCGATAGGAGGAGATGCCGATATTCTTCTTTTTCCATCCATCGAATCGTGCAACCCATTCTATAAGGGACTCATGCTTTTTGCCGGCGGGGAGCTCGGAGGGCTCATAAGGGGTACCACAAAGCCAGTTGTCGTAATGTCCAGAAGTGAAAGCGAAAGATCAAAATATTATTGTATTGCACTTGCCTGCCTCATGGCCTGATTCAGTCAATTCAATTTATAATGGTACACACCTATGCCTAAACGACTTATACTTGCAATAAATCCAGGATCCACTTGAGATGATTGGTTTTGAACATGTCACCGACCAGTTCACATTCAGGAAAGATCTGATAATGAAAGAGATTGTAAGGAGAGAAGTTGACTTTACTGAAATTGCTGCAGTAGTAGGAAGAGGAGGACTGGTAAAACCAATAGAATCAGGTGTATACAGGGTAAATGCTGAAATGAAAAAGGACCTGTTCGAATGCAGGAGAGGAGAGCATGCAAGCAATCTGGGAGCTTTGATAGCTGATGATATCGCCAGGAACCTGCCATTGGCATCAGCATTTATTGTTGATCCGGTGGTTGTTGATGAACTTCAGCCTGTGGCCCGGCTCTCAGGACATCCGGAGCTTGAACGGCAATCAATATTCCATGCCCTTAACCAAAAGGCTGTTGCAAGGACGTTTGCACTATCGGTAGGCAAAAAGTATGAGGAGCTTAATCTTATAGTAGCCCATATGGGAGGTGGCATTAGCGTCGGAGCTCACCGCTTGGGCAGGGTCGTCGAGGTAAACAATGCTTTATGCGGCGATGGACCATTCTCACCTGAAAGATCGGGCGGCCTGCCGTCGCTCCAGCTTGTTGAGCTTTGTTTCAGCGGAAAATATACATACTCAGAGGTAAAATCGATGCTTGTCGGAAAAGGGGGGATGGCAGCCTACCTAGGTACAAACGATTTCCGTGAAATCAGCGCCCGGGCCGGAAGCGGAGATAGACAGGCTTCACTCGTGAAAGATGCTGCAATGTACCAGGTTGCCAGGGAGATAGGCTCGATGGCTGTTGTTTTCAACGGCAATGTTGATGCAGTTATTCTCACTGGCGGTCTCGCCTATGAGGAATCTGCTGTTGCATACATTAAAAATATGATCAGCTTTATTTCAAGAGTTGTGGTTTACCCTGGAGAGGATGAACTGAGGGCGCTTGCATTCAACGGACTTCTCGCGCTGAAGGGTGAAGTAGAGATAAGGGAGTATATTTAGATCGCCTAAGGGGTTGATAGGGCCACAGGCAATATCTTTCCATTGAAGAATTTATTGCCGTTTACGGCAAAGTATCCTATGAATTTTCCCATTTCTGCTGAGCTTACCGGGGCGTTGTAGCCGGGGAAAGCCGCCTCAAGCATCTCAGTCTGAACACTCCCCAGGGCCAGGCAGTTAACTGAGATGCCGGAATCCGATAGCTCATCTGCAATACATTGTGTAAGACAGGCAAGGGCGGCCTTGGAGGCGCTGTAGCCGGATAATCCTGCAAACTTTGCACTCCCCTGAAAACCTCCCATTGAGGAGATATTCACAATATGGCCTCCTTTTCTCATAAATGGAAGAAGTGATCTGATAAGTTCGGCAGGAGCAAAATAGTTAACTTCCATCATAAACCTGTTATCATCAGGAGTAAGCTCCCTGAAATCCCTCTTAACAAGGGCTCCGGCGTTGTTTACAATGATATCGACTATACTGAAAAGGGAACTTATGTGATCAGTAAGATATTTTATCTCTTCACCATTCTTTGAAAAATCTACCTTGAACCAGGCTATATTCTCATTCATTGCTGAAGCGGCAACATCTCTCAGAGCTTTCTCATTTCTGCCTGTAATGAGGATCTGATTATCTTTGTCTCCGGAAAGGGAAAGTGCAGCTTCCCTGCCGATTCCTCTTGATCCGCCTGTAATAATTATATTCATATGGGAGGGATATATAATAAATCTCTATTTTTCCGTTTATTTGTAAAGTAATAAAATCAAAGTTACAACTTTACCTGAATGAACATAGCTCAAAATACATCCGAATACGATCATAAAGCTCATCGTATCATTTTATCAGCAATTATTTCTATTGCGCTTATCAGCGCTGTAAATGCCCAGGTCACCACGGTGAATGAGAAGCCTCCTTTCAAGGAAAGAATTTTCTATGGGGGAAGCCTGGGTTTGCAGTTCGGAACACAGACAAACATTGAAGTTCTGCCTGTTGTGGGACTCTGGGTGCTGCCCAGAGTAGCTGTCGCTGCCGGACCTGGCTTCAGGTTCTACAGATATCAGAATGTGAATACTTCCATCTACAGTGTAAGAGGATATATCCAGCTTGTTCCGGTCAGGGATATTAATAAAATGCTGCCACTCGGAGTTCATACAAGTATTATTCTTCAGTTTGAGGATGAAGGACTCAGCCTCGACTCGAAGTACTGGCACAACGTTGATCGTGATCCAAAGCGATTCTGGGTAAACCAGATCATGGCAGGTCCAGGTATAAGTCAGCAGATGGGGAAGAAATCATCTCTCAATATCCTTATATTGTGGACATTGAACAATAACGGATACAGTATCTATAACGATCCTGTCCTAAGGATAAGTTTTGTCTTCTGATCAACATTCAGACTCATTTAGCTGAATTCTAACAACCAGCCAAACAATATTGGTAACGAAATTGTTTTGACATATAATCAATAGTACTATTTTTGCAGCTAATTAAAATCAGAAACATTTCATTATGAAAATTGAAAGCAATAAGCTTGTATCGGTCATGTACGAACTGAGGGAGGGGAGTGACAACGGCCGTGTAATTGAGACAGTTGAAGAGAGCAGGCCGCTGAGTTTTGTTTACGGAACAGGCAGGCTTCTGCCCTCATTTGAATCGAATCTCGAAACTCTTTCGGAGGGAGATAAGTTCGGATTCCTGCTGAATGCTGCCGATGCCTATGGTGAGAGAAGGGAAGAGATGATAATAAATGTGCCATTATCAGTTTTTGAGACAGAGGGCAAAGTTGATGAAAATGTCTGCTTCGTTGGCAACATCGTCCCGATGATGGACACAGCAGGTAACCCGCTTGAAGGAACTATAAATGAGATAACTGACACCTTTGTCCGAATGGATTTCAATCACCCGATGGCCGGTGCTGACCTATGGTTCACCGGTAGTGTCCTGGAGGTAAGGGAAGCATCAGCAGATGAGCTTGCCGCAACAAGCAAATCATGCTCCGGCTGCGGATCTGAAGGACATTCATCATGTTCAGGAAACTGCTGAATAAATACTGATAAAAAACAGAAGATCCATGCTTCCCGGGAGCATGGATTTTTTTGTGGCTTTTTCGGGAATTTATGTTCATATTTACCTGAGTTTTATCAAACAGAGATCATAAATGAATAAGCTGAGAAAATATTTTCCGCATCTTCTTATCGGCATTATAACATTAACCTTGACCCTGATTGTCCTGAGAGTCAATAAAATATTAGATATGTCATCTGGTGCTCTTACCTCATTCAGGGTCCTGACAGTATTATTCCTTTTCATTCATGCATTCAGAAAAAGATCCCTCACTACATGGATTCTTGTCTGCATGGTTGCGGGAGCTGAATTTGGATACGACCTGCCGGCCGTTGCAGCCAGGCTCCAGGTACTCAGCGATATATTCCTCAGGCTTATAAAAACGATCATTGCGCCTCTGCTCTTTTCGACTCTCGTTGTGGGTATTGCAGGACATGCCGATATAAAGCAGATCGGAAGAATGGGATGGAAGTCTCTCCTTTATTTCGAGATCGTTTCAACGATCGCTCTTTTCATCGGTCTTCTTGCAATTAATATAGGAAAGGCAGGAGTTGGGGTTGTCCTGCCTCCAAATCCGGCTTCTCCACCGGTGACCACAATTGCTGCACAGTCGACAAGCGACTTCATATTGCATATTTTTCCGGAAAATATAGCAAAAGCGATATTTGAAGGGCAGATACTCCAGATCGTCATTTTCAGCATAATCTTTGGTATTGCCGTGGCAATGGTCAGGGAAAAATACCGTTCCCCGATGATAAGGTTCACGGAGAGCCTTGCTGAGGTTATGTTCAGGTTTACAAATATTGTTATGTATTACGCACCTGTAGCTGTGTTTGCGGCCATAGCATATACAGTGGGACATATGGGGCTTGATATACTTTTCAATCTGTTTAAGCTGCTTGCAACGCTTTATGTGGCCCTTACCTGCTTCCTTCTTTTCGTGCTGTTACCTGTGGCGCTCATCTTCAGGATCCCAGTCGTACCGTTTATTAAGGCTGTTTCAAAGCCTGCGACAATAGCATTTGCGACTTCAAATTCGGAATCAGCGCTTCCCTCAGCCATGGAATCAATGGAGCAATTCGGAATTCCCAGAAAAGTTGTTGCTTTTGTCATACCCACAGGTTACAGCTTTAATCTGGACGGCACGACACTTTATCTTTCCCTTGCCTCAATTTTTGTGGCACAAGCCGCCGGTATAGATCTTCCTCTCGATAAGCAGCTGCTTATCTGCTTTACCCTTATGCTGACAAGCAAGGGGGTAGCTGGTGTCTCCAGAGCCTCACTTGTTATT
>JBBIIS010000091.1:0-11802 GCA_037446375.1 Bacteroidota bacterium | reverse complement strand
AATTTATTGAAAAGCATGGAGGTAAAATATGGGTGGAAAGTGAAGAAGAGAAGGGAAGTACTTTTAAATTCACCCTTCCAAAAGCTTAATAAAATATTAAAACCCGCATTGCTTATGAAGATTGATTGAAGAAAATTTCCCATTTTCATATCTTAGTGATTCTTCGAAATCGTATATTTTTTTTGGCGATATATTTAATATCTGGGAATAGAAATTCATCCAGATGAATAAATTTAATTCCTATTATTACTTAATTATTCATTACTCACTCCACAGTCATTTCAATAATTTGTCATTTATCATGCAGTACTGCAGAATGACTTATTAATTATGGCCATTTTTAATGATTATTCATTGAGACTGACAAATCTTTAGTTGCCTTTTTTTATATTTGAGTTAACCCTAAGTAGTAAATTATGGCAAAGCTTGTTATCCTTGTTGTCTTTTACGTCACATTTCCGCTTATTATTATTTACCTGTGCGGAAAGTGGTCATTCCTTAAAAAGCTCGGCACAATAGTAATTGCCTACGGATTCGGATTACTGCTCGGATCATCCGGATTGTTTCCGCAGGGAAGCGATCAATATAAGCTGGCTCTTCAGGGTCGGGCCGTGATCCCTGGTGAAGAGCTGCGAAAAATGATCGATTCAGGAACTGTCCAACCATCTGACAGGTATGTTAATCAGATCGCGACGGTGCAGGACATTATACCATCAATTGTCGTTCCGCTTGCTTTCCCCCTTCTGCTCTTTTCCCTTAACCTTAAGAGATGGCTCAGGTTTGCTAAAAAAGGATTGATATCCTGCATTCTTGCGCTCATTGCCGGCATAATAATGGTAACGGCCGGATTTTTTATCTGGAAGGACTCAATTCCTGAAAGCTGGAAGCTGGCAGGTATGTTCGAGGGCATTTATGCTGGAGGAACTCCGAACTTTGTCGCAATAAAGATGGCACTGAATGTGGATCCCAACCTATTTGTAATTGTAAGTACATACGACATGGTTGTAGGTGCCTTTCTTGTTCTCTTCTTCATAACTGTTGCGCCAAGGTTTTTCAGGCTTATTTTACCACCCTATACTAGTGAAACAACGGTTGAGGTCACAGATGAAGAGATAAGAAAAGAGACTGAAGATATTGAGGATTTCTCAGGCATATTTACAAAAGGACATATTCTCCCTTTGCTGGGGGCCCTGGGATTATCCATTATAATAGTTGCGATCGGACTGGGACTTACATTTGTATTTCCGGGCGTTCCCAAAATGGTAGTTGTAATCCTCTCGATCACAACCCTCGGTATAATTGCCTCTCTAATCGGGTCAATAAACAGGATTGAGAAGACATTTCAGCTTGGAATGTACTTTATACTTGTATTTTCACTTACAGTGGCATCCATGGCAAATCTGAAGTCAATGTTCGGAGTGGGAATGATAAACCTCATAATGTTCATCACCTGGTGCTACTTCGGATCCATGCTTCTTCACCTGCTTCTTGCCAGGATATTCAGGATAGATGCGGACAACTTCCTGATAACATCGGCCGCATATATCTTTTCACCGCCATTTGTACCCCTTGTTGCAAATGCCCTTAAGAACAGAGATCTGATAGTAACTGGGATAACCGGTGGTATTCTGGGCTACGTTCTCGGGAACTATTTTGGTGTAATGCTGGCCTACTTTCTGAAAGGTTTCTAAAAGAGGTAATTCAGACCGATATAAAGTCCAGTATTGCCGTCCTGCTCATTAAATGCCTTGCCAAAGTCAATAGCTATCACAAAGTTCTGATTCATTACAAATCTGACTCCTGCGCCTGCACTTAAGTGCAGTTTCTCAGCATCTGCCTTAAAGAACTGGTCAACAGTATAGCCGGCAGGTATCTCTGTCTGAGTTGGTGTACTAAAATTAATCTTTTTGGCGACCATTCCAAAATCTGTAAATGCATTCAATCCGAGGTACCAGTTCTGTTTCAGGAATGTAAACCTGACAGCTTTCCAGCGAAATTCTGCATTACCATAGAAGAAGCCGTCGCCGATGATCCTGTTGCGAAGTATTCCCCTCAGGGTTTTTGAGCCGCCAAGACCTTCAGAATATGCACCTTTCAGTACAGAGACTATGACCTGTGACTGATAGTAGAATGGAACGGTTCCAAATATCGTCTGCTGATAACCAAGCCGATAAACAAATGATAGCTTGTCAGGAACAAGAGTAAAATATTGCCTGTGCGTAATATAGAATCTTCCGAATGAGGCATCACTGCCAAGAAATTTCGGTGAGAGTTCGATTCCGGCCTCTGTCCATATACCTTTCATCGGATTTGGCCTGTTATCCCTCGAATCATATGCAACGCCAAGCTTAATTGTGTTTATGAGACCTCCTCTGGCATCTGATTTTGGAATAATTCCCCAATCCTGATAAAGTTGGTACAACGATAAAGTCTTGCCATTATTTATGTTCCATGGAAGCTGGTCGGCAGAACTTTTGCCTTTATTGAATTTGGCTACATCCACCGTATCCACATTAAACTTCTGTATTGCAAACCCGGCATTCCAGTAAAAATGTTCACCGGCAATTTTGCCTACAAAATCATTCTTGAACCTGAAAAGATTTCTCTGCTCCCTGTAAAACATTCTTGTCAGATAATCTGTGCCGCCAGTCTTTTTATCGGACCAGGTATTATTGAAAACGGCGTCATAACCGTTAAACCCGTAAAAATCGGATGCGGCATCAGGCAGATAAGCGAGGTCGGTCATTAACCTGACCCCGGGTATCAGATGAGGCGACTCATAATTGAACCTGTAAATGGCGCTTCCTTTTGTGAAACGCGATACTTCAAAATAAAACTTATGGTAATAATCGGGGAAGAGATCTCCTTTTCCATATTGGTACAGCTCAATCAAAGCTCCATATTCAAACCCCATATCTGTATCATAGGAGACTACAGGCAGTCCCCCAAAATTCCACCCGGTTTTTACTTTCTGTTCCTTGTCTTTTCCATTGGTCTTTTCCTTTTCCTTATCCTGCTTCTCCTGTGCAGAGGCAGAAATTACGAAAATAGCCAGAAGTAACAGGATTAATGGTCGTTTCATAGGTTAGGTTATAAAATTCGTCACTAAAGATAAAGAAAAATGGAAATAGTAAACATCTGTCTAATTTTTTTATAATTGTTACCTTAGGGCTTTCAAAAATCAGCCGGACGGGATGAAAATTCTTATACATTCTATTTCAGGATTGATGCAGACCCTTGACATTTCTGTAGATCAGATTTGTGGTAAAGATATGTCAGCAGTTAATCATTTAAGGAATAGTTATATTGTTATTGATGAAGGCATTATTCATGATTTTGGATCAATGTCATCGATGCCTTCAGGTATAAATGCCGGAAGAACAATTAATGCTTCAGGTAAGTTTGTTTTTCCCTCATTCTGCGATTCACATACCCACCTGGTTTATGCCGGAAGCCGCGAAGGTGAGTTCTCAGACAAGATTCGCGGACTATCTTACGAGGAAATAGCACGCAGGGGCGGAGGAATACTCAATTCAGCGAAGCTGCTCCATGAAACTTCAGATGAGGAACTTTTCAGGCAGTCAATGGAGAGGATAAATGAAATAATAAGACAGGGAACCGGGGCGGTTGAGATAAAGAGCGGATATGGACTGAATACAACAGATGAGATACGGATGCTAAAGGTTATAAAGCGTATAAAGGATACCTCCCCGCTGGAAGTAAGGGCAACTTTCCTCGGGGCCCATGCCATCCCTCCTGAATTCATAAATGAAAGAGGAAAATATATTGATATTGTTATTAATGAGATGATACCGGCTGTTGCTGCTGAGGATCTTGCTGATTTCATAGATGTCTTTTGTGACAAGGGGTTTTTCACTGTAGCGGAGACCGAACGTATCCTGATGGCTGGAATGAAATACGGACTAAGGGCCAAGATCCATGCAAATGAACTCGATATCTCGGGCGGGGTACAGGCCGGTGTAAAATATGATGCTCTTTCTGTTGACCATCTCGAAAGAATAGGTGATGATGAGATAGCATCTCTTTCCGGATCGTCAACGATGGCTACGCTGCTTCCGGGTTCGGCTTTTTTCCTGGGGTTGCCGGAGACGCCTGTAAGAAAAATGATAAATGCCGGTCTGCCTGTGGCCCTGGCTTCAGATTATAATCCTGGTTCCAGCCCTTCAGGAAATTTGAAATTTGTTATGTCGCTCGGCTGCATAAGGCTTAAGATGCTGCCGGAAGAGGTTATAAATGCTGCAACAATAAATTCAGCATATGCGATGGGATTATCAGAATCACATGGGTCAATAACTAAAGGTAAAGTTGCTAATGTTTTCATTACAAAACAAATACCTTCTTATGAATTCATGCCATATGCTTTCGGGTCTGACCTCATTGAAACTGTAATTTTAAAAGGAAAAATAATAGAATAATTTTACATCTGTGTAACGGGGTGTAACAGGAAGAACTTACACAGAGTGACACAGAGAAAAATAAAAGAATTTTTATTATGGAGAAGAAGATAATTGAATGCGTGCCTAATTTCAGCGAAGGCAGGGATATGGAGAAAATAAAGCAGATCACAGATGCAATAGAAAATGTTGCTGGTGTCAAGCTACTCGACGTCGACCCGGGAAAGGATACAAACCGCACGGTTGTGACATTCGTAGGATCTCCTGATGAGGTATGTGAGGCAGCTTTCAGATCGGTGAGAAAAGCATCTGAAATTATTGATATGTCAATTCATCATGGGGAACATCCCAGGATGGGTGCTGCTGACGTGGTACCTCTTATCCCGGTATCGGGTATAAGCATGGAAGAAACGGCTGCTTATGCCCGTAAGCTTGGAAAAAGGATAGGAGAGGAGCTTGGCATACCGGTATATTGCTATGAAAGCGCCGCCATTGAGGAAAAACGACGCAATCTGGCCAGCTGCAGGGCAGGAGAATATGAGGGTCTCCCGAAGAAGCTGGCTGATCCGGAATGGAAACCCGATTTCGGACCCGAAATCTTTAATAAAAGATCGGGCGCCACGGCAGTTGGCGCACGGGATTTCCTGGTGGCATTCAATGTAAACCTGAATACTACATCCGAACGAAGGGCTAATGCTATTGCTTATGATGTGAGGGAGAAGGGAAGGCCGATGAGGGAAGGCGATCCCATTACCGGAAAGGTTGTTAAGAATGAAAAGGGGGAACAGGTTATGATACCAGGCTCTCTTAAGAGTGTGAAAGCAATAGGCTGGTATATTGAGGAATACGGAATCGCTCAGATTTCGATGAACCTAACAAACATTTCTGTGACTCCGGTTCATATCGCCTTTGACGAGGTATGCAGGAAAGCAGGAGACAGGGGAGTTCGGGTGACAGGCTCTGAACTGGTAGGTCTTATTCCCCTCAAGGCTATGCTTGATGCAGGAAAACATTTTCTGAGCAGGCAGCAACGCTCTCTTGGCGTCGCTGATGATGAACTGATAAAGATTGCAATCCGTTCAATGGGGCTGAATGATATTCACCAGTTCCATCCGGAAGAGAAGATAATTGAATTTGTTATGGCTGAAAAAGGGAAGAAATTGCTGACAGGCATGAGCCTGAAAGCATTTATGGAAGAGACTGCCTCTGAATCTCCTGCACCCGGAGGCGGATCGGTTTCATCTTACATTGGCTCTCTCGGAGCCGCGCTTGGAACCATGGTTGCCAACCTCTCTTCGCATAAGCGCGGATGGGACGAAAGATGGAAGGAGTTCTCAGACTGGGCAGAGAAGGGTAAGGAAATTCAGGGCAAGCTTCTTTTTCTTGTAGATGAGGATACGAAAGCGTTTAATAAAATAATGGATGCCATTGGCTTACCTAAAAAGAGTGATGATGAGAAGAAAATAAGGGGGCGAGCCATTCATGATGCGACAATCGGAGCCATAATGGTTCCCTATTCTGTAATGGAAACCGCCTTTAAAGGCTTCGAAGTGGTAAGGGCAATGGCAGAAAACGGGAACCCAAATTCTGTGAGTGACGCAGGAGTTGGCGCCCTTTCACTACTGACATGTATTCGTGGCGCCTGTCTGAACGTTAAAATAAATGCTTCGGCACTCGATGACAAAGCCTATACGAATGATATTGTGAAGAAAGCAAACGGCCTTGAAAAGATTTCCATAGCTACTTGTGAAGAGATAATAAAGATCGTGGAATCAAAAATTTCTGTCTGAAAAAGTCTTTTTTTAAGAATTTACACACAGAAACACAAAGAAGCACAGAGTGACGCTGTGAGAAACCACCGTGGTACTCTTCGATACCTCCGTGCCCCTGCGTAACCAAGAGAAGGTTAGTCGATTACTCTCTTTATAAGTCTTAGGTGATGCGAGTATTTACCGGTTTCAGGCTTAAAGATCCCCTGGTGATCCAATGTATCAATTCTTACTCTTCCCGAAGCGTGTATCACAAGCCCCGCGGAGAAGATCAGGCCTACGTGTGTAATTATCCCTCTATCGTTGTCAAAAAATACGAGGTCTCCTGGCGTGCATTCATAGAGAAGATTTATTGTTTCCCCGGTTTCGGCCTGTTGCCCGCTATCTCGGGGAATAGCCTTTCCATGTATTTTGAAGACAAGCTGTGTAAGTCCTGAACAGTCTATTCCTGAAGGAATTCTTCCTCCCCATATATAGGGGCTGTTTATAAACCGTAGCGCTGTTTCGGGTATGCTCTCCTTTACCTCTATATAACTCTTGTTGAAATCAGATACAGTCTTGTAGACCTTTCCTCCGGCTTTAAATATCTTCAGCTTGAAATTCGGTTCAAATATTTCTGACCCGGGTTCAAGAATCTGTTTCATATTATCTTCCCTGAAACAGGTAAGTGTTTTATTGAGAACGAAGCTCTTTTCGTTCAGATCTTCCCTGGAGTGCTGAAGGTGATCGGTATCTATCCACCCCGAGTATTTGTCGAAAATAGTCTCAACCTTTAACCATTTACCTGCTTCACCCGTCACAATATATTTTTCCCCGAACAGGATTTGACTAAGCATCTCCGACTTATGCGACGGACCTGATCTCAGCGGCACAAATACATTCTCACAGATAAATTTTTCCATTTATTTTCAAAAGAGTTATATTATCAATTGCTCTGCGTTCTCTTTGTTTTTCTCCCATCGAACTCAGCGGTTAAAGGACATTAAAGCAATGAGCTACCTCATATCAATAACTTCAGCGTCCTTGTAGTTTTTTGCATTGAAGATGAAGTCTGATGGCTGTGGTTTTATTTTAAGGTTATAGTCCTGTACCAGAAGAACTATTGATATCCCGTCTTTTCTTTTGTATTCAGCTACAATAAGATCTGTATTTGCTTTACCTATCGAAAGCCTGATCCTTACAAGGTCGCTTTTTATATCCTCGGGATAAAGATCTACCAAATAAGATTTTGCATTTTCCTCAATAAGCCTTGTTTTATAGCCTTTTTTATAAAGTGTGAATATTAAGGAAGGCTTGCTTATAAAGGATTCATCCTTTTTTCCCGGTTTTGTTATTGTACACTCTTTTTCCTTTTTTAGATAATTCCACGATATTGATCCGTTAAACCAGGTAATGTTATCTGGCATTTCAAGCCTGTACTGATCTTTCGACATTATAAGTGATCCGGCAACAGTGTCATTCTTATTCTCTGCCTGGTTTATTGTAACCATATCGAATTTTATCGAAACAGAAGGGGCAGCGCTGGCAACGGATGAAAAATGGTCGAGCACCTTTACAGCCTCAGGATCAGTTTGTCCGGGAAGGATCGTTGTAAAAACTGAGAAAACAATAATAGAGATAGATCTTTTCATAAAGTATCTTTTATTCAAGACGCTTCAAAATCTGTTCCAGAACCATAAAGTCAGAGACAAGGACGTCTCTTGCCTTGCTTCCTTCGAAAGGTCCGACTATTCCTGCAGCCTCAAGCTGATCGATTATCCTGCCTGCCCTGTTATAGCCAATCGAAAGTTTTCTCTGTATCAGCGATGTTGATCCCTGCTGATGCTGAACAACAAGCTTTGCGGCCTCGTCAAACATCGAATCTCTTTTTTTGAGATCGATATCCTGGACTCCTGCCTCGCTGTCGTCGATATACTCTGGTAGATGCATGGCGTCGGGGTAGCCTTTCTGGGAGCCAATAAAATCAGTCAGAGCCTCAATCTCAGGAGTATCGATGAAGGCGCACTGGACCCTTACAGGTTCATTGCCGGATGAGACGAGCATATCACCCCGGCCTACAAGCCTGTCGGCACCTGTCGCATCAAGAATTGTACGTGAGTCTACAGATGAGAAGACCCTGAAAGCGATCCTGGTCGGGAAGTTAGCTTTAATAAATCCAGTAATAATGTTCGCTGAGGGTCTCTGGGTTGATATTATGAGATGTATCCCGATAGCTCTTGCAAGCTGGGCCAGCCTTCCGATAGGTCCCTCTATCTCCCTTCCGGCTGTCATAATAAGGTCGGCAAACTCATCGATAATCAGAACGATATACGGTATATATCTATGCCCTTTTTCAGGGTTAAGCCTCCTGGAGACAAATTTTTCATTGTACTCCTTTATATTCCTCGACTGGGCCATCTTAAGCAGTTCGAGCCTGTTATCCATCTCGATGCAGAGTGAATTAAGAGTGTTTATAACCTTCTGGGTATCGGTTATAATAGCATCTTCCTCACCCGGAAGCTTTGCAAGAAAATGCCGTTCGATCTTCATATAGAGTGGAAGCTCGACTCTTTTCGGGTCGATAAGCACGAACTTGACCTCGGAGGGATGTTTTTTATAAAGTATAGATGTAATAATGGCGTTTATCCCAACAGATTTTCCCTGTCCGGTTGCACCAGCAACAAGGAGATGTGGCATCTTTGTAAGATCAACGATGTAAGGATCGTTTGTAATAGTTCTTCCAAGAGCAAGGGCCAGGTCGAACTTGGTCTCCTGGAACGCTTTTGAAGTTATCAGTGACCGCATGGACACCATTTCAGGCTTCTTATTTGGCACCTCAATACCCACAGTTCCCCTTCCCGGGATAGGTGCGATAATTCTTATACCAAGGGCTGAGAGATTTAATGCAATATCATTCTCAAGCGATTTTATTTTTGCTAGCCTTACACCACGTTCGGGCACTATTTCATAGAGAGTAACGGTAGGGCCAACGGTAGCCGAGATGTGCTTTATCGGTATCTTATGATCGCCTAGGGTTTTTATAATGTTTTCTTTATTTTCTATAACCTCAGCGTTATCAAATGAACTGGCACTCTTATGATCGGCAAGCAATGAAACAGGCGGAAACTTATATCGTGCAAGGTCGAGCCTGGGATCGTAGTTTTCCATTATTTTATGTACCTCTTCATCCGAAAGGGTATCATTTGCCTCTGCTTTTGTGATATTTATTGGTATGCCAGAAACTTCATCTGCCACGGCGGGGTTCTCATTTTCGAAATCGTGAATTATTCCACCGCCGGGAAGTAAAGACTCAGCTTCATTTTCGCGGAAAGCAGAATTTTCAGCTGATGTTGTATTTATTACATGGAATTCAATCTCTTCACCCTCTTCTTCAGATTCTTTTTCCTCTGCATCTTCCTCTTCATCCAGACCCTCTTCATTAAGATCTTCGCATTCAGCGGCGGTCTCCGGATCAGCTACCGGCTCAGGGCTGATCTTCTTTTCTTTTCTCATAAGTGATTCAGGGATCCTGATCCTGAATACGGATGGACTCACGTTGAGGGCGAAGATCAGATATGATATGGTTATAAAAGTCAGCAGGACACCCGTACCTATCTTACCCATAAAGGCATTCAGCCACTGGGAAATAAAGTGACCATGAGCACCACCGGGTCCGCTTCCGAGAAAATCAGATTTACCAAAAATGAAGCCGAGAAGCAAAGAGATTATTATTGCAGCAAATGTGAAACGGAAAATCATCTTCCAGACCCTTATCTTGGGAAAGTTGAGAAGATAGAGTCCTATTGTGGCAATTATAGCAGGAATAAAAAATGCTCCGAAGCCGAATCCTTTATTAATCAGGATCATTGCGATCCAGGCGCCACTCTTTCCCGACCAGTTTTTTACCTGGATTTCAGTTCCTGAGATAACCTGGGAACTATCGAGGCTAAGATCGGTTTTCCACCAGAACAGATAAGCTATTAGTGCAATAAAAAGATAGATGGCAAAGCCTGTCAGTAGTACTCCAAAAACAAATTTTACTCTTTCATCGCTCAGAAAAGGTTTCTTTTTTGATTTTGGTTTTTGTTCCTTTCTTACTGGTTCTTCTTTTTTTTGTTCGGCTTTTTTCGGTTCTTCCCTGGTTTTCTTCATTTTACTAAAATACAATTGGCCCCACGAAATATGAGTTTTTCAAAAACGTCCTAAAGGTAATAAATTTATGATCAAGAATCAGTGGCGGATGCAGGCTAAAGGTTTACCATGTCGGATATTATCTTGTCCATATCTTTTTTTGATACAGGTCTGAATCTAGGCCTTCTCTCAAATGCTCTATCGGGAATATCCTTTTTATAAACTGTTTCAGCCTGAAATTTCATTTCTGATCCTCCGAGGATATAATAAAAACTCATAAGAACCCCATCAATAGAGCTGTAGGGAGTGTTTGAATTTGAATTCCTGACTTTGATCTGGTCGGTATACCAGATATCATATTTCTTGTTTCTGTCGGCCGGAAATGTAACTTCCGCATTTTTACAGTCATAACCGCAGATGTTTGCCGTCTTCTCAGTTTTGTTTATTTCAACACCCTCCATATAACTGAAACCAGGATGGATCTCGCCAAGTGATCCTGCATAGTAATACCTTACTCCAAGCATGTTTATATACGTATCGAAGATCTTCGATACCGGGTTGCTTATGTTTATAATACCCTGGTTTCCTATCGGCGCCATTATTTCAAAAAGAATCTTGTTGTCCTTAAAAGATACCACCAGGTGACTTGGCTTCAATTCTACTGACATTGTTCCGGCACTTTTAATATACTCAATTGTGTAATGGATCTCGCCCTGATCAATATATTTGCCGCCTCTTTCATTGCACGAAGGAATGACAACGATGATCAATACTGTAATAATGGACAACCTTAATAATCTCACGTACCTGTGGTGTTTGAGTTTGTCAAAAGTAATAATTTTTTTTTACTACGGTCATTTGTAGTAGCTTTTGCCAATTTTTAAGAGCTATAAAGGATAAATAAAGCGACCCTTTCTTAAATCCGATCGCTGTTTAAATATTCTGCTAAAATTAATAGCTTTGCACTTTTCCTCTTAACTGTAATCAAGCTGAAGTATTCAGCCATTATAAAATTTTATTTGATCAGAAACTTATTGATGGGAAAAAAGCTAGCAGTAGTTGCCCTTGGTGGAAACGCCCTTCTCAGGGGAGATCAGGTGGGAACCATTGAGGAACAGGAGAAAAATACTTCTGATACTCTTGAAAACCTGATTTTTCTTGTAAGGGATGGCTATGACCTGGTTATTACCCATGGAAACGGGCCTCAGGTTGGAAATATTCTTATGCGGAATGATGCCGGTGAGCAACTATATAATATTGCCCAGATGCCTATTGATATATGTGTTGCTGATTCACAGGGGGGGATTGGGTATATGATAGAGCGGATGTTCAGAAATATCCTGAATAAGTACGGCATAAAGAAGAATGTGGTCTGTATTGTTACCCAGGTACTTGTAAGCCAGGATGACCCGGCATTCATGGATCCGCAAAAGCGGATAGGAAAGATATATTCAGCTCAGCAGGCCGATGAGCTCGTCCATAATAAGGGGTGGGTTTTCAGGGAAGAG
>JBBIIS010000090.1:0-11819 GCA_037446375.1 Bacteroidota bacterium | reverse complement strand
AGTCTGTATGGCGGTGGAGACAAGTTCTTATATGATTTCAACCAGGAGACAATGCAGAAAACGATAACATTGTTTCATAATGAAAAAGATCTGCAACTGGGAGGAACAGGGTATTACGGCCTGAAATGGAGAAACCTGAATACAAGCTCCTTCATAGCAAGTTATTCATCTCTGCAGACAGACCGGAGTCATATCGAGGAGATTCTCCGGATTTCGGGACCACAGAACAACACCAAAATAAATGATCAATATAACTCTTTGATCAGTGAGCTTAATCTGAGGGTTGAGAATAGCATAAGGCTATCTGACAGACATCAGCTTAATGCGGGTTTTGGATTCAAAGAGTACATAACAAACCGTGATGACTCCTCTCAGCTGCTGACAATTCTCAATGAAAGAAAGTTGCTTGCCCTTCCTTACTGTTATTTTCAGGACAATATGAGTCTTACCGGAAAACTGAATATAAAAGCCGGACTCCGATTCGACTACATGACTGGTTCAGGAAGATTATATCTTCAGCCTCGTATTTCGGTTGCCTATCGCTTAAATGATAATATAAAGCTAAATTCTTCTGCAGGCACATACAACCAGTTCGTTGCCAAGAATATGATTTTCGAAACTTCAGGTAATTACCGCCTTGAATGGTCTGTTTGTGATAACAAAAATGTTCATGCACTGGACTCCCGGATCATTACTGCAGGATTTACATATACCAGGAAAGGTTTTACATTTAGCAGCGAGGGCTATCTGAAACAGATAGGAAATATTACCAGGTTTGTTGAAACGACTGCCGGTGAGGTTTCCTACCAGGGTGATTGCAGGATCAGGGGGGCAGATATTTATATTAAACAAGAACTTAATAATCAGACACTATGGGTCTCCTACACTCTTAGTAAAACTGATGATCATTTCGGCTATTTCCCTTCGACAGGATATATCCCTGCCATGCAGGATGTAAGACATGAAATTAAAGCTGCTGCACTTACAAAAGTAAAGTCTTTCCATTTTTCAGTCAACTACGTTTATGGTTCTGGGTTTCCCGATCCTGACAAACTCCCTGGAGAAATTGTTTATACCCAGCCGTACAGCAGACTGGATGCTGCATTTATCTATTCAATGCTTAAGAAGAAAATACATGCCGACGCAGGTATTTCTATACTCAACATACTGAACCGCGAAAATATCAAATATTCCAATTATACAAGGATCCCAACCGACGAAACAAACACTATCAGCCTGTATGCTGAGGCAGTCCCGTTTACTGCTACAATCTTTCTGAACATATATTTCTGAGACCTGGCTTCTGTTTTCTGACTGGGGATATGTATGCCCCGTTCAGGCAAGACAAAAAAATCCATTTTCCAGGTAGGGTATTTCCTTTTCTATTCGGTTTAATTCCAGGAAAGAGGCAAAAAGTCTGTTCAGTTTTCTGTAAAGTAATTTAAAACACATTATCATGAAGAAAAATGCATTAAATCTATTTGTGTCCGTTATGGCATTAGTAATCACCTCCGGCCTCGCATGCGGTCAGGGAAACGGTTCCTGCAATGGTAAAAAGGGTACAACATTTTCAGTAAGTCAGACCTGTACACAGAACCAGACCAGGTATCAGACGAGCAACCAGTATAGAAAGCAGACCCAGACAAATCCCGGATCTCAGATCTGCACCCAGAATATGAAACAGACTGGCAGCGGACAGAAAATCCAGAACCAGCTCCGACGGCAGAAGAGAGACCAGTCTCACAACATGCTGATGAGCCAGGAGATGATTAGATTAAGAAATTCACTTACTGAGGAACAGAAATACATCCTTGGGAACAGTAGCATGACCAGGGAACAGAAGAGGAAAGCATTTATGGGATCTCTTTCTTCGACCCAGAGAAACATGCCGGGTGTAAAATAAAGCATTGATCTCAGGATCAGGAGAGGTTAAATCCATTTAGAATGAGAGAAGCGATAAATATATCATTGTTGCTGGTTCTGGTGATGGAACTGAATGCACAGGTTAGTAATATTGATTCGCTGCTGTCCGATCTTATACCGGGAAATGATTCGTCGTTAACAGTATCCGCCAGACCGTCCGTACACAGTTATCTGTACGCAGGGGTTAACGCTGATAATAAAACCCTTTGTTTCGGAAGGGAAATCGGCAGTGACATGTATTCGGTTAACACCAGCGTTTACTTCTTCCATTCCAGCGGCCTATTCATAGGTGGTTCCGGAATGTGGTACAGTCAGACAGACCCCGGCTATACCGCGACAGTTGGGACGGCCGGATACAGAAGAACAATAGGTGCCGGAAATAATTTTATCGCTGCTGCTTCTTACAGCAGGTATCTCTTCAATCTAACGGATTCGGGTTCCTATATTCCTTTCAGTAACAATATCGGTATTGGCCTGACATTGAAAAATGAATGGATTGGGACCAGCCTCTCCTTTAATTTCCTTTTCGGAAAGGAAAATTCTGAAAATCTTACTGCTGGCATTTTCGCAACCATACCCCTGCTTAAAATAGGGAAAAAGGGTCAGTTAAAGCTGACACCGGAACTATCAGCTTTTGCAGGACCGGAAATTATTTATAACGCCAACCTTCAAAGCGATTCAGTAAATATTTTTTACAAGGCCACTGAAAAGTTCGGACTGCTTAATTTTCAGGCTCTGATCCCTTTGACGTTGAGCCTTTCCAATTTCAATTTTGAGATTGGATATTCACTGAATATTCCAAAATCGGTTGACAGTAAAACAAGCTACCCCTTAACATCCTCAATATCTTTTACAATAGGGTATGTCATTCCTTTCAGATAATTGAATCTTAAGATTTTTAAACTATTTAGATCTAAAACAATGAGTATTGATACACACATCAGACGGCTGGCATTTCCTCTTGTTTTTCTTTTTGTATTTATTGACAATGCAGTCTCGAAGGAAAAAATCATTGAAAATCGTGCCAGAACTGATTCCACCGGTATTCCAAAGAAAGGAAATATACATTCACTTACATTTGGAAGCGTAATAGGCAGCAATCTGGCTTATATGGGTTCCGAGTTGTCTGATAATAAACCTTTTTATTCGGGTTCACTGACTTACGGATTTAAAAGTGAATTATTTGTTTCAGCATCAGCTACACATCTTTCAGCTTTCGATCCAGCCATCTCATTTTCAGCATTTTCAGGAACTTACTGCCACGATTTCAATTCCTGGTTCGACATAATGATCGGTGCTTCCAGATACCAGGTATACAGCAGCCTATCCGACACTCTGTTTTCAAATTTCAATTATGGTTTTATCTCACTCGGGTTTGACTGGAAAGTATTATATACGAACCTTTCTGCCAGTGGAATCCTGGCCGGTTCCAGTGCCATATATTACAATCTCCGGAACTCCAGGTATATTAAGATCTCATTGGGATCAAAAGGAAAGAACAGTTTATATCTTGAGCCTTATGCGAATCTGTTATTCGGAAAACTTACCAAAAGCGTCACATCTGAAGGAACTAAAATTGGGGTCAGCTCTCCTATAAAAGCTAAAGGATCATCAGGGAGGGGAAGTTCCGGAACAAGTATTTCAATAAGTACTTTTTACAGCCTTATAGAAGCAGATTTTGGTCTTCCACTCGGGATGAACATTGGTCGCCTGTCGATAGAAGCCGAACCTGGATACATTCTTCCCGCATATACTTACTCAGATAGCTATACTCCAAGCGGATTTACTTTTATGATTAATATGTTTATCAGAATTTTGAAATGATCTCAAATTATTTGATCAGTGAATTTTATTAAAACCAAAAAAAAATGTCATGAACAAAAGAATCATTTTCTCATTAGCAGCCCTGCTTATCGCAGGAGCATTAACAGCACAGACCTCGGTCCAGAACCAGGTTAAAAATAAGACTCAGTCACAGGTCCAGACAAACAATCAGACTCAGACAAGCAATCAGACCCAGACACAGGTTGGTAACACAACTGGTAACCAGACACAAAATCAGACAGGTACAAAATCACAGACAATGACACAAACAAAGACAAGGGAGCAGGTTCAGTCGGAGAATGCTAACCAGTCAAGGATGCGTGATCAGTCACAGATCAAGACTCAGGATCAGATGAAAGGGGGAGATAAATCCATGAGTAATCAGGAAAAGAAAGCACTCAGGAAACAGCAGAAAGAACAGAAGAATCAGGATGCTGCCAAAAATAAGGAGCAGTATCAGGAAAAAGAAAAGAATTCTGCTAAAAACAATGGTGCCCGTAATTCGTCATCACAAAGAAATACAGCCAGGGTTTCGAGAACTTCGGGTAATGGGAGAAAGTAATCAGCAGTCTATTAATAAAAAACAGGGTGTCTCATGGGGGACACCCTGTTTTTTATTTTTGCGCCAACATCAGGAAGAGTCTAATTATTTCCGGCACCTTATCTTCTGTCGCAGACACTGTTATTGTTTGTGTCAACAAAACTTATATTTTTCCTGCGGTCATTTTTTATTTCTTTTCGGCCCTGCCGATAATTTTATCCGCTGGTTATTCTTGGCTCGCTGGATCAAAGCCTCAACTGCCCCCTCTGAGATATTCATAACAGCGGCGATCTGCGCTTGTGGCAGATCATCAAATTTGCTAAGAACAATTGCGGTTCGCTGATTCTCAGGAAGCGAGTCAAATGCATTCTGAATCCATTTCTTATGCTCCGCCCTGATCAGAATTCTTTCTGGATCATCGCTTTCGAAAAGAGAGTCTATTCTGACAGTTGTTCTGGAAACTGGAAAAAAAGATTCAAGTTTTTCAGTAACAAGTCTGTTGAACGATTTTCTGGTTTTGTTCAGAGCTGCATTTACCGTTATACGATAAAGCCATGTTGAAAATGCAGCATTACCTTTAAATTGGGAAAGTGACAGAAATGCTCGTACAAATACATCCTGAGTAAGATCATTAGCGTCATCCCTGTTATGAAGCAACCCGACACAAACTCTGAAGACCATATCCTGATACCCTTCTACGAGAATGCCAAATTTCTAATTGTCTTCTTACAGAATAAATCTGATAAGCTCCTTTTCTGTCATAAAGTTTATTGGAAATAACTTGCACAGGCATAAAAATAAAGAAAGGCTAAAATGGATAAATCAGGAGAATAAAGTTCAGCCCTGATCACACTTCATTAATAATCAGGCCATCCCTGATCCTGAGTATCCGGTCTGACATTGAAGCAAGTTCCCTGTCGTGAGTGACAATAACTATAGTCTGGCCAAATGTGTCTCTAAGCGTGAAGAAGAGTTTATGAAGCTCCTTTTTATTTTCCGAATCCAGGTTTCCGGAAGGCTCGTCAGCAAGGATCACTGAAGGATTATTAACGAGTGCCCTGGCAACAGCAACGCGTTGCTGTTCCCCGCCGCTGAGCTCAGAGGGCTTGTGATCGAGTCGTTCCGACAGGTTCAGGAATCCGAGTAGCTCTGTTGCCCTTGCCTCAGCTTCAGATCTGCCCTTTCCTGCAATATACGCCGGGATACAAACATTTTCCAGGGCCGTGAATTCGGGGAGAAGCTGATGGAATTGAAATACAAAACCTATGTTATTGTTTCTGAAAGAGGCCAGCTGCCTTCCTTTCAGCTTACTGATATCAGCACCGTTATAATAAATTGAACCTTCATCTGAGCTGTCGAGAGTTCCAAGTATCTGAAGGAGTGTAGTCTTGCCTGCACCGCTTGCTCCCACAATGGAAATAACCTCCCTCTCAGCGATCGACAAGTCGATCCCCTTAAGAACCTTCAGTGCTCCATAGGCCTTTTTTATACCTGTTGCATTAATCATTAGGTGTTCAGTGGGGATTATTTCATGCTCTGATTGATATCCTCAACATGCTTATCAATATTTTCCTTAGCCTCTTCAAACTCCTGCTTTACAGGCTCAGCGGCATCATTGATATTATTTCTAAGGTTCTGATTGATATTATTTGTCTCTTTCTGTACCGATTCGTGAAAATCGTTTACATTTTTCTGAACAGTATCTCGCAGGTCATCAACATTATTCTGAATATTCGTCTTAATTTCCGATACATCATTCTGAACAGAATCTTTCATTCCGCTCATCTCATTCCGTATATCCCTGGTACTTGATTCAATTTCCTGTCTTATTTCATCTGTCGCTTTCTTGAAATCGCGCATTCCCTTTCCTATTCCCCTTGCCACTTCCGGAAGCTTATCGGCGCCGAAAAGCAGGAGCACTACAAGCATTATTACGAAAATTTCCTGGCCACTTATGAACATTAATGTTCCCATCTTTCCTTCCTCTTGTTTCCGCAAAGTTAAAAAGTTTATGATATAGTTGAATTCTGTAAGGATATATATGATTATTGATAGAAGAATTTTTAATATGAAATTGTTGATAAAAACAATAAAAAGTTAAAAGTACGTTTATGATAAAGAGGGCAGGAAGACTATTTTTACACAAAACAAAAAATTATGGGAAATATATTTCTAGGATTAATATCGGCACCGACCCAGGCAACAGACCCCACACAGGTTACGAACCTCATTGAACTCATGATGAAGGGGGGATTTATAATGATCCCGATAGTCCTGTTGTCGATACTGAGCATATATCTTTTCATCGAAAGGTACATGTATATACGTAAGGCCAGTGTTATTGACACAAATCTTGTAAATATTGTTTTAAGTGAACTGAAGGATGGCCATAAAGACAGGGCTGTGATTCACACAAAGGCAAGTCAGTCGTCGTTTGCGAAGATAATCGGCAGCGGGGTCGAAAAGATTGGGAAACCGCACAGGGAGATCGAGAGTCAGATGGAGTCGACTTCAAATCTTGAAGTAGCGATGATGGAAAAAGATACGGGTTACCTGGGGATCATTGCAGGTGTGGCCCCGATGCTTGGCTTCATAGGCACAATATCAGGGGTTATAAAGATCTTCTACAATATCTCTCTTTCTGATAATATAAGCATTGGAATAATCTCGGGAGGTCTGTATCAGAAGATGATCTGCAGCGGTACCGGGCTTATAGTTGGTGTAATAGCTTACAGCTGTTATCATGTTCTCCAGATGATGATAGACAGGTTTACAATAAACATGCTAAGGCAGTCGAACGAATTCCTTAAAGCAATCTGATATGCAAATTAAAAGGAACAAACATTTCAAGCCGGAGGTAAGCACCTCCTCGCTGAATGATATAATGTTTTTTCTTCTATTATTCTTCCTGATTGTTTCAACCCTGGCCAACCCAAATGTTATCAAGCTTCTGCTTCCCTCTTCAAAAGCTGCGCAGGAGCTGAACAAGCAACAGGTTACAATATCAGTGACAGAGGATAAAAAATATTTTATCGATACAAAGGAGGTCGCCCTGGCCGATATTGAGCCCCTTCTGAGGACCAAGCTCGCAACCATCAAGGAGCCGACAGTTATTCTGAGATTTGCCTATAACCTGCAGGTTCAGGATCTTGTTGATGTTCTCGAGATCGGCGTTAAGCTGAAAGTTAAGATGGTAATGGCAACAAATAAAAAGGCCGGTTCCTAATTTTTTTCAATTAGCTTCGCCAGGCAAACAGCTACTCCTTATTTCCATTTCCCTGCCAAAATTATTTCTATTTTTTTAAGCTCATTGGCTGCGCTGAACTTGTCATGCAACTGTGTACCCCGGTTTTTTTTCGTCCAAACAAAGAAAGTAAGCGAAGAAAATTCAAGGCTGCAGAACATTTTGGGGTTCGTGTTCTGCACCTTGCCTTGCTTTGCCCCACACAACACAACTCGCCCCGTTCGGCCACGCTCACGGGTCTCAAACAGTGTTGCTTGAAAAACTCCTTCGCGCTGCAAGCTTCAAAACCCTCACTTAATCCCAAAATGTTCTGAGGCCGTTAGAAAAACAGGAAAATAGCCAGCTTCAATAGAAATAAATAAGTTCAATCAATTAACCCTATTTTTCTAAGCGCGGGGGGAAAAGGAAAAGGCGCGAACCGTTTTCTGTTTTTTGGAGCGGGAAATGGCAAAGCGCAAATGGCGAAAAACAGAAACGGTTGTCTTTTCCGATGCTTTTTGCTCGCATAGCTCGCGAGCTCGTCAGGCTTTCGCCTTCCTCGGTTCTTTGTTACTTTCTTTTGGCATGGAAAAGAAAGTAAGGAGAAAAAAGAAATATTTGAGAATTAATAAAAAGAAGGGTGTCTGTAATGAGACACCCTTCTTCCTATTTATAATCTTCTGGATTATTCATCCAGGTATACATGTTTCTTAAATCCTCCTCTCTTCGAGAAGATGACCGATCCAATTATTATGGACATGCAAATCACGCCGGTGATTATCATTCCCACTGAAAAGACACCGGGTTTCTGGTAAGCAATCAATACCGGTGCGGCCAGAAGGGAAACAAGGTTAATTACCTTGATCATCGGGTTAAGTGCAGGACCTGCGGTATCCTTAAGAGGATCACCAACTGTGTCTCCGACAACGGCTGCATGATGTGCATCGGAACCTTTTCCACCATAAAGGCCGTCTTCGATCGATTTCTTGGCATTATCCCAGGCGCCCCCTGATCCGGCCATGAAGACGGCAAGCATCTGGCCTGATAAAATAACACCTGCCAGGAATCCGCCAAGGGCTTCTACGCCAAGAAGGCTTCCGATAAGTATCGGCGAGAGAACGGCTATAAGTGCAAGGGGAATAAGCTCACGCTGAGCCGCTACGGTACAAATATCAACTGCTCTCTGGTAGTCAGGCTTGACAGTACGCTCGATAATACCGGGGATCCTGAACTGGCGTCTCACCTCCTCAACTATCATTGAGGCGGCACGTGTGACAGCATTTATCGTAAGTGATGAGAAGAGCCATGGGATCACTCCTCCTATCAGGAATCCGATAAATACCATCGGAACAGAAATACGTATCCCGGTCTGCAGAAGCTGGGCCGACTGTGCCACTCCGCCAGCAGCCTGGACCTTGCTTACATCTGTAATAAAGGAACCGAAGAGGGCCACCGCAGCAATAACTGCTGATCCTATCGCAACACCCTTTGTAATAGCTTTCGTTGTATTACCTGTGGCATCAAGTGAATCCATGATCCTTCTTGCTTCCTTATCGAGATGCGAAAGTTCACCAACACCGTTTGCATTGTCAGCGATCGGGCCGAATGCATCCATTGCAACGTTGTTACCGGTAAGAGTCAGCATTCCAATACCTGTCATCGCAACACCGTAGAGGACAAAAACAACAGGCTGTCCCCAGTATATAAGGATAGCTGCGAGAATGGTAAGAGCAATTACCAAAGTCTGCCATACAGATACTTCAAATCCATATGCAAGTCCTTTAAGAATAAGAGTTGCGGAGCCGGTCTTGGCATTTCTGGCAATCTCTTTAACCGGGCGATAATGTCCGTCGGTGAAATGCTTTGTGATCTCATCAAGAGTAATTGCCAGGATTATACCTGTTACAACTGAGAGAAATGAACGCCAGTCGTGAAGATAGAAGAAAGAGATAAGGCCGAAAAGCACTATGCTTATGCCTGCAGAGGTATAGAAACCTTTATTGATCGATTTGAGCGCATCATGGTCTTTTGCATCTTTCTGGCCTTTTACGAGGTACGTACCTATAATTGATGATAGCACTCCGATACCCCTTACAAGGAGAGGGAAGATGATCCAGGAGAGTTCGTGTGTCATTGTGTAGAGGACCACGCCAAGGATCAAAGTTGATACAATGGTTACTTCATATGATTCGAAGATATCTGCTGCCATACCGGCACAGTCACCAACGTTGTCTCCGACGAGGTCGGCGATAACTGCGGCATTTCTCTCATCATCCTCAGGCAATCCGGCTTCTACCTTTCCAACAAGGTCAGCGCCAACGTCGGCTGCTTTTGTATAGATACCGCCACCAACTCTCATAAAAAGTGCAAGAAGAGTTCCCCCAAAGCCAAATCCCAGTAATGTGTCGGGCGAAGCAACTCCGAATATCATAAAGATAAGAGTCCCGCCAAGGAGACCAAGTCCGTCGGTAAGCATCCCTGTAACAGTACCGGCGCGGTAAGCTATTTTAAGAGCTTCAGCAAAGCTTCTTGTTGAAGCGGAAGCTACCCTAACGTTTGCCTGAACTGCCATTCTCATACCGAACTGGCCGACCATAAGTGAGAAACAGGCACCCATTATGAATGCTATTGCACGTCCGAAGCCGATAACCAGTTTCAGCTTGTCATCAGAAAAGTCAACAAACCTTAGTCGTGATTCATCTGAGGGCGGAACAATATATACTGAAAAGAAGAGGACAACTGTAAATACGAAGATAAGCGGTACAATTGTCTTGAGCTGACGTCTGAGATAGGCATCTGCTCCCTCGCTGATGGCTCCCCATACAGCTTGCATTCTTTCGTTGCCCTTATCGTGGGCAAGCACCTGCCTGCGAAGCAGTAAAGCATATGCAAGTCCAAAGAAAGCTATACACAGAACAGTCCATACCGCAATTATCTCAAAGGTACTTGCATGTGGTAAACTAATCATGATATAAATTTTTTAAATGAATTAATAATTAAACAATATTTAAAGTTTAAATGCCTCAGATCGCCCTGAAGAAATCATAATTCTGATCTTCAAGTGCCGACATTGCGGGGAAGGGATAATAAACAATCTCATCCTTGTCGCCTACGTAAAATCCTTTTCCGATAGTCCTGTACAGAAGTGTTCCCGAAAAAACCCTCTGAACTGTCTTCATTGATTTGTCGTTGTTTGTTTTCAGGATCTCGAGACAATCTCTGATATGTCCTACATTCCTGTAAGGCAGCTGTTCAGCAGAACCTGAGATAGGATCCGTGGAAAGGTCACCAAGTTTAAGATCTGCGAAGAACAATTTCGGAAGGTTTACGTGTGAAGAACCGTCGGTAAGCGCTTTTGCAAATTCTGAAGGGCCATATTTACTGGCAACTCTTGGGGAAACGGGACAGAGCTCCTGATAGAGATGAAGAGCATCTTTCTTCTCTTTCGACTTATCATAATCGACCTTCTTAAGTTCAAGGACAACACCGGTTTCAGTTGTCACATAAAGGCTCTTAAGGGCTTTAAGAGGAATTATCTCCAGTACCCTGTAAGTAGAGAGGTAAACAGAACTCTTCGGAGATCCGTCTGCTTTGCGAACGCAGCGTTTGTTCACATAATCCATGTCGATTTTGTCCTTGATCATATCCAGGTCGATCTCAAAAAAGATGGCCTGGCTCACATTCCGTTTTTTTGTACCTGTTGCCATATAGTCACCGAATTCCTTTGGGGGAAGCATCGACGCAATTAAAGCTTCAGGAATAACAGATAAATAAATGTATTTACTCATGGTAAAAAATATGAAAATTTATTACTAGGATTTAAAAAAAATTCGCAAGGTAAAGGTGTGGATTTTCGCAGAAAATACAACTTTTTGATAATGTTTTTTTCAGCATAATCTGCCCTGTACTGCTTATTTATTTTTATTCAAAATTAGGGGCTTCCCCGAGCTCGTCGCGCGAATGAGTTCCTCGGTACTTTTCTTCATTAAAAAGTCTTTCTTTTTCTCTTTTTATTTGTTCTTTCTTTGTTCGTCCAAAGAAAGAACCAAAGAAAGGGCGCCTGAAACGCCAACTTAGGTCTTCCGCTTCGCCCATTGCTCTAGCCTTTGCCGCTCTACGCTCCAGACCTCAGTTCTCACCGTTTCAGGGCTTGCCGCCGCACTCAGAATATTTCACTTGCAGTATTTGTTTTCTCCCTCTTCGTAGATAGTATGATAAAAGGAATAGAATAAAAAGGTAACTAAAAAGCTGATAAGTGCGAGGGGAACCGGAAAAGGCGCGAACCGCGTACTGTTTTTTGGAGCGGGA
>JBBIIS010000089.1:0-11887 GCA_037446375.1 Bacteroidota bacterium | reverse complement strand
GTTTCTTACTCAGTCAAACATCGAAAGAAGCAGGTTCCTCGAGAAACAGCTCTTTGATGCAATAAAGGGACAGCCTGGCGTTGGCTCACTTCCTACGGGAGTATGCTATGTTATTGTAAAAGCTGGTACAGGTCCCCGCCCGGCAGTGAACGACTCCATCACAGCCCAGGTAAAGGGTTACCTTCCCGATGGAAGACTGTTCGAGGATACATATCCGAAGAATACACCGCTGAGATCAATTCCGGCAAATCTTATACCCGGGCTGAAAGAGACCCTTCAGATAATGCCGGAAGGATCGGTATGGAGAATTTATATTCCTTCAACACAGGGCTATGCTGAAAAAGGCGTACAGGGTATTATACCTCCATACTCAGCGATAGTATTTGATGTCGAGTTAATGCATGTAAAAGCAAATAAATAGTTGGGATTTCAGCCCCGATCCTCTCACAGGAGAGGGCCCGGGGTGAGGTAAAAACACCGGAAAAGGTTGATGAGCAGTTATAATTTCATATCACAAAGGATCCGCAGGGTCTCCTCTGAAGGGGTAACTGTGTTTCTTTTCTGCTCATTGATGTTATTGTACGTCCGCCAGGTAAATGGCCAGGTTATAAACAATAACGGGGCTGCAGTGAGTGTTACAGCCGGAACCTATGTCAATACAACCGATGCAAACAACACTGCCGGCACACTTTCAAACAACGGTACACTTACCCTTTTCGGGAACTTCTCAAATACAGCCACTACCAATGGGAATGGAACTTATCGCATAGGAGGTAACTGGTCAGACAACGGCGGGGTATTTACCCCGGGCACAAGCATTGTCTATTTCAACGGTACGGCCAACCAGTCAATATCCAACCCGGCCGGCGAGACATTCTTCAACCTCTGCCTTAGTAATACCGGCGCTTCAGGTACCAACTATGTCGGCCTTCTGAATAATGTTACGGTCCAGGGGACACTGATAATGTCTACCGGGAATTTCAATTCGTCAACATTCAGGCTTCTTCTGTCAAATCCCCTTGCAAATGCCCTTAGCTACACTTCAACTACAGGCAGCAGGATAATTGGTAAATTTGAAAGAGGGGTCAGCCAGGCAGCCACATATCTCTTCCCGCTGGGTACATTAGGCCACTACAATCCGGCTAATATTATTACAAACAATATTCCGACAGCGGGCACTGTTCTTTCAGAGTTTCTTACTCCTCCGTCAATTGATTCTCTGGGGCTTCCCCTTCCTGATCCTCCTGATGAGGTGGCAAGGGTCTACCAGGACGGATACTGGTCCATGACATCAAATGGAGGATTTTCAACTTCCAATTTCAATATAAATCTAAATGCTACTGGTTTCACGACTTTCGCGATCCACGATATAACAAGGGTCATAAAAAGGACAGCCGGGGGGAACTGGCTGCTCGACGGTACACACAGTCCGGCTTCAGATCCTGTTGTTTACCGTAACAACCTTACAGGCAATATTTCTTCATCAGGAACACAGTTCGCTCTCGCCCAGAGCCGACCGAGGATTATCAAACAGCCAAGAGATACTACTGTGTGCGAATACAAGCCGTATGCCCCTTCAAATGCCGGGTTTGATCTTATTTCATCTTCCACCAGAAACGTTACATACAAATGGTACAAGGTTGGCTCCGGACTGCCACTTACGGGTCCGCATTATAATACGACAGGCCCGGGGACTCTCATAATTTTAAATGTTGATCTTACTGATGCCGGTCAGTATTATTGTATTGTCACTGATGATTACGGGACATCAACAAAGAGTAATGTAGTAACCCTTGTTGTTAACAAACGTCCGGTTGCCACAGCATTGCCTTCGGCACAAAATGCATGTTCAAATATCTCATTCGCTAATATTGTAATGAATGAGACTAATGGTGTTGCCGCAACATCATTCTGGTGGACAAGGGATAATCCGTCAGGAATCGTAACTGTTCTTCCGATGAATGGAACTATTGCCGCTGCAGGAGGCTTCATATCAGGATCATTCCTGAATACAAACGACAGTCCGGTTACGGTTACATTTACAATCAGGCCGACCGGTCCGGGTGCAAGCGCCTGCGACGGAGATATTATTCATGCATATATAACAGTAAACCCGATTCCAAAGGCAAACAAGATCACGAATGGCAGCAGCGGGCAGATATGCTGTGACGGAACGACTGCGGTTACTCTTGATTCCTATACAACACTCACTTCAGGAAATGTGACATTTGATTATTATGTGACACTTACCGACACCACAGTTGTAGGATCGACAGCATCAGGCTTTAACCTTCCGAAGGGACAGGGTCTCAATTTCTCATACCGGAACAATTCCGATACTATTAAATCGGTGATTTACTGGGTAACTCCAAAGGCTGATCAGGCAGGATGTCCTAATCCTCTCGGTGTTCTTACACCAGTTGAGGTGAAAATTCACCCGAAACCACTGCATGGAATAACTGTAGTTGTTCCACTGACCTGCCAGGGTGAGCCGACAGGCGTTCTGAGAGCTGACCCGTCAAAAGGTGCTTCTCCTTATACGTATCACTGGACCGGCGCTTTCATTCCAGACACTTATACTCGAACAATAAGCAATCTGTGGGCTGGCCGTTACACGGCTGTTGTTACAGACAACTTTGGCTGCAATAACAGTTCCTATATTGACATTTTCGGTGCATCAATAAGTTCACTTCCACTGCTCGATACAGCAGTTTCATGCCATGGCGGAAGCAATGGCTGGATAAGGGTCAAGGTTGATGAGTCTACCGGAATACCTCCATACAGCTACTATGTGCTGAATGATAACGGGGATACTGTAATAACCGGGACCCTTAATGCAGTTGGTATATTTAATCATCATGGCGGCCTGAAAACCGGAAACTATTATGTCTATATGAAAGATAGCCATGGTTGCCCTGAACTTTATCCGCAAACTGTTTATGTACCTGAACCGAATCCTTTGAATACCAGCATAGGAAAGAGCCTTTATCCGGGCGGATTCAGCGTGTCGTGCAAAGGGTACAACGACGGCTGGGCTAAAGTAACCTCAATAACAGGCGGCAATTCAGGAACCCACACATATTTCTGGTCAACTGTTAACGGAACAATTTCCGGACCCGTTAACCTTGACCATATAGATAATATTACTGCAGGCAGATATTATCTTGATATCTGGGACAGCAAGAACTGCCTTATAAGGGATAGCATCGACCTCACAGAGCCGGCAGGTATTTCTGTTACAAGCTCCCAGGTATCTTTAAGCAGGGATAATAATTATAATATCTCCTGTTACGGAGCAAGTGACGGGTTTATTAGACTTAATCTGACCGGCGGTTCCGGTTCCTATGTCTTCAACTGGACCGGGCCGGGTTCATATTCTGCTACTACAAAGGATATTTCAAACCTCCCGGCAGGAACTTATTCTGTAACAATCACAGACGTATCAAATTCTTCGTGCATCCTTATGCCGAAGCCAACATTTACGCTGACACAGCCCATGGCACTGTTTATTGCAGCTGTCAAGTCCACATCACTTGACGGTTCAAAGAATATCAACTGCTTCGGAGGCAACGGATCAATTAATCTCACAGTTTCAGGGGGAAGCACAGGTAATTACAGGTATAACTGGACCACTTCAAACGGTTCCGGCATTGTGCAGGGACAGAAGGATCAGAATAATCTTACGGCAGGGGACTATCATGTTGTCGTTACTGACAGCAACCTCTGTGTCACTTCCGCGGATTACACTCTTACACAGCCAACAGCCTTGTCGGTTACACTGCAGGCCACTGATCCTACATGCAGTGTGCCCGGAAGTATCGATCTGACAGTCACTGGCGGAATCGCACCTTATACCTATAGCTGGTCCAACCTTGCCACAACACAAAATATATCCGGCCTGAATCCGGGAACGTATAATGTTACCGTAACGGATGCGAACGGATGCACAATTACTGGTTCAGCTACTTTGGATCCACCGCCGCCGGTTGCATTTACCAGTACACTCTCAAGCCATAACGGATTTAATATCAGCTGCTACGGCCTATCGGACGGATGGATTAGGATTGTGACTACTTCTGGAGCTGCTCCTTATACATTTGACTGGACCACCCCCGACGGAAATTCTTCACTTCAGGATCTCTCAAACCTGAAGGCAGGCCATTACCATGTTTTAATTACAGATAAGAATTCCTGCACAGCCACTGGCGACTTTGATCTTACAGAGCCTTCAAAGCTTGGAATAAATCTTACCGTTCCGCTAAGCGCTGATGGAATACATAATATCATCTGTGCAGGATCAAGTACAGGGTCGATAGATGTTAATCCTGTAAATAATGCAGGTTCAGTTACTTATTTATGGTCGGATGGACATACCGAAAAGACGAGGGTGAATGTCCCTGCCGGGATCTACCGGGTTATAATAATGGATCAGAACAATTGCAATGCTGATACGACCGTTACTCTTACAGAACCAGACTCAATAAAGATCGCATTTGATGTCACACAGGCATTATGTCCCGACAGTCCTGATGGTGAAATACGGGCAACAGTTACGGGAGGCGTACCGGGCGGTTATACCTACCTCTGGTCCGACAACTCTACGGGCACTTCTCTGCCGAATATTCTTGAAGGCTGGTACTGGCTGAGAGTCACAGATGCTAACAGCTGTTCAGTTAAAGATTCAATTAAGATGGTTCCGCAGCGCAATACATGCCTTGTTATTCCCAATATATTCTCTCCGAACGGAGATAATATAAATGACACATGGGTTATTGGAATGACGGATCTTTATCCTAACATGGAGATCAAGGTATTCAACAGGTGGGGTGAGCTTGTCTGGAAATCAACGAGGGGCTATGGAGAGCCATGGAATGGAAGAAGCAATGGAGTGGTTCTTCCGATCGATTCTTATCATTATATAATTGATCTTCACAATGGTTCGAAGCCGATACTTGGCAATGTTACCATTGTGAAATAATATTTATAATTTTAAAACAGGTGAAAAGAATTCTGACAATATTGATGATACTGCTCTGGGGAAGCCTTCTGAGGGCCCAGCAGCTGCCGATATTCAGTCAGTACCTGTACAACCGTTTTCTTATAAACCCTGCAGTCGCCGGGAGCGATGGATATACAAGCTTCAATGTTACGGCAAGGGAGCAGTGGGTAGGTTACTACGGGGCGCCTCAAACATTTGCTTTCAGCGGTCAGACAAGGCTGATGAAGCGCAAATATATAGTCAAGAACACTTCGGTCAAGAAGCAATTTAACCGTCCTAAATCGGACGGGAAGGTCGGACTCGGAGGAATAGTATTCAGCGACCGGAACGGTCTTATGCAAAAGACAGGATTCCAGTTTTCGTATGCTTACCATCTCTGGGTTGAGCGGAATACACAGCTTTCGATGGGACTGGCCTTTACCGGCTATTATCTCAAGATAGATGAAAGGCAGATAAACTTTGCGGACCAGAGCGAGCCGTGGCTGAATAATGATCTTATGAAGGGCGTCTTCATTCCTGACGCCGCCGCCGGAGTTTATCTGCTTAATGCAAAATACAATGTCGGGGTATCGGTTGACCAGCTTTTCGGAGCCGCCCTTAAGATTGGCACTCCGGCTTTTGATAAGTTCAAAATGAGCAGGCAGATAAATATATTCGGTTCATATATTTTTGTTGCCGGACGATATACGGAATTTCAGCCTTCATTTCTGTTCAGAATGTCGACACAGCTTAAGCCCCAGGCTGATATCGGGATGACATATATTTACAATCAGTCGTTCTGGGCAGGACTGAACTACAGGACCAGCGGAGCGATGATAGCGAATGTGGGGGTCAAGTACCAGAATATGTGGTTTGGCTACTCTGTCGATTTCACTCTCCAGGAAATTCAGAGGATCACATACGGGACCCATGAACTGACAATCGCATTAAGATTCGGAGATAATTCAAGGCGATACAGGTGGCTCGACCGCTATTGATTTTCAGCTCTTAACAGGTAAACAACTGAACTCCCTTTCATCTTATTGAACAGAGTATGTAGGAAAAGTATCTTCCCTCTTATGATCCCTTTAAGAAATGGAGCTTTGCTTTTCCTGTTTCTCTCACTCAGCATCGATATGTAGAACACATCAAAAGGCAAAACTGTTGCTGAAGCAACGTTAAATCCTTCCCGTTTTGCAAACAACGAAAATGTCTCGGGATTGAAATGCCAGAGATGCCTTGGTACATCCCATGCGGCCCAGTCTCTTCCATAATAGTTGCAGTCGTAGGACCCGGTATTTGGAAGTGCTACAATAAGCGATCCCTCCGGTTTCAGGAGTTGTTTAATATTTGCAAAGTAGCCCTGCAGATCATAAACGTGCTCGGCAACATGCCATAGGGTAATGCAATCAAACCCGCCCGTAAGAAGTGTACCCAGTCCGGAGGGTTCAACAATTTTTAAACCGAAGCCAGAGGAAGAGTATTTTCTTGCTTCCTCGTCAATCTCAATGCCTGTCGTCGTCCATCCGGCCTCTTTCATAATATTCAGGAAATGACCCGTACCGCTTCCGATATCAAGTATAGAACCCTGCTGTTTCCCTGTTGATCTTATTACGAGTCTCCTCTTCCGGCGAAGCATATATCTCCTTACCGCCTGATAGGCTTTCTCAAAAAGAGTCCTGCTGGAATCGGTGTGCGAAATATAATCGGCAGACTTATAGAACATCCCTGATTCAACCTCATCCGGAGCATCCTGGGTGAAAATAAAACCGCATGTGCTGCACCGGAAAAGATCGAAGTTCTTTCGGCTTACGAGATTATCAGTGCAGCTGAAATGCGGCACTATCTCACTGCTTTTGCAAAGCGGGCAGGTATTATGATGAAGCATTCTCCGAATGATTCTTTTTCTTCAGCAATGTCATTGTGAAATACCCGGCGGCAAGAAGTATGAATAGCAGCGAGCTTGCAAGCGATATCTTGTTTCCTGTATAATATGATGCCGGTTCGAAAGAGAATCTTATCTCATGATCACCAGCGGGTACAACCATTCCCCTGAGGGTCCAGTTTACCCTGAGGTAATCGGATGGCCTGCCATCAATAAATGCTTTCCAGCCTGCCGGGTACCATATCTCGGAAAAAACTGCCAGTTTCTCAGAACCCGCGGAATATTTGTAGATGAGCTCGTTCGGCTTGTACGATGTCAGCCAGATGGCATCTCCTGTCTTTGATCTGAAAACGCTCTCTTTCACCTGGTTTCTAAAGGTCACTGATACTGCTGCTTCCCTGGCCGGATTGATCCTGTTTACAAGGGCAAGTTCTTCGTTAGGGGCTGAAGCAAAAATGACTGAATCTGCAAACCATGCGTTCCCAAGGGCCTTTTCATTGACAACAGGTTCCATATTCGGATTTATTATAAAGTACTTGGCATTAAGCATATCGAGGGCCCTGTTGTTTTTTAGCTGGTTTATTCCAGGCATAAGATCTTCCATTGATTTTGCTCCGCTCAGTGCCTTGTTATAGACTATGAGATCGTTTATAATGGAACTGTCAATCAGATCCTGGTATCTTCTGATCTTGGCACCGTTATACCCGCCTATTGATTTATGAAATTGCGATGTTGAAGCGTCGCTGAACGGTGAATTCCATAGATTGAAAACCCTGTAGTACGATTTGTCTTCAAGGATCTTGCTGTCGGCAGGAGAGGGAGCAGATGATTTAGTTATTGATACCGGTGTCTTGAAATTATCCGCGTTAAGGTATCTTTTATCAATACTGAACATATCGAAGAGGAAGAGACATCCAAGCAACATGATGGCATGCTCCTTTTTTATTTTTTCATAATAGAAGCTTAGGAGAGATGCAGAGGCCAGGAGAATAAAGGCGAGTGATCTTAGTGAATCCATCCTGAGAAGAGATATCCTGTCGGCCTTTAATGCAGATGAAAGCCATCCGGGAATTTTTCCCTCTTCATAAGGGGCCACAAATCTCCCTGCTATTCCCGGAAGCAGGATGAAGAGTATTGTGAGTCCGCCTGCAACACTGAAAGCAATCTTCAGTCCTTTGATGAATTCCTTTTTTGGAACTTTTCCTTCGAAAATGTCCCTGAGAGTTATTATCGCCAGGAGCGGCATGCAGAATTCGGCGATTACAAGGGTCATTGTCACAGCCCGGAACTTATTATAGCCCGGGAAGTAATTCATAAACAAGTTGGTGAGCGGCATAAAATTCTTGCCCCATGCAAGCATTATTGAAAGTACAGTTGCGGCAAGAAGCCACCACTTTTCGGGCCCTTTTACAAGATAGAGACCGAGGATAAAGAGAAAAACAATAATAGCTCCGACATAAACAGGTCCGTCGGTCCATGGCTGGGTTCCCCAGTACTGGGAGAACTGGCCTGCAGCCTGAGTTGCATTATTCTCCTTAAGGGCTGCCATGGTTTTTGAATCCCTGCCAAAAGGCACAGTCGCTCCCCCCTTGAAATCAGGGATAAGAAGGGTCATAGTCTCATCGATACCATAACTCCACTGGGTTGCATAATCCAGGTCAAGTCCGGCTGTGGACTTTTTATCTTGAGAAATAATCTCTGACTTTCCCCTTATTGAAAACTTACCATATTCATAAGTTGTGTACAGGGATCCGAAATTCATTCCAATTGCCAGCAAGATTGGTACAATCAGAATTAATGACCTTTTAATATAGTCCCTGATCTCTTTCTTTCTGATAGCAGATATCAATTCAATTATAATAAATATAAGTATACAGAGAATTGCATAATAGGTTATCTGAACATGATTTGCAGTTATCTCAAGCGCCAGGAAGAAACCAGCGAGAAGGGCTCCTTTTATCGCCTCGTATCTGTATGTATAATAGATGCCTCCTATCATAGGAGCCATATAGGCAATTGCAATAGCCTTGGTATTATGGCCCGCAGTAAGGATGAAAAAGAAATATGTCGACAATCCGTAAGCAAGTGCACCTGCAATAGCAAGCCATGGTTTTACTCTGAAGATCAGCAGCATGATGTAAAAGCCAAGCATTGTCAGAAAGATTGAAGAGATTGGCATTTTCATAACCCTCAGGAAAGCATCGGCATACCTGATCAGATTACCGGAGAAGCGGGTTGAAATAAGGTACGCAGGCATTCCGCTGAACATCGCATTCGTCCATAAGGGCTCAGATCCGTATTTTGCACGGAAATCGTTGATCTCCTTAGATGCATTTCTGGCTACCGTTCCGTCATTCGTAGAAAGGACCTTGCCCTCAAGTACAGGGTAAAAATAGATCACCGTAACTGTAAGAAAAACCACTACTGCCACTATATGAGGCACGGCCGACTTGAAAATATTCTTTATCTGCATCTGTTAATTATAAATAGTTCAGGAACAAAAGTATTGAAATATCATAAATATTATAAGGCCGGGGAATGTTATTCGCTATAATATTCGGGTTATTTGTCTTAATTTTAAATTCGCTCTTATGATGCGGGACTTAGGACAGAGTTTTGTTTCTTTGTCCGTTAAACTTAACATCATCAGTGGTATGTCAGAAAAAAGAGATCTTTTCATTATCGGAGCGTCAAACTTCGGACGTGAAATGGAAAGCTGGCTCCAGCTGATCCCTGAACCTTCGCGCGACTGGAAAATAAAGGGATTTCTTCACTATTTCGGGGGGAAAAGTCCGCTTGACGGATACCCCACAAACCTCAGGATCGTCGGCGACTGGAGAGAATATCCTCTCACTAAAAGGGATTATTGCATAATCGCTGTTGCCGACTGCGCCTGGAAGGAGAGGATTTATAATCATCTTAAGGGATCAACTAGCTTTCTTACATATATAGCTCCGGATGTTTCTGTCGGGAAATTCAATAGTATCGGAGAGGGCTCTCTGGTATGCCCGGGAAGTATTATAACAACAAATGTTTCCATTGGCAACTGCGTTACCCTCAATATCGGCTCACAGATCGGTCACGACTGCAAAATAGGGGATTTTTCATCAATAATGCCTTCAGTAGACCTGGGGGGGAATGTTTCTGTCGGAAGCAAAGTATTTATCGGTACAAATGCGACAATTCTGCCAAATATGACAATAGGAAGCGGTGCAACTGTCGGAGCAGGAAGTGTAGTGCTTAAAAAAGTCGGAGAGGGGACGACAGTTTTCGGTAATCCTGCCAGGAAAATTATAAACTGAATTACCTTTAAGTATATTTGCATCTGATTCTGAATATATTTTAATCAAACTTTAAACCACCCACACATGGGAATAGATGAATTTCTGAAGAATATTTGCGAGTTGTTTGAGGAGACTGACAGTAAGGAATTTAAGCCTTCAACAAAATTCAGGGATATTGAGGAGTGGAGCTCCCTGCTTGCATTGTCAGTAATTGCTATGGCAGATGAAAAATACAATGTCAGCCTTACAGGAGAAGATATAAGGAATTCCCGGACCATTGAGGATATTTTCAATATTGTAAAATCAAAACAGGCACTTCATTAGAGGTGAAAACCTAAATTGGGCAAAGATGCATAATCCATTTTCACTTGAAGGAAAGAAGATATTCATTACCGGGGCATCTTCCGGTATTGGAAGAGCCGTCGCTATAGAATGTTCAAAAATGGGAGCCTCTCTTGTCATAACAGGGCGGAATTCCATTCGACTTAATGAGACCTTCGAAAAGCTTGAAGGATCGGGACATAAGCAGTTATCCGGCGACCTTCAGTCGGCAGGCAGCCGGAAGGCAATAATTGAAGATCTGCCTCCTGTTGACGGGCTTGTTCATGCTGCAGGTATCGCAAGGCCCGTACCTGTCGCATTTCTGACAGAGGAGATCATGAATGATGTGATGGGAATAAACTTCAATGCGCCTCTCATAATTACCCAGCAGCTTCTGAAGCAGAAGAAAATAAACAGGAACTCATCAATAGTTTTCATCTCATCTGTATCAGGGACGCTTTGTTCGTCTGTTGGAGGCTCAATATATTCCGCAAGCAAAGGGGCTGTTAACGGGCTTATTAAGGGAATGGCCCTCGATCTGGCCCCGAAGTCTGTAAGGGTCAATTCAGTGAATCCGGGAATGGTAAATACAGGGATCTATCTGGATGGCGCAATTTCCGATGAGCAGCTTCAGGAGGATATGAAAAGATATCCTCTTAAAAGATACGGCAAACCCGAAGAGATTGCCTGGGCTGTTATTTACCTTCTCTCCGATGCTTCTCTCTGGGTTACCGGCAGCAATCTTCTTATCGACGGAGGATATACATTATTGTAATGAGTTTGTGATGAAAGCTTTTATAAATGGAATATCATACTTTCTTCCTGAAAGGGTTGTTAGTAACGAAGATCTCCTGAAGGATTTTCCTGAATGGTCGGTTGAAAAGGTAGCCAGCAAGCTTGGTATACTGGAGAGACATCTTGCAGGTGAAAATGAGACATCGACTGACATGGCTGTCTGTGCCGCAGAGAATCTGATCAAAGAATATAATATAGACAGGGATAATATTGACTTTGTTATGCTCTGCACACAGAGCCCTGATTATTTTTTGCCGGCATCCGCATGCTATATACAGAACAAGCTTGGACTAAGGTCTGAAACCGGCGCACTGGATATTAATCAGGGCTGTTCAGGTTTTGTGTACGGCCTTTCCCTTGCAAAAGGTCTTATAAGTGCCGGGATAGCACAGAACATCCTTTTCATTACATCGGAGACATATTCAAAATTCATACATCCTCGCGACAAGAGTAACCGTACAATCTTCGGAGACGCTGCCGCTGCCACACTCATATCGGGAAGCGGATTTGCAGAAATAATGGATTTTAACCTTGGGACCGACGGACGGGGAGCCAGGAACCTTATTGTTAAAACCGGCGGATTGAGAAAAAGGGAGCAAGAGAAGGATCTCAGATTCGATGAGG
>JBBIIS010000088.1:0-11972 GCA_037446375.1 Bacteroidota bacterium | reverse complement strand
CGAGAAGTGAATTGACGAGCGAAGATTTTCCAACATTTGGCCGGCCTACTATTGCTATCCTTGGCAATTCCGGAAGCTCTTCCCGGACCTCATCAGGAAGGGCCAGAGCAATTGCATCGCAGAGATCACCCGTTCCGCTTCCGTTTATGGAACTTATAGGGAAGTAATCACCAAGCCCGAGTGAATAGAACTCATTCGCGTCGAGAAGCCTTTCATGATTATCAACCTTGTTAACTGCAAAGATGACCTTCTTATTCGATTTTCTAAGCATCATCGCTACCGATATATCCAGTTCATGAATTCCCTGTGTAACATCGGTGATGAAGAGAATAACATCTGATTCCTCTATTGCAAGAAGTACCTGCCTGTTTATCTCGCCTTCAAAAATATCTTCCGAATTTTCAACATAACCTCCTGTATCTATAACAGAAAATTCCTTTCCGTTCCAGTTGGCCTTGCCGTAATTACGGTCGCGCGTAACACCGCTTACCTCGTCAACTATGGCCTCGCGCGATTCGGTGAGCCTGTTAAAAAGAGTCGATTTACCCACATTTGGTCTTCCAACTATTGCAACAATACTTCCCATAATTAATCTCTTATTACCTGTAGCCGAATCTTTTGAGCATGAGCGGCTTATCACGCCAGTCCTTGTTTACCTTTACATAAAGCTCGAGGAAAACCTTCTTCCCGAAAAAATCCTCCATATCCTTCCTTGCTTCAGTTCCGGTTTTTTTGAGCATGCTACCCTTATGCCCTATAATAATGCCTTTCTGGCTGTCTCTTTCGACATATATGACCGCTCTTATCTTGTCGATCTTTGCCTCCTCTTCGAAAGTATCTATTTCAACCTCTACTGAATAGGGGATCTCTTTCTGATAGTTTAACAAAATTTTCTCCCTTATTATTTCCGAAGCAAAAAACCTCTCATACCTGTCGGTCAGCTGATCCTTAGGAAAAAACGGCTCCCCTTCGGGAAGCTTATCAAGAATTGCCTTCAGAAGGCCCGGAATATTAAATCCTGTAAGTGCTGAAACAGGGACTATGATCGATCCTGGAAATGTCTTGTCCCATTTATCAACGAGAATTTCAAGTTCACTCTGGCCTGAGAGATCGATCTTATTAATCACTGTCAACACGGGAATGCCCGACTCCCTTATCTTTCCGATATATTCACTTTCGGTTTCGGGATGCTCGACTGTATCGGTCACGTAAACGATTATGTCAGCATCGGAAAGAGCAGTATCTACAAAGCCCATCATTGTCTCCTGCAGGCCATACCTTGGCATGAGAATGCCTGGTGTATCAGAAAAAACTATCTGGAACTCCTCTCCGTTAAGAATGCCAAGTATCCTGTGACGTGTGGTCTGAACCTTCGGTGTTATGATCGAAAGCTTCTCCCCGACGAGGGCATTCATTATCGTCGACTTTCCAACATTGGGATTTCCGAGAATATTTACAAAGCCTGATTTATGAGCCATATTCCCGATCTAAAATATTCCTCTTTTAAGCATATTTACCTCTTTTTCATTCAGGAATCTCCATTTGCCTCTCGGAAGATTCTTTTTTGTGAGGCCGGCAAAGTAAACCCTGTCGAGTTTTTTGACATTGTAACCCAGCGATTCAAAAAGCCTTCTCACTACGCGGTTTTGCCCTGAATGAAGTTCTATTCCTATCTGAGACCTGTCGTCCTGATCCGCATAACTGACAGCGTCGGCGGCCACCGTCTCCCCATCCAGCTCGATGCCTCCCGTAAGACGGAACAGATCCTCCTTCACAACATCCTTGTCGAGGAAGACATGATAAATCTTTTTTCTTTTATATTTAGGATGAGTAAGCTTCCCGGCAAGCTCCCCGTCGTTTGTAAGCAGAAGAACCCCTGTTGTGGACTTATCGAGTCTCCCTACGGGATAAACCCTTTCGGGGCATCTGTCACCAATCAGATCAAGAACTGTTTTATCGGCATGAGGATCACTTACGGTTGTAACATAATCCTTTGGTTTATTGAGAACTATGTAGACCATCCTTTCAGCAGATAGCGTTTTGCCCCTGTACCTCACCTCGTCGCTCTTGTTTACCTTGTATCCCAGCTCGGTAATTTCCCTGCCGTTAACACTTATTTCGCCCTTCTGGATTATCTCATCAGCATCGCGGCGCGAACATACGCCACTTGCTGCAATATATTTATTCAGCCTTATTTTCTCCTCCTTTACCGGAGAAGTCTTTTTCCGGACTGGTTTATCGGTTTTAAAGCTTCTTTTATCCGGTCTGCGCCTCTGTTCCATAATATTAATTATCAGCGTGCAAAGGTACAATTAATTGACGATATTTATGGATTGCTCATTTTTTTGCAAATTTGTACCAGCTAAACCAGTTAAGATATGACCCTTATAAAATCTATTTCAGGCATTCGCGGAACGATCGGAGGAAAACCGGGCGAATCTCTTTCACCCGTTGATATCGTAAAATTCTCCGCTGCCTTCGGGACATGGATAAAAAGGCGGAACAGGTATCCGCGACCAATGATAGTTGTAGGACGCGATGCGAGGACGACCGGAAGTCTTGTCAGTAATCTTGTCATATCATCTTTGCAGGGACTCGGAATTGATGTTACAGATCTCGGAATGGCAACAACTCCTACCGTTGAAATTGCCGTTACCGGGTCCTCTGCATCAGGAGGCATAATAATTACAGCGAGCCATAATCCTGCCAACTGGAATGCCCTTAAGCTTCTTAATGAGAAGGGTGAATTTCTCTCAGCAGCAGATGGGAATGAGGTTCTTTTGAATGCAGGGGCCGAAGATTTTTATTTCGCGACACACAACATGCTGGGGGCCGTAAAGACTGACAGCAGCTGGGGCGGGAAGCATATAGATATGATCCTCAAACTCAGTCAGGTTGACGTGAAGGCGATCCGGAAAGCCGGTTTTACAGTTGCAATCGATTGCATTAACTCTGTCGGTTCACTCATTCTACCTGACCTTCTAAAGCGGCTTGGGGTGAAACATGTTCATCTTCTGAATGGAGAAGCTAATGGCAATTTTGCTCATAATCCAGAGCCACTGCCCGAAAACCTTTCAGCCATTTCAAGTCTTGTGAAGGAAAAAAAGGCCGATCTCGGCTTTGTTGTTGATCCGGATGTCGACAGGCTGGCAATTGTATGCGAGGATGGTTCGATGTTCGGTGAAGAGTACACCCTTGTTGCCGTTTCAGACTATATTCTTTCCTTCGGGGCAGGCAATACCGTGTCAAACCTTTCCTCGACCAGAGCACTGAAGGATATTACGGAAAAGCATGGGGCAAAATATTTTACATCTGCTGTAGGGGAGGTAAATGTTGTTGAGGAGATGAAAGCAAGAGGAGCAATAATAGGAGGAGAGGGGAACGGAGGCATTATTTTCCCTGAGCTTCATTACGGCCGCGATGCTCTTGCAGGGATAGCCCTGTTTCTTTCCCATCTGGCAAGAAGCGGGAAAAGATGTACTGAGCTCAGAAAGTGCTACCCCTCATATTTCATTTCAAAAAGGAAGATCACTCTTGACCCGAGGACAGACACTGATCTGATATTAAACAAGGTTAAAAACTGCTTTTCGGATCAAAAGATTGACACGCGCGACGGGATCAGGATCGATTATGAAAATGGATGGGTACAGATAAGAAAATCTAACACCGAACCCATAATAAGGATCTATGCTGAAGGTCACACTGAGGGAGAAGCTGAAGAACTTGCGGGAAGGGTCATCACTATTGTCGAAAAGGGTTAATTTGTATTAATTTCAAATGCCTGCGGAATAAATAGCAGGGTCTGGCTGTCAGTTAATAAACTAACTACCTAAATATTGTTGTTAATTATTGTTAAGATTTGCCACCAGGGAATAAGGCTGACTAAATTTTAATACTTTCGTGGCAAATTCCGGATATCAGAAGAATTAATACTATTATAGCAAATGAAAAAAAATGTCATTATTACAGCTATCGTTATTGTTGTGGCTGTAATTGCTCTGATTATAATAAATAGAACATCATCCAAAAAGGGGGTCGCCAACCTGTTTGCAACTGCCGCCATCGGACAGTTCGACATTATAGTTAACACCACAGGAGAACTTCAGGCAGAGAAATCGACCGATATAAGCGGCCCCGACTTCACCCAGACAAGGAATATCAGGTTTATGGACATTAAGATACAGGATATAATTGCTGAGGGAACAGAGGTCAAGAAAGGAGACTATATTGCTACTCTTGACAGGACCAGCTTCGACAATACGCTGAAGGATGCCCTTGACCAGATGACAACCTATGAACAGAACTATGAAGTAAAAATGCTAGATTCCGCAGTCACATTAAGCAACCTGAGGGATAACATTAAAAACCTGAAATTTTCGGTAGAAGAGGCAGCTATCACACTTGAGCAGTCTAAATATGAGCCTCCTACAACAATCAGGCAGGCCGAGATCGCTCTTGATAAGGCAAAGCGCACACTCGATCAGTCAGCAAAGGGCTACAGTCTGAAAGTGGAACAGGTCAAGGCAGATATAAGGAACCTTCAGCACCAGATATCAGACCAGAGAACACGGGTATCCGATCTTCAGAGATTGCTGGCTAATTTTATTGTAAAGGCTCCTTCGGATGGAATGATTATTTATAAGAGAGACAGAACCGGAACCAAACGGAAGCTCGGGTCCTCTATCAATCCCTTCGATCCTGTTGTCGCAACCCTTCCTGATCTTTCTACAATGATCTCAAAAACTTATGTCAATGAAATCGATGTAAGCAAGGTTAAGGCGGGCCAGAAAGTATCAGTAATGGTAGATGCGTTCCCGGAACGCAAGTATACAGGTATTGTGACAAGTGTCGCTAATATCGGGGAACAGCTTCCGAATGCAGATGCAAAGGTTTTCGAAGTTCAGGTCAAGCTGGACGGTTCCGATCCCATACTGCGTCCGTCAATGACAACAGGTAATAAGATTGTCACAAAAACAATTGAAAACGTTATCTATGTCCCGCTTGAATGTGTCCAGTCGGGACCCGACAGCATACCTTTCGTTTATACAAGGAATAAAACTAAACAGGTTGTACTTCTTGGAGAATCGAATGAAAATAACGTGATAATTGAAAAGGGACTCGAACCCAAATCGGTTATCTATCTCAATACACCAGAGGGTGGCGAAAAGTACAAGATTGCGGGAGCAGAACTGATCCCTGTAATAAAGGAGAAAGAGAAAGCAAGGAAAGCTGAGGAGATGCGCATCAGGAAAGAGGCTGAAGAGGCTGCCAAGCGCAGAGCTGCCCAGAACCCGTTTGCAGGAGCAATGATGATGCAGGGTGGTGGTGCAAACTTCCAGATGCAGGGTGGCACGGGTAATTTCCAGAGACAGGGTGGTGCTGGTAATTTCCAGAGACAGGGTGGTACGGGCAATTTCCAGGGACCAACCGGACCAAGAGATACCGCCGCAATAAGAAGAATGATGAAGATGATGCAGCAGCAGGGTGGGGATACAGCTGCCATGCGCAAGAGGTTTATGCAATTTCAGAATGGCGGGGGTCAGGGAGGCGGCACTCGTGATTCAAGTGCGCGCCGCAGAAGCATCCAGTCGGGCCAGCAGAATGGCGGGTTTCAAAATTGAGGGAGGTTTAACAAGTTAACCCTAGAAAAATGCTAAAATTCTTTTTCAGATATTTTCATGACATTGAGATTGCAGTCGAATCAATTATTTCGAACAAACTCAAATCGATACTTACCGCACTCGGGATAATTTTCGGCGTGGCGGCAGTTATTGCAATGCTTGCCATTGGAAAGGGTGCAAAACAGGAGATACTCGAACAGATGAAGATGGTCGGGGTAAATAATATTCTTATTAATCCCATCATCCCTGAAAAAAGTTCTTCATCCTCGACTGATGAATCTGAAAAGCAACAGAAGAAATTCTCAAGGGGACTGAGCATGCTTGATGTTGATGCTGTTCATGAAACATTGCCTTCGGTTAAAAGAATAAGCCCTGAGATATCCTTCAACTCCACTGCTATGCTTAACGGGAAGAAATATACTGCCAAGCTTGTTGGAGTATCCAATGATTATTTTTTTCTTTACAACCTTCCGCTTCTTTCAGGTGCGATTTTCAATAAGTACCAGGAGGAGAACGGTATCCAGGTTTGTATAATAGGTGCAAATATCAGGGCCAAATTCTTTAGCAATATTGATCCTATCGGGCAATACATTAAGTTCAACGGGATATGGCTGAAAGTAATAGGAGTTCTTCAGAAAACAACAGTCACGCTTACCGGATTTGAAGAAAAAGGTGTAAACGTTTACAACGATAATATTTACATTCCGATCGAGACAATGCTCCTTCGTTATCAGAACAGGGCCCTTATAAACACCAAGATGGTATCGGAAGCAACAACTAACGCATTTTTTATCGGAGGTCCGGGTGGTATGGGAGGTATGGCCAGAGTAGTTTCAAGTTCATCTGATGCAAGTACAAATGCCGAAACAAATTACAATCAGCTCGACCGCATCGTTGTTCAGGTGGCAGAAACAGAACAGATAAATGCCACAACAGAGATACTGAGCCGTATGCTTACACGCCGCCATTCCAGCGTCAAGGATTTTGAAATAACAGTCCCTGAGCTTCTCCTTAAGCAGCAGCAGAGGACAAAGGATATATTCAACATAGTGCTGGGTGCCATAGCAAGTATTTCACTTATCGTAGGAGGTATCGGCATCATGAATATTATGTTTGCAACGGTTATGGAAAGAATCAAGGAGATCGGAACAAGGATGGCTATCGGAGCAAAAAAGATGGATATTGTTGTTCAGTTCCTGTCGGAAGCTGTCCTGATTAGTATTTCAGGCGGATTCATCGGTGTTTTCCTTGGAGTTATAATGGCCAAGCTTATTGAAAAAATTGCCGGCATTATGACTGTAGTATCATTCTTCTCAGTCTTTGTCGCATTCGGAGTGTCAGCTGCAGTAGGTGTTATCTTTGGCTATTCGCCGGCAAAGAGAGCTTCAGAAAGAGACCCAATTGAATCATTAAGATATGAATAAATCGACCAGTATGAAAAGAGTTTTATTAGCAGTAATTATTATTGCATTTTCTGTTTTTTCTAAGCTGGCTGTCGCCCAGGAGATAAAAAATCTCACATTCGAAGAGGTAATAAAGATCTCTGAGGAACAGTCACCCCAGGCTTTGATGGCAAAGCATCGTTACCGTGCAAGCTACTGGCAGTTCAGATCTTACCAGGCCCAGTTCAGACCAACTCTTATTCTTACAGGGACAGTGCCGGCTTACAGCAGCGGATATAATAAGGTATATAACTCGAACAATAATGAATTCCAGTATGTTCCAAAAAATATAATAACAAATAACGGAACACTTTCGCTTGCACAGGCTATTGGATTCTCGGGAACAACAATTTCCCTGCAGTCAAGCCTGCTTCACCAGTACGACTACGAACAGAACGCAGGGCAGTTCCTCACATCGCCTGTAAGCATCAATATCAATCAGCCTATAAGACAGTATAATACTCTCAGGTGGCAGACAAAGATAGAACCCCTCAAGTATCAAACAGCTAAAAAGACATTTCTTTCAAATATAGAGGCAGTACATTCAAGCGCGGTCATGTCGTTCTTTTCACTCGCACTTGCACAGATAAACAAGCAGATAGCTGTAATGAACCTGTCAAATGCAGATACACTTTACAGGATAGCCAAGGGGAGGTACCAGCTGGGAACTATTTCTGAGGACGAACTTCTTCAGATGCAGCTTTCATACCTGAATGCCGAAACAGCAAGCAAACAGGCCGATATGAACCTCCGCGACAGGGAGATAAGGCTGAGATCTTTCCTCGGGTACAACGAAAATGTTCGCATCGAACTAATTATTCCAAATGAGGTGCCCGACCTACAGGTTAATACATCTGAAGTCCTTGACCTTGCTATGAAGAATAACCCTGATATACTGACACAGCAGCTGAATGTGCTGACCGCCCAGAGCAACGTGGCACAGGCACGGGCCGCCAAGGGTTTTAATGCAAGCCTTCAGGTCTCAATGGGTCTCACATCATCCGGAGCAGACCTTGGAAGTTCTCTTAATAATCCGATCAGGTCTCAATCTGCGAATATAGGATTTACGATGCCGATCCTTGACTGGGGCCGGGGAAAGGGTAATTACAGGATGGCACAGTCGAGCCTTGAACTTACAAATGTACAGGTTCAGCAGGCCCTCACCGATTTTCAGCAGAACCTTATGCTTGATGTTGAGCAGTTTAACCTGCAGAAAGAGCAGGTTGCAATTGCTGCAAAATCAGATACTGTTGCAAGAAGGATGTATGAGGTAACAAAGCAGCGCTTCATGATAGGGAAGATAGCTATACTCGACCTTAACAATGCCGATACAAAAAAAGACCAGAACAAAAGAGCATACGTACAGTCACTGCAGGATTACTGGACTTTTTTCTACAATATCCGCACGCTGTCGCTTTATGATTTTATAACAAGGAAGAATCTTGAAACCGATTACGAAATGCTATTGAGATAGGAAATATTGAAATACTGCAATTTATATATCTGAATCTTCATCTTTTATCCTAATTTCAGGAAGTCATCAAATAGCTCACTGCTCCTGAAGAGGGGTTGATACATAATTTTTTCTCTGTCCCCTTTATGGGATTAAGGGGATATTTAAACGGGACTGGCCATTTGATTTATCTCCTTATTTATTTAATTCATTTCTGTTTAGTTGAGTCTTTTTGCAATTTTATTTATATTTGCGCCTCGTTTAAAGAGAAACAAAAACCCGAATAATTCAAAAAAGGAATCAGATGCAGAACAAAGGTTTAATAATCGCCCTTACTATTACTCTTGTGATCGTGACATTCTACGAGTTGTCATTTACTGGAGTCACATATAAGGTCAAAACTGAAGCAAAGGCACGTGCCAAAGGCGATCAGATACGTGAAACCGAATATATTGATTCGATCTCGCTGTTGCCAAAGGATAAGTGGAGCTTTCTTGGGAATACTTACAAGGAATGCCAGAAGAAGGAGATAAACCTTGGCCTCGACCTTAAAGGCGGGATGAACGTTATAATGGAGGTATCAGTTGAGGATATACTCAAGGCGTTATCCGACTATAATCCTGATAAAACATTTATTGAGGCGCTTCAAAAAGCCAAGGAGAGAAGAAAGACGAGCCAGACCGACTTCATAGATCTTTTTCAGAAGGCATTCCAGGAAATTGACCCTAATGCAAAGCTGGCATCTATCTTCGGGACCATCGGACTTAAAGGCAAGATCAATTTCAACTCTACAAACGATGAGGTAATAAAGGTCCTCAAGAGTGAATCTGATGCTGCGATTGATAATGCATTCAATGTTCTTAGCAGCAGGATCGACCGTTTCGGGGTCGTTCAGCCAAACATTACAAAGGGACAGACCAAGGGAAGAATCCTTATACAGCTTCCCGGAGTTAAAGATCCCCAGAGGGTTCGTGAACTTCTCCAGGGAACCGCAAACCTTGAATTCTGGGAAACATACGAAAATTCAGAGGTAATTGGTTACCTCTCCCAGGCAAATAATCTTCTCAGGGAGCTGCAGGCACAGAAGGTAAAGACTGCCGATTCTGTAAATGCAAAGCAGAAAAATGTTAAAGCAGTAACAAATCCAAAAGATACAAGCGCATCGGCACAGGCTCTTCTTGATATAATTGCTAAGGATACGACAGCCAAAAGCAATGAATCAAAATCAATAGAGCAGTTTACAACTCAGAACCCACTTTTCGGGGTGCTTCGACCTCACGTTGACCAGCAGGGACAGCCTTATCCGGGCAGTCTTATAGGTCTTTCGAGTTTCAGGGACACATCCGTTGTAAACAAATATCTTAAAATGACCCAGATAAGGAATATTTTCCCCAGGGACATTAAATTTATGTGGAGCCAGAGGCCTTATTCATCTGACGCGTCAAAAACATATTATGAACTTCATGCAATTAAGGTTACAACACGTGACGGAAGGCCGCCTCTTGATGGTACATGTATTACTTCTGCCAGACCATCATCAGGGCTTGTTGCTTCAGATATCAAGGTTGACATGTCGATGAATTCGGAAGGAGCAAAGACATGGGCAAGGCTTACACGTGAAAATATCGGCAGATGCATTGCAGTTGTTCTTGACGGTTATGTCCGCACCTGGCCAAGGGTATCTGTTGAAATAACAGGCGGCAATTCGGAGATCACGGGTAACAGAACAATAGAGGAGGCACAGGACCTTTCAAACGTCCTGATGTCCGGTAAAATGCCTGCACCCGCTCGCATTGTTTCTGATAACGTTGTTGGTCCGTCACTTGGTAAGGAGGCAATAAATTCAGGCTTTACCTCATTTGCAATTGCATTCCTTCTTGTTCTTGTTTACATGATCTTCTATTACAACAAGGCAGGCCTGATCGCCGACCTTGCACTGTTCACAAACATTGTATTCCTGTTCGGAGTGCTTGCATCCCTTGGAGCCGTACTTACTCTCCCGGGTATAGCAGGTATAGTTCTAACAACTGGTATGGCGGTCGACGCGAACGTGATAATATATGAAAGGATCCGAGAGGAACTGAGGGCCGGGAAGGCCGAAAAGCTTGCGATCCAGGACGGCTACAAGCATGCTTTTTCCGCTATTATTGATTCACACGTTACATCAATTCTGACCGGAGTTGTACTTTACACATTCGGTACAGGACCTATCAGGGGCTTCGCAACGACACTCGTTATCGGTAACCTTCTTTCATTGTTCACAGCATTCTTCCTCAGCCGCTTAATGTTCGACTGGCTGCTTAAGAGAAAATCAAAGATCACATTCTCGATACCTATGACCGAGCATATTCTTAAAAATACGCATATCGATTTTATCGGAATGAGAAAGATTTTTTACGTTGTATCCCTTACAGTCACTTTAATAGGCGCAATCTCACTTTTGACAAGAGGATTGAATCCGGGTATCGATTTTGCCGGGGGGCGTACATACGTTATTAAATTTGATCATAATGTGAAAACAGAAGATATTGCAAGGAGCCTTACAGCTCCTTTCAAGGATCTTCCTCAGGTAGTAACATACGGAGGCGACAACCAGGTTAAGATCACTACTATATATAAGATCAATGAAACCGGTGTTGACAGGGAGATCGATTCTTTGCTATACACAGGATTGAAACCTTATCTGGCAGCCAACGTATCAAAAGAGAAATTCCTTTCTGATAACAGGCAGAGTTCCGAAACAGTAGGGCCAACAATAGCAAGCGACACAAAGATAAAAGCTGTATGGGCAGTAGTAATAGCCCTTATAATGATGTTCTCCTATATCTTCCTCCGGTTCAGGACCTGGCAGCATGGATTCGGGGCAGTTGTTGCACTCTTCCACGATTCACTTATAATTATAAGTATATATTCTCTCGGATATGGATTCCTGCCTTTCTCCATGGATATCGACCAGTCCTTTATTGCGGCCGTCCTTACGGTGATAGGTTATTCAGTAATGGATACCGTGATCGTCTTCGACAGGCTCAGGGAGTATATTCCGATGTATCCCAAGCGTGACAGGAGAGAGGTAATGAACATGGCTCTTAACAGTACTCTTAGCCGTACAATTAACACATCTATGACTGTTATCCTTGTACTTCTGGCTATCTTTTTCTTCGGTGGAGCTGTTATCCGCGGGTTTGTATTTGCAATGCTCATCGGGGTTGTTGTAGGAACCTATTCATCTGTCTTCGTTGCGACCAGCATTGTTTATGATACAACAAAGAAAGATGCCAAGAAGGCATAAGGTCAAAAAGTAAATAATTATATCAGGAGCCATCTCAAAACAGAATGAGATGGCTCCTTTATTTTATTTCTTTGGCATTTGTGTTAATCTCCTTAATATAGAGCTTTTTTCTCCTTACTTTCTTTTCCATGCCAAAAGAAAGTAACAAAGAAAAAGCGTCGGAAAAG
>JBBIIS010000087.1:0-12080 GCA_037446375.1 Bacteroidota bacterium | reverse complement strand
AAAGAACTTCAAAATAAACAATTAATAATCAGTGGGTTTTAAATGCCCACCAATGTTGCGCTATAATTCATTGGCAGCTCAAAATGGATCTGGCGGCCCTTGATTAGTCCGTAGTTAAGATCAAAATGTGGCAGTGTGACTGTAGCGAAACCGCACTGGAACCGGCCCTGTGATGACATATTATACTCTCCGTGCCTGAATCCGGCAGGCTCGGGATCATCTGTTCCGAAAGGAGGTCCGGCAAAGGAGGTGAGTGGCCCGCAGAGCGAGGCGGGAAGAACAAATGCAAGACTGAAAAGCTGTTTCATAACCTGCCTGAGAAAATATGATTTCGCAAAACCTGATGTCAGATCGCCTGCAGTGAGAATCAATCTGAAGTAAGCTGCAATTCAGAAGTTTACAGTTAGTGAAACCCCGGCAGATGAAGTACGGGTATAATTATTAAACATAATCCTTGGAGATAAGTTAATAAAGGCGTTCCCAGGATAGTTTCTGTTTATTGTATTCTTTATTCTGGATGTTCGTTCAAGGTAAACAAAGGTCGAGATTGTTCCTGCTGCAGTGAATATGATACCCAGAGAGGTAACCAGAATATTCATTCCTCTTGAACCCATGAGCTGCTCAAAGAATTTTGAATTCTCATCTACCGGATAAGGGATATAAATGCCGCAAAGCGTTACTAAGACTCCGCCACCGGCAATAATAATGGATGTTGATGTAGATGCCTTTGATTCATGTAGTGATTCCTGAAGCTGGTCAGGCGAAAGAGAGTTTATATCATTGACCTGATATTTTTTCTGATACCACTGCCCGAAAGTGCTTACTGAAAACACGATCAGCATGAATGAAGCCAGAGCTAATTTTTTCATAGTACAATGATTTTGATTATGAAGCTATTAACAAATTTATGAAACAATTCAGATATTCAGATCAAGTATCTTTCCTCTGCAGTTATCACAAAAGGTAAAATATTTCTGGTCAATATCCTCCACATATGATCCCGATCTCATTATGCACACCGGATCTGTGCAATGTACAAGTCCGAACATATGTCCCAGTTCATGCATAATCTCTTTCCGGAACCGGTCTGCCAGCAGCTGGCTATCGGGCTTCATTCCGTAGCGCTCATTGCTGAACCTGTATACTGAAATAATGCCTGCCCTGCCGTTTAGAAATGCCTGGCCGAAAATATATGTAAGGATCGGGATGAAAAGGTCCACATTGAATAGTCCGACAGCTTTTGAATTATCCGTCGCAAAATCGGTATTGATCTTTTTAAGCAGCAAGGAACCGTTATATTGTCTTCTTGAAGGGTCATAATATTCGCTAAGGTCGAGAAAGCCCTCCCTGGTTCTCACAGGCAAATGAAATTCCCTGACAATGTGATCTGATACCATTTCGAGCAGACCCTTATCGAAATATCCAAAGGATATTAAGCTGATATATTCTGCCGTAACTGACAAGGGTTATTCGTTCTGGCTGATGTCGTATTTTCTTATTTTGTTGTAAAGTGTTACCCTGTCCACTTTAAGTGCCTTGGCGGCAGCTGATATATTCCAGCCGTATTTTGCAAGTATCGTTTTTATATGATTCTTTTCGAGGTCGTCGAGACTTTCGATACCGCTGTTTATTGTCTCTTTCCCGATAGGCAGATCCCTGCTTGTGATCTTTTTCCCATTGCCAATAACTATGGCTCTCTCAATCATATTTTCGAGTTCCCTTATATTGCCAGGGAAAGTAAACTCCTCAAGCTTCTTAAGTGCGGCAGGCTCTATGTTGATCACAGGCCTGTTCATTGTTACACAGTATTTTTTAATGAAATATCTGACGAGAAGAGGTATATCTTCTGTCCTTTCACGAAGTGGCGGGACATTTATATTTACTACATTTAGCCTGTAAAACAGATCTTCCCTGAAAAGGCCCTTCCCGACCATTCCTTTCAGGTCTCTGTTCGTTGCACAGATCACCCTGAAATCAGATGTGATCTCCTTTGTGCCTCCAACCCTCATAAAGCTTCTTGTTTCAAGGACCCGCAGGAGTTCGACCTGCATCTTTGGTGAGATAGTGGCAATTTCATCCAGAAATATCGTGCCGCTGTCGGCCATCTCAAACCTCCCTTTACGGTTGTATACGGCTCCTGTGAAAGCGCCTTTCTCGTGACCGAAAAGCTCGCTTTCAAGAAGTGATTCTGTGAGTGCCCCGCAATGTACGCTGACAAGAGGGAAGAACCGGCGGGGTGAATTTGAATGAATCGCCCGTGCAACAAGCTCCTTACCGGTCCCGCTTTCTCCTGTGATTATCACAGACGCACCTGATGGTGCAACACTTTCTATCTCCTTCAGGACTTTTTTCATCGCCTCACTTTTTCCAACAAGACTCTCAACGTTTTCGAGGGAGGAGAGCTTTTCGCGCAGCATTTCATTTTCTTCTGTCAGTGAGATCTGCCGGGTCACATTTCTGATGAGATGGGAAAGGTCGTCGGGATCAAATGGCTTGGTAACATAATCAAAAGCACCGTCTTTCAGAGCCTGAACGGCAGTATCTACAGTTGCAAAGGCGGTCATCATAATAACAGCCGCATCCTTTCTCGGGCTCTTTATGCGCTTCAGCATTTCGAGGCCGTCCATACCAGGCATCTTAATATCTGCAAGAATTATATCAAAATCCTCAGATTCAAGAATATTAAGTGCCTTCCTGGCATCTTCAGCGCATTCAACCCTGTAACCGTCTTCAATAAACCAGTTGAATAATGAGTCCCTTACAGAATCTTCATCATCAACTATAAGAATTGAGATTTTTCGTGCCATAACCCTGTTTGCTTATGCCTTGATTACCGACAAATTTATTGATATGGTAGTACCTTTTCCGCGCACAGACTTCACTTCGATCTTTCCCTTATGGTTCTGGATAATGCCGTGTACGATGGCCAGTCCAAGGCCAATTCCGTTTACTTTGTCTTTTGTCGAGAAGAATGGTTCAAAAATATGTGGAAGATCATCTTCCGAAATGCCTCTTCCGTTATCAGAGATATCGATAGTTATATGACCCTCATCCGGATTGGATGTCTTCAGCAACACCTCTCCGTTCTCACCTATTGCTTCCTGGGCATTTACAAGTATGGCAATGCATACCTGCTTGACCTGGTTAGGGCTGCAGAAAATCAGATCTGACCTTGCAGAAAAGTCAGAAAGGAAATTCACATTTGCCATCTTCATTGAGTGAGCCATCAGGTCGAATGTCTCGTTCAGTATCTCGTGAAGGTGCCTTGGCTCAAAATCATTCTGATCCTTTCTCGAGAAATCGAGGAGGCCCTTAACTATATCACCGCACCTTTTTGCCTCATTTTCAATGAATGTAAGATGTTTCATTATAGCCTGCTTCTTCTCATCATCCAGTTCGTTGTTGCCAAGCTGTTTGTGAACAAGCTTAGCATAGATTAAAATACCTGAAAGTGGGTTATTGATTTCGTGCGCCACAGAAAGGGATAATCTTCCAAGTGATGCTATCCTTTCTATATTTATAAGTTCACTCTGTGCCTGCCCAAGCTCCTCCGACTTTTTCTGGACCTTATATTCAAGCTGCTGTGACCAGTTTTGCAACTCAACAGTTGCTTTTTGCAGGTTATCGAGCATATCGTTGAAAGCCACCGATACCATCTTCATGTCTGACAGCTGGTTTGGCTTGATAGCAAGTCTTGTGCTCTTATCTCCGCTCGCAACAGCCTCACTTGCGAGGATTATTTGATTCAGGGGATTCTTTATCTTTTTGGTTGTAAGTATTATCAGAATAATTATAAGGATAAATGTTACTATGACCGCCAGGAAAAAGTAGCTCTTCGTCGATCTTCCGAGCGCTGCATCAAGATCTTTTAAAGGAAATTTGATCATAAGGGAGCCAAGAACCTCTTCACTCTGAGAATGAGCATGGCATGAGGCTGTGTAGCATGAAGGCTGATTAATTATCGGTGACTTAATCAGAAGATGCCTCGTATTATTATTGTTATGATTCATGCTGCACTCACTGTTGATGTTGATTATCCTGTAGGATTTTTCCTTCAGGGAGAACATTGTCGACAGGTCCTTGTGGCATCTTTTGCAGTCGGGGTCGGAATGGTTTGTAGTGTCGTAGGAAATAGAAGAGTAGATAAGATTATTCTGACTGTCGTAAAGATTCACATCGTCGATGCCCGACATTGTGTTTATTATATCGAGAGAGCTTTGAAGAGCCGATTTGTCGTTTTCCAGCATTGACCTGTACAGAGCGCCCTGAACGAGCGAACCAATATTATTGCCATTCTCGCGCAGTACGGATCTTACATACTTTTCATTTACAGATTTGAAAAGTAGCCAGAAGGAGACAAAAAGGATCACGGAGGAGATTGTAAAAATAAAGACCACTCTTCCGTAGATCGATGATCTGAATCTTACGAATTTATTTGTTAATTTACTTACCCAGAGGGGGTTATTGATAATTTTAAGACCCATTTCCGATACAGCTTTTTTACTCTCCCTAATTTAAGCGCAAAATTCCAATCGGGTCTCATAAAGGCCGGATTTATTTCATAGTCCCGGCTCAGGCTGTGAGCCCGCTGCCATGTCCCTTCTCCCCGATATTCATAAAATTCTCCTGGAAGCTGATCCATATCTCGCCGGGAAGCTCAGAGAGAGTATGGTCCTTAAGCTCGCCTCCATCCTGAAGGATGAGTTCCGATTCTCCATGGCTATTACTTGAAGCTGATTCCATAAGAAAATCCCGGAACCGGGAGAGCTCGTTTCTGAGCCAGCTTACTGCTTCGGCCGCAAGATAATATGAACTTGTTTCGGCTGTCCATCCCGCAGGCCTTATCTTGAAGATCCATCCCTTTCCATACGGATCGGAGGTCATTATCCCATTATCACCGGAAAGGGCACTGTTAGCATCAGTTATTTCACCTGAAAGGGGAGAATAGATTTTGAGTGTTTTACCATTCTGTCCTATTTCTGCAATTAGATCGCCCTTCGATACACTGTCACCCCTTCTTCTGATACTGACAAATCTTACATCACCTGTAATATGAAGGAGCAGGTCATCAAGACCTATCTCAGCGATCCCGTTCCTTGATAGATGAGCCCAGGTATGGTTCTTACAGAAGAGCAGACCCTGAGGGATACTCAGAATATTGGCAGTCAGGATGCCTGGTATCCGTTTTATCTTTTCCGGTATTGTTATTTTCTTTGTAAGGATGAGCCAGAAAGGGATTAGTACAATGAAGAAGCCAATGATAATAAGATATTCTATACCTTTTGTATCAAAGATGTTGTTGTAGGTAAATGCGTCCATTTCAGGTTAATTTTTTAGCTGATAAATCAAAGTCTGTAATATTAGTCTTCTTTTGCCCATGAAGGTGATTCCCTGAGTACGGGCATGCGGTTTATAACCCACCGGAAGACCCATATTTCGATAAAGATGACTGTGAGGGTCACAACAAATTCCATCCAGGAGGGAACATAATGCGAAGACGAATCCCACTTGAAGCCGATCACTGTTACATTAAGCCTGTTAATGATGATCCCGATCATAGTCACAATTGCAGCAATCCGTATCATTGGGATATGTCTCTTTCGGTATCCATAGAAGAAGAGAAGCATCGGGCATACGACAAATCCTATCATCTCGGTCAGGTACCAGTAACCCATAGGTGTGTTAATATATTCCCATCGTTTACCATGAATAAAGACAAGCAGCTGGAGGAAAAGGTACGCAAACATTACCCCTGCACAGATCTTTGATAATCCATGAACAATGCCATCGTGCGATTTATGATTTTTTTCGCTTATCTGGCTGAAGAAGACCTTGTGACTTATTGAACCTTCAAAGATCACCATCGATAATCCTGCAAAGACACTTGAGACAAGAAACAGGATCGGTATAAATCCTGAATACCATAGAGGATGGATCTTCTCTTTTGCCATTAGGTAAAGGGCACCCAGACCCGACTGGTGAAGTGTTGAAAGTGTAATTCCGAATATCACGGCAGCGATGGTCATCCCTGACAAGATTTTTCTTGCCCTTCGGGCGCCGAGCCACTCTGCGATAGCAGGAGAGAATTCAATAAGCTCTGCCATCATATAGAGCAGGAAATGCCAAGCAACCAGGAAGAGCACTGAGCTTGTGCCGAAATTGTTGCCTATTATCGGGTTTATGACATTCCATGGGCGACCCAGGTCGAGAAGGAGTGCACCGGCATAAAAAACATATGCAAGGAAGCCGTTGAGGACAGTTATCCTGACAATTGAATGGTATTTGTCCATTTTCAGGATATATACCATAAATGTCAGTACATAAGCACCGCCCGCGAAAGCAACACCAGTAACAACATCAAATCCTATCCACAATCCCCATGGGACCTCCTGCGTAAGATTCGTGACAGATCCTATTCCTTTTGCAAAGCGGATTGCTATGAGTACGAGCCCCAGGATTATTACCGGAATTGAGATTATATTAAAAGGTGTAAGCCATTTTCCCTTTGGCTTTAATTCGTCGAGCAGGAATCTCATTGTTGATTTCCCGTCGCTTTCTGTTATTACTGTGGTTGCAGAATTACTCATTTTCTTCCTTATTTTCTTTCTCTTTTGTTGATTCATGTATTCCGAGGAGGAGAGAGGGCAGAAGTACAAAAACTGCCGGAACAGAGTAGAGGAACCCTTTGGTAAGTGCAGGGTAAGACGACTCCTGAAGCTTTGTGTTGAATCCGAGCTCATTGAATGGAGCGGGTCCTATGTAGAGGTAACCTGTACCCCCCGCTACGTTTTCGCCAAATATCTGGTCTACATAATTCCCGGGATTCTCAATTATTCTTTTTCTTGCCTCCCTCAGAAGTTCCCTTCGTGTTCCGAAAGTAACCGCATTGGCAGGGCAGGTCTCAACACATGCTGGTACTTTCCCTTCCATTATCCTGTCGTAGCAGAGGTCGCATTTCTGGATCTTCGGATTTGCACTGTGGTATTCAAATTTCGGGATGTCGAACGGGCACGAGACCATGCAATATCTGCAACCCATACATTTATCACCTCTCCAGATAACCGGCCCCTCTTTAGTCTTGTGCATTGCCTGGGTCAGGCAGGCCGCCGCACAGGCAGGCTCATTGCATTGCATGCACTGTTTCTTAACCGGGACTTCCCCCTTTGAAGTTGCATACATGTTTATAACAGTGCGTTGAGTCTCGGATGTTTTCCTGACAACTCCGGTTACAAGATCGTCTGTCGGGTGCGGGAGATTATGAGCGTCGGCGCAGGATATTTCACATTGCCTGCAACCTGCGCATTTTGTAGAGTCATAAAGAACTCCCCTGAATTCAGTAATATTTTTTTTGGAATCAGCACCGCTCATGCTCCTGCCAACTGCAAGCGTGACACCGGCCACACCAAATATCCTGAAAAAGTTTCGTCTGTCAGATTTCATTTTAAGTCTTAAGTTTTATTCGACCTGAAAAATTTCATCTATCTGGATTTGTCGATAAAATTTGCCTGAAAATCTTCCCACACTTCGGGACCGAGTTTTTCAAGAATATTATCTGCGAGTTCACCTCCGTCCTGGAGCACAATTGCGGCATATTCAGCATAATGTGAAGTTAAAGCAGCTGCAAGGAAATCCTTGAGTCGCGAAAATTCACTATTGAGCCACTCCCTGAACCTGTCGGTCAGGAACATTATCTGTATATCCTTTATCCAGTTCCGGGGTTCAACAAGGTAAATCCATCCATCAGTATATGGAGAGGAGTTTATAAGAGAAGAATCGAGATATAAATCTGTGTTCTGTGAACGTACGATGCCGCTGACCGGTGAATACAGGCTTAGCTGCTTGCCATCCCTTACAAGAGTAAGTATCTTTTCACCGCGTTTTACATACTCTCCGGTCTCAATGAGCCTGATCCCGGTTATAGTACCTGTAACATGCTGAAGGAAATCATCAACTCCGATCCTTACAAGTCCGTCGCGTTCCATAAAGGCCCAGGTATGGGATTTGTCATAATATAAGCCTGCGGGAGAAGTAATTGTCTTCTCGCTTAATACCCTGATCTCCTTTGCTGGTAAAGAGGAAAGAACAGAATCCTTTCTTCTTCGAAATGTCCTGACCGCAGTTATTATCACTCCAGTAATAATAATTCCGGCAAGGATGAAAAGCCATGAGTTTGATACCAGATCTCCGGCTGGGTTAACAATGCTGTTTTTTGAATCTGCAATATATGCAAGTCCTGACGCCTTTTCTGTCCCTGCAAGCTGGCTGAACCCATTTGATGATAATTTCTGATCACCTTCAGTTATGATCCATCTCAGGAAAGCTATTGCACTTTTGTCTACCGGCTTGACTGTAGAAACTGCATATATGCTGCCGCAAAGTGAACGGGGATATTTCCCTGTCCAGACACCTCTTAATAGAGATTCAGGATTATCATAGATCTTTTCAAAACTATCAATCCTGCCATTTCCGTTCCTGTCAACAGGAAGGATAGTGAGATCACCTTGCATTAGGGAACCGGATGCAATATCATTTAACTTGCAGAATCCGACCGACCAGATGTCGCTTTTCAGAGCCTCAACGAATTTATCTTCTTTGACACCTCTTATATTTAATATGCTTAAATCAGAGATCCCGGTAAACCCTTCTACACTGTGATAAATTGATCCATTGTCGGGCAGATAGATATTTATGGGTTTCTGAGGAGCTCCCGGAATAAGCTCGGACCAGAAAATTTTACCGGAACCCTTTAGTATCCTTGCAAATGCAGAAGGTGAGATTCCTCTGGCAGAAAGTTCATTCCTTAATGGATTCAGGGAGCTGAAGACCGGTACAACAGCATCGTGAGCGACAATAAGCTTCCATCCGTATCCATTACTCCGGATCAGTTGAGATTCCGCTGGAAGGAAACCAAGTGATTTAGCTTGTGCAGTAACATCATTTACTGAAGCCATAACTGAGAATACAGATTCCCTGTTCTTTATTGTATAACCGTTTATCCACGATTGAACAAGAGAGGTTAGTCCGGGTGTCGTAATGATCTTAATCGTATCGACGGCCGACACTGTGGCAGTGGATGAGGAAGGAGCTGCTTCCAGGCTTAAGAGACCTGGAAGCAGCAATCCGGCTAAAAATGGAACAATTTTTTTCATGATATTGTCATTGAAATGATTTCTACAGTTTATTCTGATATGCAAAAGCATTTTCAATAACAGTGCCAAAGCAGGTAAGAGACATAAAATGAAATAGATAGACTAGACAATCGCTCAGAGACACTCAATGAAAGTGTTGAATAAAACAACACTATTATATTTATACTGCCAAAAACGACTAATATTCAAATGGATAAGGAATGTGTTGAATTAATATACAATGTTGAATAAATCAACATAATCTGCTAATAGCCCTCTGTTTTACTGGAAGTTTTAAATTCTGGATAGGCCAGTGTAAGGAACTATCAGATAGTCCCGACCATTCTGGTCAGTATTTTATTATCCTGCAATAGCCTGTGGCGGATTTTGAAAAAAACCTGCAGATATATATGCCGGGAGGAACGACTGAACCGTTATCAGAACTGCCATCCCAGGAAATTATTACAGGTCCCGGACCGAAACTTTTATCGGCAAGTGTTTTTATTCTGACCCCCGTCGTTGAAAAGATTGTAAGCTGCACTTGTCTTTCACCGGGAGAGTTGAAAGTAATCTGCGCATGATCTCTCATCGGGTTGGGAGATGAACTCAGAGCGACAGTACCATAGCCCTGTACGTTATCAATACCGACTGCTTCGTTTACTCTGACAACCGCTGTATCAATATCTGTTAGGAGAATATTGTCGAACCAGACTTTTTTCCCGAGTATATCTGACCATTCTGTCGATATTTCCAGAAGATCAACCTTAGTCCAGTCAAATTTACCCTCAGGATTGTACCAGGTTCCGTTGTCCCATGCGCCTCTTTCCGTGAATGATGAGAGAGGAATATGGAGATGATGCCATTTCAGATCCCATGGAGCTGATGTGCCATCAACAGTTGTTCCCATTCTCCAAGGATGGTCGTTTGCATTTATTTTAGAATCCCTGAACCGGATCTCGTATTTTATGCCGGGGGAGCTACCCCTGACCATAAGATCGAGGGCGTAGCCTGATACGGCGAGCTTTGAAAGATCCCTGTCCGGAGTAAAATCGAAAACAAGTGCATTATACTGGCTGAAGCCCGACCAGCCTATGCAGTTGCTTCCTGCCTCGGGCAGGCTTTTATTATAGAAATCAATTGAACCGGTTGAGTAGCTGGCATTAACAATACCCTGCTCTATATAGTCATCATAGACAATGAATCCGGATGAGTCGGGTTTCTGAACAAAGGGTGTCTGAGGAGGCACATTTAGTCCGAGTGAATCGAGCAGGGAAACATTAAGATCATGGTCGAAAAGCTCATTTGATCCTTTATTGAAAAGTCCGAATCCTCCTTTATAGTCCCAGGTTGTCCAGGGAATATTATTCATCTCGAGGTACTGCCTTACAGTCTTGTACCAGTGAGACCTGTCGGGGTTGCTGCTGTTCGGGATATAGACCCCGAATTCACCGCAAAAAACCTTTACATGCCTGGTATTCCTGAAATTTACTGCCGTATTTAACAGTTGCCTGACCTTTTCTTCAGTTCCATCGGAGTAGTAGGATTTAATGCTGCCCTCGACCCATGTGCCTTTAAGCAATGGGGGACAGTAGGGCATTGCCAGGCTGTTATACGGGAATGGAACGCCGGAAAGAGGAGCCAGCGACGGAGAAACCCATGTTGCTCCCTGATGGGTAAATAAAAAGGGATCGTAAAAGTGGAAAGTGTAAAGAAGGTTGGTATCGGCATAGTAGGGCAGGTTTGACAATTCATTGTATGAATTCCAGCCCGAACCACCGACAACAATTGTATGGCTAGTATCGTGTGCCCTTATGGCGGATATCACCTGACCCTGAATGATTCCCCATGCTGCAGTGGTTGGTCCGTGTGGTTCATTAAGAACTTCATACAGGATATATTTTGATCGATTTCTGTATCGGGTTGCCATCTGCCCCCAGACTTTCACAAGAATGTTTCCTACCCCCGGGTCGGTGTTTACTGCCGGGTCAAAAGTATGATTATCAAGGATCAGATAAACATTCCGATTTTCGCACCAGGTTATCAGAGAATCTAGGAAGCCATAGAATAAAGGGTCTATGATGTAATCCGGAGATCCGGAGGTCATAAAATGAAGGTTGATGGGCAGCCTGATAACATCACAGCCCAGGGATTTTATATTGCTGATATCCTTTTCTGTAAACATGGTGAACTGGATCTCACCAGGGCTGTTTGCCTGAAACCATCCGGTGAGGTTTACACCTTTGGAAAAAGGAGCCTGTGACCAGGCTCCTTCGGATAGGAATAAAAGTATAAAAATAATTTTCCAATATTTTAACCTGTCATTTGCTGACATAGCAAGGTCTCCCTTAAAGTAAGCCTAGAGCTCCCTGATCTTGATGTTTCTGAACCAGATGGTATAGCCATGGTCCTGCAGCCCGATAAACCCCTCTTTTGATATGCCTTCAGTAAAGCCGGGAAATGACTTGAATTTACTTTTTGCAATAAGAGTATCCCATTTTGGGGTCCACATCTCATATTCAACTACTTTGACACCATTCTGGGTATGAGTAACTTTTCCGTCTTTAACCTTAATAACCATAGTGTTCCATTCACCTGTGGGCTTAACAGTTTTCGGATCAGCAGGGAGCATATCGTATAGTGATCCTGCAAGATGGCTCGCTACTTTATTATCGGTGGCATCCTTGTTATCGAGAATCTGAACCTCCGGGGCGGCATAATAGATAGGCTTACCAGGGACTTCGCGTATATCGAAGAATATTCCGGAGTTTCCCATTTTGGATGTCTTCCAGTCTACTGACAATTCAAAATTCCTGAATTTCTTAGCACCAAAGAGAATATCCGTTCCCGCACCTTCTCCCGGTTGTTTTCCGCTGGCGGTTGTTACCTTCATAGCATTATCTTCAATAGACCAGTTGGCAGGCACAGTAGTGCCATTGCACTGTCTCCATCCAT
>JBBIIS010000086.1:9030-12138 GCA_037446375.1 Bacteroidota bacterium | reverse complement strand
GAATTCAACGTCTCTTTTGCTGTTGGTCTCTCACGATCCGAAAGTATCGTGATCCTGAAAGATCAGGTTATTCTTTCTTCCTGGTACTCAGACCCAGAGGCAGATAAAGGGGGCAGAAGCTCAAAAGGCTTGTAACAACAAAGATAGCCGACAATGCCAGAAGTACTATTGCAAGTACACCCGAGATCACATGTGTAAAATACAGTACTACAACTACGACTGCAACCAGTATCCTGATCACTTTGTCGATTGTTCCCATGTTTTTTTTCATTCTGATTTTAATTTAAAATATTAATTATTCAATTTTTGGTTTCTTTATTGTTTAACAGCTGAATGCTGATTAGTGCCTTCATTTGCCTGCAGGTAACCCTCATACTAATTTTTCCATTATTTTATCCTGGCTTTCTGTTATTTTCCATTCCAGCAGCATTTCATCAAGCTTATGCGAAAATTCACGGTTGATTTTAATGCTATCAATGAACCGCTTATATATATCCGGCGTTATCTCGAATTGCTTGATAAACTTGTCTGCCGGATAATCTACTTTATCGATATGCTGAGGGTCAAACATACACTTCTGAGCCATAAGCGGACATGTAACAGCTTCACGCCTTATTCCAAACTCGAAGAACATTCCGCATTTCGCGCAGAAATATTTCCCCATCTCCCTCTCTCCGAGAATATCAATAAAATCAATTTCAAGTTCGTGTCTCACATTTAGCTTACCCTTTAAATATTCGAGGCTCCCCAGGATCAGTTCCCTGATTTTTGTCTTATCCCAGATTTTACCGGCATCCATAAGAACAAAAGTGATCGACTTTTCATTTATTCTCTGGGCAGTTTCACAACCGGTAAGAATGATTATAAAACTCTTAATAGTTTGTAACGGCTGTTCTTTTGAAATATCAAACTTCCATTCCTTTAAAAAATCCAGATATATTCCTGCAAAGCTTTTACCCGTTTCCCGGTAGTTGTCAGTTATAATTCCGCTCAGTATTTTCTGTGGGATTTTAGGATAAAATAAACCGAATTTCTCAAGGGATTCAGTTGATTCCGGTGCAAGGTTCTCAACTGCTATCGGAGTATTTACACACATACCTGTCATATAGGGGCATTCAGGTTTATCGAGCACAAAGAATTTCTTACACGTTACACACCAATAGTGATTTGATTCTGATTTGCTTCCTTCAGGCAAAGAATTTATCTTATTCTTTATCATCTCCATCCGGGTCGGTTTATTATTTTCCATCTCTGATTATTCAAAATTATTATTTAATTGCTTTGCATTATAACATTTAGCAACTGTGTTTTACTGACCAGTCCGGATTGTCTCCAGACCTGTTGTCCGTTTTTAAATATTATCAGAGTTGGAACACTCTGTATATTGTAAAAGCCGGCTATTTCATTATTCTGATCTACATCAATCTTTATGACTCTTATCCTGTCTCCAAGCTCAGTCGCAAGCTCTTTCAGAATAGGAGACTGTACTTTACAGGGGCCGCACCACAGTGCATGAAAATCTACAACAACAGGTCGATTATCATTAATCAGAGAACCGAATTTCCCTTTCATACCAGTTTATTTAACCTTATTTATTTGTTGCAGAATGAACTCTTTGTTTTTTATCCCGACAAAGCGATTTACTTCCTTACCATCTTTCAGGAGAACCATAGTTGGAATATTTCTTACCTGAAATTTTTGTGCAAGTGATTGGAATTGCTCAATATTTACTTTCCCCACGTGCGCATTTCCGGTCAATTCATCGGCAACTTCATTAAGAACAGGAGCCATTATCCTGCAAGGGGCGCACCAGCTTGCCCAGAAATCGATAAGTACCAGCCTGTTTTTTGTCTGATGATTGAAATTTTTATCAGTCAGTGTGAGTATCATTTCATTATCCGGAACCAGGGGTGTGTTCTTCATCCTTACCCTTGCTGATATGTATAAAACAATGAGAAGAGCAATCACAATCACCGCCACGATAGCTGTAGTACTCATTTTATGCTGTTATTAATTGTTTCTGTTTCATCTTCAGTTCGTTCAGGTAATTTGATGCTGAGAGCGCTGCCACAGTTCCGTCTCCAACAGCCGTTGTAACCTGTCTGTACCTCTTTGCAGTGCTGTCTCCGGCAGCATATACACCTTCAATATCTGTCGACATATCATTCTTTACGACAATCTCACCCCACTTATTCAATTCAATCTTGTCCTTTAAAAATTCAGTATTGGGAAGGTATCCGATAAAAATGAATGCACCATCAGTTTTAAAATTATTTATCTCACCTGATGTCAGGTTTTTTATATCAACACTTTCGAGATTTTCGCCTCCATAGAAAGCTGTAATTGCCGACCCCATTAGAAAATTGATTTTCGGATTTTTCCCGGCTTCTTCAATTGCATTTTCAAATGCCTGAAAGTGGCTGAACTGATGTACAATTGTCACCTTACTGGCATATTTGGTCAGCGATACAGCCTCTTCGAGAGCCGAATTTCCACCACCTATCACTACAATTTCTTTATCAGTAAAAAAATCTCCGTCACAAGTTGCACAATATGAGATCCCTTTCCCTTTATAAATGTCTTCTCCCTTTACCCCAAGTGTACGTGATCTCCCTCCTGGAGAAAGAATGACGGCACCGGAGGTCATATTGGTTCCGTCAGAAAGCTCTATCTCCTTTAACTCACCTGCCATTTCAAGCTTTTCAACTGAAACATTCGTCTTTATGTCGCATCCGAAGCTTTTCGCCTGTTTTTTCATAATGTTGGCGAGCTGGTATCCACTGATACTTTCTACCCCCGGATAATTAGCTATTTCGTGGGTAAGAACAAGCTGACCACCAACGGTCCCTTCATTGACAATAAGAGTTTTTAACTTCGCGCGCGACAGGTAAATTCCGGCCGTGAGACCTGCAGGGCCTGCTCCTATAACGATAGCGTCGTAATGGCTTAAGTTATCCATTTGTCAAGCTGTTATTGATACAGATAATTCCTTATTCAAAATTGATCTTACCTGTTCTCTGGTCTGTATGCTTGATGTGGCTTTTACCACATTCCCGTTCTTGTAGTAAATTGTAAAGGGGATCCCCATAAATCCGCGAACTTCGGGTA
>JBBIIS010000086.1:0-9020 GCA_037446375.1 Bacteroidota bacterium | reverse complement strand
CCTAATTACATTTGATATCGGATTGTCAAACTCCATATCAAAGAATTTAACATGCTTGTACTCTTCTTCCAGCTCCTCTGCTATTCCATAAACAGGTATACACATCGGACCCATTCTTCCGCAAACTATCATAACGTTCTCATTTTCTCTGATTGCCTTTTCATAATCGGCGGTTGATTCCAGGTGTTTTAAATTAGTGTAAAGCATAATTTCTTAAGTATTAATTAATGATGCAAATCTACAACGGCTTGTCTTACAAAGTGAAAGATTAGTCTTGTAATTTAACAAGTCAAGGCTTGATTCAGGATAACTTTTTTGTTGATTTAAATTAACTTTGGCTTCTTAACGAATGATTTAATCATGAGAACAATTATAGAAACTGACAGGGATTTTATCTGTGATATCAAGGCTCCGTGCTTTCAGCTGCTTTCAGCAGAAGAAGCAGAATTAGTCAGGGCGGGCAAGACACAGGTCCTTTTCAGAAAAGATGATCATCTCACAAAACAGGGGGCTTTTGCATCATATGTATTATTTATAATAGATGGTTATGCAAAACAGTATCTTGAGGGAGATGGCATTAAGAATTACAACTTGCGGATAATCAAGCCTGGGGAATTTATAGGGCTCTCGGCAGTGTTTTCTGAAAATACGTTCAACTATTCCTCTATTGCCATAACAGATTGCCAGGTATTCCTCATCGAAAAAGAGGCTGTTGCAAAAGTAATAAAGCAGAATGGATTATTCGGTTTCAATATAATAAGGAGGTATTGCGAGCAAAACACGAACCTTATTAACACCGTCCGAAATCTGATGTACAAGCAGATGAATGGCAGGCTGGCCGAGGCATTGTTATATCTTGATAGCTTAAAAAGCGAGAAGGCAGAAATATTTCAGCTTCTTCCCAGGAAAGATCTTGCAGATTTTGCGGGTATCTCAACAGAAAGTACTGTGAAACTGCTTAAAATGTTTGAAAAGGACGGATTAATCCGGCTGAAAGAAAAGGATATAGAATTATTAAAACATTCTGAGCTTCTTGAAATAAGCAGGAAGGGGTGATAATTTATTAATCAACCCGTTTGATTTTTTAATAGCCCGGAATGTAATTCAGTCAAAGTCCCGGACGGGCTTCTACCTTCTTCCACAAAAGTGTGATATCCTTCCATCCGTATATCTTCTTCATTATAAGAAAGAAGAGTATGGAGATTACAATCAGAGCCAGGAAATCAACCCAGGGCTGAATGTTTACCTGTTCGAACAGAGCCGGTGTCTGGAGAGCCGAAGAGCTGTTTGTGAGCATTATGCTGAGGAAGATATTGTTAGATGCATGAGCCCCTGCGGCTATTTCAATGCCGTCATCGAGAACAGTGGTCACGCCAAAGAGAAGTCCAAAGAGCACATACTGGGGGATCATTGTAAAAAATCCGTACTCCTTAATCTCGGGATTCCAGGCATGCATTATCCCGAAAAGAATTGAGGTGAGAGCCAGCGGGAATAGTGTGCCCCCGGTTATAAAAGAAAGATATCTCAGAAATCCCTTGTTTTTGTTTGTAATTACAGTAAAGCCCTGCATAAGATATCCGCGGAAAATAATCTCTTCGAATGAGGCCTGGAAGGGGATAAAGAGAAAAGATATTAAAGCCAGTCCGACTAAAGTTGATGAAGTGTTGTTTATTCTGAAGTTACCAGGCTCAATTGCCATATAGACTAAAAGATAAAGGGCTGAAAAGACCATCCATACAAGAGCCGAAACAAGTGCCCGGTTCCACCTGATTGCTGTGGCTCCTCCTATGGTTTGTCTGAAGGTTCTTCCGTGAAGCGGCTTTATCAGGATGATGAAAGCTATAAGAGCAGCCAGAAAAGGGAAAAGCATCATAAAGAGTGCAAGATTCGGAGCGATCCCTATAACACTCAGATCGGAGGGGTTTGCCGCGAGCCGGGCCATCGCCGCCGGATCGCTTACCGTTCTTGTTGCAAATCCGATAATAAGAGGAATCCCTCCTACCGTGTTTGCTGCAATGAAAACTGCGCCAATCAGAACTAAATAGCGCCAAATGGCGTTGTTTCCTGAGAATGAAAATTGAAGATGCCTCATGATAAAAGCGGGGATCAGAATTCAGAACCTGTTGAAGCCTTTTTTGGATAGTCGATCGAATAGTGCAGCCCTATGCTTTCATGCCTGTTCTTTGCCATCTTTATGATAATATATCCAACATTTATAAGGTTCCTCAGTTCACATATTTTTTTTGATATAAGAGATCTTTTGTAAAGGCTCTCAGTCTCTTTATATATTATTTCAAGCCGGGTCATAGCTCTTTCAAGACGAAGGTCTGATCTTACAATTCCGACATAATTGCTCATTATCATCTGAACCTCCTTGAAGTTCTGTGTAACAAGCACCATCTCCTCAAGGTGGGTCGTTCCTTTATAATCCCAGTCGGGTATTTTTTCTTCGATCGTAAGTTCCTTAAGCCTCTCACCAGAGTGAATGGCAGCCCGGTGCGAATAAACTGCGGCCTCTATTAGCGAGTTTGAAGCAAGTCTGTTTGCTCCGTGCAGACCTGTTGAGGATGCCTCTCCGAGGGAATAGAGCCTGTTTATTGTGCTCTGCCCGTCCATGTCAACCTTAATGCCGCCACAGGTATAATGAACTGCCGGCACAACCGGTATCATGTCCTTTGTGATATCAATGCCCCGTGTAAGGCAATGCTCATAAATATTTGGGAAATGATTTCTTAACCCTTCCTTGTCGAGATGAGTGCAGTCGAGCCAGACATGATCGTCCCCCCATATCTTCATCTCATTATCTATGGCTCGTGCAACGATATCGCGTGGTGCCAGCGACCCGCGGCTGTCATAGCGGTTCATGAATTTCTCGCCTCTGATATTCTTTAGTACGCCTCCGTAGCCTCTCATTGCTTCTGTTATAAGGAATGAGGGACGGGTATTCGGATCAAAAAGAGATGTCGGATGAAACTGGATGAACTCCATATTTTCTATTTCACCCTTAGCCCTGTAAACCATTGCCACTCCGTCGCCGGTTGCTATTTCAGGGTTTGTTGTAGTCTGGTAAACATTTCCTGCACCACCGGTCGCCATAACTGTGACCTTTGAAAGGAAGGTAATAACCTTCGGGTTAATCAGGTCGGCAACATAGGCACCGTAGCAATTGATTCCGGGATAATTCTTTTTTACCTCCTTACCGAGGTGATGCTGTGTAAGTATCTCTATTGCAAAATGATTTTCAAATATCTGGATATTGGGATCTTTTCTTACCCGCTCTGCAAGCACCTTCTCTATAGCCTGGCCGGTATTATCCTTGTGGTGAAGTATCCTGTGCTCAGTATGACCGCCTTCCCTGGCAAGATCGTACGAGCCATCAGCCTTCTTGTCAAAAGATACACCAAGCTCAATAAGATCCTTTATCCTTTCAGGGGCTTCATGAACAACCATTCTCACAACATCCTCGTTGCAGAAACCGTCGCCTGCAATAAGCGTATCCTGGACATGCTTCTCATAATTATCCGGCTCAGCGAAAACTGCAGCGATTCCGCCCTGGGCATATCGTGTATTTGACTCTTCGAGCGATGATTTTGTCACAATGCATACCTTTCCGAATTTCGAAACCTTCAGAGCGAATATCAACCCCGCTATTCCTGAACCAATTACAAGAAAATCTGTCCTCTTCTTCATCTCTTTTTAATAAATCAGTGAGCAAAGATACAAATAGATTTCAGGAAATGAGTTCGCCTCAACCGTGGCATCAGATTGTAAAAATTAAGATTTTAGATTACTTTTGCCTTCCGTTCACAATATAATTCAGATAATTATGGCTCTTGAAGATGTCTTTAAAAAACTTGTTTCTCATTGTAAGGAATATGGTTATGTATTCCAATCAAGTGAGATATACGATGGGTTAAGTGCTGTTTATGATTATGGTCAGTATGGGGCCGAGCTTAAGAACAACATAAAGAAATACTGGTGGGATTCAATGGTACTTATGCACGATAATGTTGTCGGCATCGATTCTGCAATTTTCATGCATCCCACAATCTGGAAAGCCTCCGGACATGTTGATGCATTCAATGATCCTCTTATTGATAATAAAGATTCCAAAAAAAGATACCGTGCAGATGTTCTTATAGAGGAGCACATGGCAAAGATCGAAGAGAAGATATCAAAGGAGGTTGAAAAAGCCAGGGAGAGATTCGGCGAAAGCTTTGACGAGAAAAAATTCAGGGAGACAAATCCCAGAGTCCTCGCCAACCAGGCAAAGATTGACGAGATACATTCAAGGTTTGCCAAAGCCCTTAATGATACAGATCTTGTCGGGCTGAAACAGATTATTATCGATAATGAAATAGTCTGTCCTATATCGGGAACCCGCAACTGGACGGACGTAAGGCAGTTCAATCTTATGTTCTCCACTGAGATCGGCTCTACTTCGGATGGTGCCATGAAGATCTACCTCAGGCCCGAAACTGCGCAGGGGATCTTCGTTAACTTCCTCAACGTCCAGAAGAGCGGCAGGATGAAGATCCCGTTTGGAATTGCCCAGATCGGGAAGGCATTCAGGAATGAAATTGTTGCAAGGCAGTTTATCTTCAGGATGAGGGAATTTGAACAGATGGAGATGCAGTTCTTCGTGACTCCCGGTTCGGAGCTGGAATGGTTCAGGCACTGGAAAGAAACCAGGATGAAATGGCACCAGGCTCTGGGTTTCGGCGCTGAGAATTATCGCTTTCACGATCACGACAAGCTTGCACACTATGCCAATGCAGCAACAGATATAGAATATAAGTTCCCATTCGGGTTCAAGGAGGTCGAAGGGATACATTCCAGGACAGATTTCGACCTGAGCCAGCACCAGAAGTTCAGCGGGAAAAAGATGCAGTATTTCGATCCCGAGAAGAATGAATCTTACGTGCCTTATGTAATCGAAACCTCGATTGGCGTTGACCGTATGTTCCTGCAGGTTATCTCAGCATCTTATCATGAAGAGGAGATCAGGAAAGAAGACGGAAGCACGGATACCAGGATCGTACTCAGGCTTCCTCCATACCTTGCTCCTGTAAAGCTTGCCGTAATGCCGCTTGTCAAGAAGGATGGTCTGCCCGAAATCGCTGATAAAATTATAAATGAACTGAAATTCGATTTCAACTGCCAGTACGATGACAAGGATTCAATAGGAAGGCGATACAGAAGACAGGATGCTATTGGAACACCATATTGCATAACAATCGATCATCAGACACTCGAAGACAATACAGTTACAATTAGATATCGTGACTCAATGGATCAGGAGAGGGTATCCATTGGCAGCCTTAGGGAGCTCATAGCGGAGAAAGTCAGTCTCCGGACACTATTGAAACAGCTGTAAAGGCTTTAGAGGCTATAAAGGCTTTAAAGGCTTTAAAGGCTTTAAAGGAAAAAAATAAATAAAATGTCTCACCCCTGGAAAGATCTTTTGGTTTGGCAGAAAGCTCATTCTCTCGTACTTGAAATATACAGAGCTTCGAGTTCTTTCCCTGAGCAGGAAAGGTATTGTCTGACTCAACAAATTAGGAGGTCAACGGTTTCTGTTGCAGCAAATATTGTTGAGGGAAAATCCAGAAAAACTGACAAGGAATTCTCCTCATTTCTCCATAATTCAAGAGGATCACTTGAAGAGACACGGTATCATTTATTGCTGGCAAAGGACCTGGGTTATCTCAATCCTGAACTATATGAATCTTTGGAAAAACAATCCACAGAGGTAAGCTATCTTCTTAATAAACTAATTACTAGCATAACCAAATGAGTAATTTGTCTTCAAATAATTCTTCTACTGCCTCTATAGCCTCCAACGCCCTTAACAATTCCAGTGCCTCCACTTTTAAAAAGGTTCTGATAATTACCTACTATTGGCCTCCCTCATCCGGAGCTGGAGTACAGAGATGGCTGAAATTCTCAAAATATCTGCCGTCATTCGGATGGGAACCTGTTATACTGACTGTTGATCCTGAATATGCAGCATATCCTGCAACAGACATGACACTCGGAAAGGATGTAAGTGATGGAATTGAAGTACACAGAACTGCTGCAACAGACTATTTCCGTTTTTACCGGAAAGATAAAAGTAAAGTTCCGACAGCCGGCTTTGCTTCATCCGGTGAAGGAGGCTTCAGGTCAAAAGTCCTGCGGTTCATAAGGGGAAATTTCTTTATCCCCGACCCTAGAAGAGGATGGAACAGCTATGCTTTCAGAAAAGCATGCGAATTGATAGAGTCGGGGAATATTAAACACATTATAACTACAAGTCCGCCACATTCCACCCAGATTGTGGGAATGAAGCTCAGGAAGAAATATCCGGGCATCAGGTGGATAGCCGATCTGAGAGACCCCTGGACAGATATCTATTATTATTCAATGTTCTATCACACACTGCCGGCAAAATTAATTGACCGACGCCTTGAGAGGAATGTACTGGATTCATCAGACAGGATAATTACTGTCGGGAAGACCCTTAAAGATCTGTTTATATCGAAGCTCCCGTCAATTAAAGAGAAGATAAGCGTAATAACAAATGGTTTTGATGAGGACGATTTTTCGGGGATCACCTCAACAAATCCTGATAAACTGACAATAACCTATACCGTGACCCTGTCAGACTCTTATCCCCTTAAAAGTTTCCTTGATGCAGTTGAAGAATATTTGAAGGAAGGAAATGAAATTAAGCTCAGATTTGTAGGGATGGTGGCGAAGAGCCAGAAAGATCTTATATTATCGAAAGCCGGAAATGATTCTGTTGAGTTCGTTCCCTTCGTCGATCATATTGCGGCTATAAGATATATGCACGACACCACCGCGTTGCTGCTTCTTATTCCCGATCATCCGAGCAGCAAATGCATTCTTACCGGGAAGCTTTTCGAATATTTAGCCACAGGGAAGCCTGTAATTTCCATTGGCCCGGCCGATGGAGATGCAGCGGAGATAATCGAGGCAACTTCGTCGGGGATCTCATTTGATTATAACGATTACGCCTCGATAGAAACATTTCTCAGGCAGATCGCCGGCAAAAGCTTTATGAAAAAGGCCGAGATATCGGAATATTCGCGCCTTTCGCTCACTTCAGCGCTTTCAGATATTTTACGCGACACATAGCGTATATTAAATAATTCCTCCACTACTATGAATATCGGGATAGTGCTTGATAATGATCTGAATAACGACAACAGGGTCCTGCGTGAAGCAGAGATCCTGAAAGGTGATGGGCATAAAATCTTTGTCCTTTGCTTCGGGTTCAGTCCTAAAAGCTACAATCCTGTTGATGGTCTCACAATTACAAGGATCTGGATCACAAAGAAAGTCAGGAATGTGCTGTTCTTCCTTTTGAATATTTTCCCTGCCTATGAATGGATGTGGTCATCTGCGATCAGCAAATTTATCTCAATAAATAAGCTTGATATTATCCATACCCACGACCTTTACATGGCGAAGTGCACGAGGGCCGGGATAAAGGGATCGGGAAGCGAAATCAAAATGATTCTCGATCTTCACGAAAATTTCGCATTTTCTGTTACAACATACAACTGGACGAAAGGATATCTCCGCAACCTGCTTTCAAGGCCGTACTCATGGGCAGGAAAGGAAGAGAGTTACCTGCAATATGCCGATGGTATTGTGGTATTGAGTAAGGAGTATGCTGAAAAGCTTACAGGCAGGTATCCGACCCTCGCAGAAAAGAAGTTCTGCATACTTCCAAACGTTCCGGATATTGTAAAGATGAAGACCAGTTCAGCTGATCCGGATTCTATCCCGTTCAGAAAGCGGGCGCCGGTTATGTTCTATTACGGTGTAATAGCGGAGCGGCGAGGGATATTTGACGCACTTAAGGTTTTCAGCGATGTGGTTTCCGCGGGTCACAATATTGAGTTTCTCATTATTGGTCCGGTTGATAAAATGGATTGTGGCAGGTTTGATAAGGAAATTTCCGACAAAGCTCTTAAAGGAATGGTCACATACATTTCATGGATTGACCATTCGCTTCTTCCAGCCTACCTGGCGGCAAGCGATTTCTGCATCGCCCCCTTTCTCATAAACCCACAGCACGAATCGGGTGTTGCAAATAAGATATATGAATATATGTATGGAAGCAAGCCCGTGATTGTATCGGCATGCAAGCCGCAGAAGGCGCTTGTTGAAAAGCACCGGTGCGGAATTGTCTATAGCAATAATGCAGAGCTAAGATCGGCAATTATAGGCCTCCTCAGTAACAGTGACCTTAGAACGGAGATGGGCAGGAACGGAAACCAGGCGGTCCTGACCTTTTATAATACAGAGGTTGTCGGTCAGAACCTTAAGGATCTCTACAACTCACTTATTATTTAACATGAGTGTCATCTCAGGAAAATGAAAGTTCATCTTTTTGCAAGCGAGAATCTGTACACCTATGCATATCTTAGTTTTCTTGAGAAGAACTTTGATATTTCTTCAAGCCTGTTCATATTCCGAAGGAATATTGGCTTCAGCTTTGATTATTCCAATGCCGTAAAGGAGAGGATGATCTTTGCCGAAAGCAATTTTGATTTTTATAAAAGGGTTATTCCGATCCTTAAAAGGACTGAAAAATTCTACTTTCATCAGTTTCCTTACGGCCCATCTCTCTTTCTGTGGTATCTCTTCAGGGCTTTGCTTTCAAAATCAACCTGGATAATATGGGGAGGGGATGTGTATGTTTACAGGCAGGGCCATGAATCATTCAAAAACAGGATTTACGAATATCTCCGGAGTAAAATCATCCCACTGATACCCGTAATAGCCTCATTTATTCCGGGAGATTTTGAAGTTGTTAAAAAGGTATACAATTCAAAGGCAAAATATCTGCACAGCGCCTATCCGATACCTGTCGGCTTTATGCAGAGGAGGATTGCCACAAACGAAAATCCTGCGAATATTGCAAGGCTTATACTCGTAGGAAACTCAGGAAATGAGTCTAACAACCATGTTGAGGCGCTTAAGGAGATTTCCTTTCTTAAGGACTC
>JBBIIS010000085.1:0-12447 GCA_037446375.1 Bacteroidota bacterium | reverse complement strand
GGGAACCCACCCATCTCCGCAAGCCCCCGGTCATGGCCTCCCTTCCGGATACCGCCGTACTTTTTCTTACCTAAAGAGTGGTTTTTTGATGTCCCAGAAGGGGTACAATATCTCAAAAAAAAAATTGCAAGATTTTTTGAGAATTTCGAATGTTTTATCAGGATTAATATATTGAAGAATTAATTTGCTCTAATCTAACGGAATCTTAAAGGGGGAAAAGTGATGCGAAAATTTCCGGCCAAAAAATTGAAAAAATCGGGGCTCGCCCGGACAAACACGAACAGGAGAAAGCGACCACCAACCGATTGATTCTGGGTGAATCATTTTTGGTTTTGAGGGTTAGTATTGGCTTTATATGAGCTATCAATGGCGACCTCAGAACATCGTATAAATGGTAATTATACTTCTAATCTCAATTGAACATCCTCAAGAATCGGTCTGCTTTCAGCGAACACCCAAGACAAAACAACAAGAACTCATATTCATTATTCTTTACGTATTTAAGTGAGTGGTTCTGTAAGCCCAACATTTGACTTTGTCATTTTTTTTGTTTATCATTTATAAAAAGCAGCTTTCAGTGATAAACGAACAAGAATGCATAAAAATATTGAATGAGGGTGAGTTCAAATTTACCCATGAAGAAATGCTGCAAATCCGGGAATTCCTTACCACATTAGCCATAATTGAATTTGAAGATTATAAGAAGAAGCATAATAAATCTTCCAGAAATGAATGTAATCTGTTACAAAAGAGTTAGCACTGATGACCAAGCAGACCGAGGATTCAGCTTGCAGCATCAGGAAAAGATGCTGACTCAGTGCTGTGAAATAAACAATTACAATATTGTTGAGATTTACACTGAAGATTATTCAGGAAAATCATTCGATAGGCCCGAATGGAATAAAATAATGGAATACATCAGGAAGAACAAAGGATCAGTTGATATGATCCTTTGTCTTCGCTGGGACAGGTTCTCAAGAAACCAATATGACGCACTGACAACAATAAAGACTCTTAAAAAGCTGGGAGTCACTGTAAGGACTGTTGAACAGCAGTTGGACTTGAACAATCCTGATAATAAGATTTTACTAAGCATGTACCTGACTCTTCCTGAGGTTGAAAACGACAAGAACTCAATCCGCACAACTGAAGGTTCTCGCCGTGCCAGGATAGAGGGTTGCTGGACAGCTCAGGCACCCAAAGGTTATGTTAATTATAGAGATGAAAAAAAGTCGACACTAAGACCAAGTCAGGATGCCCCCAAAATAGTTGAAGCATTTGAAAGATTGTCGACAGGAGCTTATTCAGCTGATGAAGTACGAAGATGGCTGAATCAGAATGGCGTTAAAATCAGCAAACAAACCTTTTTGAATACAATAAGGAATCCAGCATACATTGGTAAGATATATGTAAAACCCTGGAAAAATGAACCTTCCCAAATTGTTATGGGACTTCACCCGCCATTGATAACAGAGGAAATCTTCCATCTGGCTAATGACGTTCTTGAAGGCAGAAAGAGAAATATGAAGTTTCATGATGACAAGTCGGACTTATATCCATTGAAAGGTTTTCTGAAATGTCCGGTTCATAATAAATCTCTTACAGCATACGCTTGTCAAAGTCATAACAAGGAACTTCATCACTATTATTTTTGTGGTATAAACAGGTGCAAACAGAGACACCGTATTAAAGATGTACATGATGGTATTGAGCAGATCTTATCAACAATTACTTTCTCTGCTCAAACTGTAAATCTCTATAAGAAACTGTTGGAGAAGATTTTTGAAAAAGAGGATGTGAATAGGAGAGATGAGATTCAAAGGGTGAAGAAAGATATAGAGAAAGCAGAAGCTCGAAGATCCAATCTACAGGATTTGATACTTGATGGAACTATATCACCGCAGGACTATCAGGATATGAAGGGGAAGGTCGATAAAGATCTTGTACTGCTTAGGAGTAAGCTAAATGGACTTCAAGATCAACCATCTCCATATAAGACCTACATTTCAAAAACACTCCCGATGTTGGAGAACCTGACTGGGTATTATAAGCAGTCTGACGGGCAGACAAAAAAGAAAATTCTTAGTTGCATCTTTTCAGAAAAACTCGTTTTTGAAAAAGGAAGAGTTGCAACCACCCCCTTCACGGAACCCGTACAGGTTTTGTTCAAGATTGCCAGGGTTTTACAGGGGTCTAAAAATAAAAAAGAGGTTGAAAATAACCTCTTGTCTACTTTGGCTCCCCAGGCTTGACTCGAACAAGCGACCCTCTGATTAACAGTCAGATGCTCTAACCGACTGAGCTACTGAGGAGTTTTACTTTGCCAAAATTTATTTTAGCGTGGCAAAAATAAGGTCTTTTACTGAATTAAGCAATATCTTTGCCAAAATTTTTGAAAATGAAGAAAATACTTGGCATTGGCAACGCACTTGTTGATGTGGTTACTATCATTGATAATGAATCAGTTCTTTCAAAATTTGCCCTTCCGAAAGGAAGTATGCAATTAGTTGATGGAGAGAAGTCAGAACTGATAAAATCAGGCACTGCAGGCTGCAAAAAGACTTATGCCCCGGGCGGTTCAGCTGCAAATACCATACATGGAATAGCAATGCTTGGAGCTGGAACGGGCTTCATAGGTTCAATAGGAAAAGATGAGACCGGCGATATATTCGAGAATGATTTCAGAAAGGCTGGTGTAAAGACAATCCTCCTTCGACGCAATACACAAACTGGGACATCAGTATCCCTTGTAACACCCGATACGGAAAGAACAATGGCAACCCACCTTGGAGCCGCCATCGAACTTACTGCAGCCGATATGAAAAGATCCGATTTCGAAGGATTTGACATACTTTATCTCGAGGGCTATCTTGTCACGGATAAGGAGCTTGTACTTAAAGCATGTTCGATTGCAAAGGAACTTGGAATGAAGATTGCTCTCGATCTTGCAAGCTACAATGTTGTGGAGGCTTACCTCAAAACCTTCAGGGAGCTGATCGAAAATTTTGTAGATATCCTGTTTGCCAATGAAGAGGAGGCAAAAGTATTTACCGGAATGAATGCCGAGACTGCCCTTTATCGTCTATCGGAACTATGCGGGACCGCAATTGTGAAAATCGGTGCCGAAGGATCATGGATGAAAAGAGGGGACGAAGTCGTGAAGATCGGTACACTTTCGGTTAAACCGGTCGATACTACCGGAGCTGGCGACCAGTACGCCTCCGGTTTCCTCTACGGTATGGCCAATGATGAATCGCTTGAGACCTGCGGCCTCTATGGGGCAATACTTTCAGGAAAGGTTATAGAGAGTTCAGGGGCAAGGATAACCGGCGATAAGTGGAAGGAGATAAAGAAGCTTATTGCTGAGATCAGGAATATTAATTAGATCAAGGACTGTAATAGATTATTTATGTTAAAGTGACATCTCAAAACTGAAGGAGAGAGCTCTTTATTTCGTTCCTTTGGCTTCGCCAAGCTTGTCGAGCAGGTGCGTTCCCCGGTTCTTTGTTCGTCCTTAGATTTTCTGTTCATTTCTTTTGCCCCTCCAAAAGAAACGAACCAAAGAAAAGGAGGCCTGAAACGATAAGTTTGCCCTTCAGCTGCGCCCGCTACACGGGCAGTATTGGCGCTACGCTTCAGGCCAAACTTCGCGCCGTTTCCGGGTTGCAACCGCACCTATAATATTTTCTTCATGGTTTTTCACCCCTCTCTCTTGGGAGAAGGCAGGGGGAGAGGTGGATTTAAAACGGCCTCAGAACATTTTGGGTTAAAGTGAGTGTTTTGAAGCTTGCAGCGCGAAGGAGTTATTCAAGCAACACTGTTTGAGACGGAGCGAAGCGGAGACGAGTTGTGTTGCGTGGAGCAAGGTTCAAAACACGAGCCCCAAAATGTTCTGCAGCCTTGAATTTTCTTTGCTTACTTTCTTTGTTTCAAGACAAAGAAAGTGAGAGTTCTTCTTTTGGCTTGGAAAAGAAAGTAAGGGAAACAAAAAAAATAATAACTGTTTTACTCCAAAGAGCGGATTATTCTTATTGAAGCGATGCTTTTAATCGCAGAGTCCGGCGAAGCCCGATAAGAAACAATACTCGCTTCCTGTAAGCTGTCAGATTTTCGGAAGCGAATATCCGTTATTATATACCGGTACTATAAACTTATTCGCATTCGCAGATGTGAACTGCTGCTTTGCATTATCCCAGACAACTTTTTCACCGCTCCTGTATGCAATATTTCCCATCTGTGCAACCAGAGCCACATTCCTGCCAATATCAATGCCGGCATTGAGTTTCTGAGGGGTATTGTTCTTAAGGCATTCCAGCATATTCAGTGTGTGAATATCTAGTCCGTTGCCAACATTCTTCTGAACAGGAACTGCTTCAAGCCTTTGTTTCTCCGGAACAACTTCCCAGCCGTTACGATCGAGTACAAGGGTTCCGTTCTCCCCTGTATATGCCATACCGTGAGGTCTTCTCCAGTTACCAAGGCCAATACCGATCGTATGTTCCCAGGTCATTGTAAAATCCTTGAAATCATAAACGGCTGTCATGGTATCAGGAGTGACCATATCATCGTCGGGATAAGCATATTTACCGCCGATGGCCATCACTGATTCAGGAATGGTTTTTCCCATACCGTAAAGGATATAATCGATCAGATGTACTCCCCAGTCGGTCATCAGTCCGTTGCCATATTCCCAGTACCATCTCCAGGTAAAGTGGAACCTGTTCCTGTTGAAAGGCCTTTTGGGAGCTGGGCCCAGCCACATATCATAATTTACACCTTCCGGAGCCGGAGAATCCGGAACTTTTGGAACAGCGCCTTTCCAGTCAACAAACGACCATGCCTTTGTGGCACGGATCCTTCCGAGTTTTCCTGTTTTAATGTAGTTCATTGCATCAAGAAAATGAGGCTGACTGCGCTGCCACTGACCGACCTGAACGATCTTCCCATGTTTCTTAGCAGCCTTCTGCATTATGTTTATTTCAGCAATTGAATTGCCAATTGGCTTTTCGACATAAACATGCCTCCCTGCCTCAAGAGAATCGCAGAAAGTCATGCAGTGCCAGTGGTCAGGAGTACCAATAATAATAACATCGATATCCTTGTTCTCAAGCATCTTCCTGTAATCAACATAAAGCTTGGGCTGGGGATGACCCATCTTGATGAGATCATTCGTCCTGTTCGAAAGCACGTTCTTGTCAACATCACACATTGCAATGCATTCAACTTCCTTATTCTTAAGGAAGGAGGTCAGGTCGCTAAATCCCTGACTATTGGCACCGATAAGTCCGATCCGTATTTTATCGCTTGGAGCAATCCCTGTTTTTCCTATTGAAAACACTTCACGCGGTATCATGGCCCCGGCAGCAACAACTGATGCTGTTTTTATAAAAGTTCTTCTGTCCGATTTCATTTCATTGTTTTTCTGTTAACCAACAAATATAGAAAAGAAAGAAATTCTGTAATGACCTATTTAGATATTTTTAACAAATACTTTGACCTCCGGTCCGCGAAATTAGCAGAAGAATATTAAGCAGGCTCCCCTGAAGGATTATTTCTGCATCTTCTCAAGGGGCCGGAAAACAATATCCGCCACATCGGCCTTTGAGAAGAATTCCTTTGCAACCTTCTGAATGTCTTTTATTGTCAGATTTTTAAGAATATCCTCGTAATTTTTCCGGTCGTTGATGTCAATTCCGGTATAGCACCACGAATAGATCGCATTGCTCCAGAAATTATTATGCTTTCGCGACTCCTCCCTGTTATTGAGAAGGCTGCTGACTGTTTTGGAAAGCTCCTCTTTGCCGGGCCCGTCCCTGATGAGCTTTTCTATTTCACTATAGATAATCCCTTTAAGGCTGTCTGCTCTTGCAGGGTTGCAGTCGAACATTATTAGTCCGGATGCATTCTGGTGCGGATAGAGCTGTGATGAAAGGCTTACGGATACGCTATAGGTTCCACCAGCATCCTCCCGGACCTTCTCCGTAAAGACAAGCTCCAGAATGCCGTTTATGACTTTCAGGCATACATTGTTATAGGGGGTATACTTCAGATCTTCGGAATGACTTATAAACACTGTGGACTTAGGTATGGTAAGGGGTAGCTCTACTGTTCTCACGAATTTTCCTCTGGGCGGTCTCACATTCCTGTCGATAAAGTTCCCTGTTCCTTTACCTCCCTTAAGGGAGCCTATATATTTTTCCACAAGTGTTTTTACCGTATCCTCACCAATATTACCAACAATTATGAATGTAAACCCCGATACATTATTAAATCTTTCACTGTATATTTTTCTGACCTTTTCAAAATCAACCCCAGAGAGCATTTCATTATTCATTACAACGGTCCTGGGACTGAAGCCTGTAAGAAAAAGCGATACTGAATCCTGCATTATTTTCAGCGGATCCTTTGCCATATTATTGATGAATGCCTTGTATCTGTTCATTATAGAATTATGAGCAGCGCTGTCGAATCTTGGCTTAGCGAAGCGAAGGTACAGGAGCTGCATCATTGTCTCGAAATCCTTTGGTGTGGAAGATCCGTTTATCCCTTCCGTAAGCTCGCTTAGCGAAACTGCAGCCGAGGCTTTTTTGCCGGAGAGCATTTTCTGGAGGGTAACGTTATCAATATTGCCAAGGCCATAGGTTGTGATAATGGCAGGCAGCATAATCGCCGACGGCAGCATATCAGTCTCGTAAAGTGATGTCCCTCCGAGCCGGTAAGACGACAGGATCACATTATCCTTTTCAAAACCGGCCTTCCTGTAGATGACTCTAGCATTATTCCCAAGAGTCCATTCAACCGCACTGAACTGTGGCAGGGGAATGGTGCTTATGACCTTTGATCCTTTCAGCTCATCCTCAATAAGTGAATTTGCTGACACCCTGTCTTCATAGGGTGTAAGCTGTGAATTCTTTACCTTATTAATAATATCAAGAGCTTCCTGCTCTGAAAGATGTTTCACCTCTTTCCCATCAACGCCTTCAACGGTTATGCTTCTGTTTTCATCATTCATCATCTGTATGAATTTATCTGATACCTCTTTAACCGTTACGCCGTCGATTATATTCTTCAGGAATTCATAATCAAAATCGGGAGATGTGAGGGGTTCGCCGTTGAGAAAATTCTCCTGTATCCATCCCGCATAAGTATCATTATCGATCTTGTCTTTTTGTTTCCATGTATTTTCCACCTGGGTCATCATCCTTGCCTTTGCCCTTGTGAGCTCACCCTGTGTAAACCCGAAGCGTTTTGCTCTTTCAGCTTCCCTGAAGACAGATTCAAGCGCGAGTGCTTCCTGGTTCATATTCGCGCTTGCAGCAATTGAAAACGCATTGTATCCCCTGGCAATGTAGGGTCCCAGGGATATAGATCCTGCTACAAAAGGAGGGTTTCCTTTCTGAAGGAGCTCAGAGATCCTTGAGTTTATCATCGAGTTCATCATGCTTATCATATAACTGTTGCGCAGATACTGCAGGTCCTTCTTCCCGGGAGCAACTGAAGGGTAAAGAGTGATTACCGAGACTGTGGTCTGAGGAGCCTCTTTGTCAGTTGCGAGAACGAATCTTGTATCGGTGTGGTAAGGAACTTCAAATATTGGCCTCGGCTCAGCATTTTCAACCCCGGGAAGCTTCGAGAAAAGCTCTTTTATCTTCTTTTCCGTATCATCGACATTGAGATCCCCCACAACGGCAATAGCTTCCAGATCGGGACGGTACCACTCCCTGTAAAAGTTGCGGAGAGTATTGTATCTGAAATTCCTGATCAGATCAGGGCTTCCGATAATATCCCTTTCCGCATATTTTGAACCTTTCAGAACTACCGGCAGTATCTTTTCGAACATCATCCTTGACCCGGCATCCCTGCCCTGCCTCCATTCTTCAATAATGACACCTCTTTCAAGATCAATCTCCTTGTCAGTAAGGGATATGTAACCCGACCAGTCGTACATGGCAAGCAGGCAGGTATCGATGAGATCTTTCCTTTCCACCGGAACGTTAGTGAGCTGGTAAACTGTCTCATCGAAGCCAGTGAAGGCATTTATGTCAGCACCGAAGGTAACCCCTTGTTTTTCAAGTCCGCTTATGATCCCTTTTCCGGGGAAATGCTCAGTCCCGTTAAGTGACATGTGTTCAAGAAAATGCGACAGTCCGTTCTGTTCATCGGTCTCAACTATTGCGCCTGAGTTCTGTATGAAGTAAAAGCTTGCATGATTCTCCGGTTCCTTATTGTACCTTATATAATAAGTAAGCCCGTTTGCCAGCTTACCCTTTCTGACGGAAGGGTCGGAAGGAACTGGTCCCGAAAGATCCATTTGCGCATAAACGCAAACTGAGAACAGAAGCGATAAAAATGTCGAAATACCCGGTCTTATTTTTTTCATGTTGATTTTTTTGGAGGTAAATCTTCTAATTATTAAATTGCTTGAAAGAATTTAGTGAAACTGTCTTGTCTGCAAATTTGATTTTCCGGAAATTCAGACCGGTTAATAATATTTATTACTAAAATACAAAGCAATGAAAAATTTTAAGTTTTTTCTCATTTCCCTGCTTATGGTATTTGTTTTCGCGGGCATTACTGCCCAGGAGACAGATATGAGTAAACCGATTCCTGTTGACCCTGCTATCAGGGTCGGGAAGCTCGACAACGGAATGACCTATTACATAAAGCAAAACAAGAAACCAGAGCAAAGATTAGAACTCAGACTTGCCGTTAACGCTGGCTCTATCTGCGAAAGTGATGCACAACAAGGCCTTGCTCACTTTTGTGAGCATATGTGCTTCAATGGAACAAAGAATTTCCCGAGCAATAAAATGATAGATATGCTTGAAGAGATGGGTGTAAAATTTGGTGCAGAACTGAATGCCTACACAAGCTTTGACCAGACCATTTATATGTTAAAGGTACCAACTGACAGCATTGAGTGGATCAACAGAGGTTTTCAGGTAATTGAAGACTGGGCCCACCAGGTTGATATGACCGACAAGGAGATTGACAAGGAGCGGGGAGTAATAACTGAGGAATGGAGGCTCGGACTTGGAGCTGAGGACCGTATGATGCAAAAATATATCCCCGTGATTCTGAAGGGTTCAAAATATGCCGACAGACTTCCTATCGGTAAAGTCGATATTATTAAAAACTTCCCATATGATACCCTGCGCTCATTTTATAAGACATGGTACCGCCCTGACCTGATGGCAGTGATAGTAGTCGGGGACATAGATCCGGTGCTCGCTGAAAAGAAGGTAATAGAATACTTCGGAAGGATTCCAAAGTCAGTCAATCCTCCATTAAGAATTGAATTTCCGGTTCCAGGCAACAAAGAGCCTCTTATAAGTGTGGTAACTGATAAAGAGGCTTCCGGTTCCAATGCAACTATATTTTTTAAGCTTCCTAAATCGGAAAATATAACATTTGATGATTACAGGAAGATGCTGATGAGAACTTTATATACCAATATGTTAAACAATCGTCTACGGGAGATTGCCCAAAAGCCGGAATCCCCTTTCCTGTACGGTTATGCCGGGGTTGGCTCGTTCATTGGCCGGTCGGTGGATGCTTATACATTAGCTGTCGGGGCAAAAGAGAATCAGATGGATAAGAGCCTTGATGTAATCCTGACTGAAAATGAAAGGGTGCGTCGATTCGGATTCACTGCAACCGAGCTTGAGCGGGAGAAAAGGAATATTCTATCAAATTATGAGAAAATGGCGAAAGAGTCCGATAAGACAGAATCAAGATCATATGCTGACGAGTTTATAAGGAATTTCCTCGATAAAGAGTGCATCCCCGGAATTAAACAGGAATTTGAGCTTGCCAAAACATTTCTTCCAAAAATTATGCTGGATGAAATCAATAAGCTTGATAAAGAATGGACTTCTGGTGAAAATATAGCCGTTCTCATCACGACCCAGGAAAAGGAAGGTATTAAGGTGCCTGCAGAGGAACAGGTAAAAGATATTTTAACAGCCGTGAGGTCAAAGAAGCTCGAAGCTTATGTTGATAAAGTATCAGATGCTCCCCTCCTTGCTCAGGTTCCGGTCGGATCAAAAGTAATTAAAAGGAGTGATGATCCTACGTTTGGCTATACAGAGCTTACCTTCGGAAATGGTGTTCGGATGATCCTGAAGTCAACAGATTTCAAGAATGATGAGATAATTCTTTCTGCCTATAGCCCTGGCGGCACCTCATTATATCCCGATACTGATATTATGTCAGCTACCCTAGCCACCTCAATAGTAACACAGAGCGGTCTGGGTGAATACGATTTTATCGGGCTGCAGAAGAAACTTTCGGGTAATACTGCAAAGCTTAATCCTTATATAGCTGATCTAAGGGAGGGCGTCAGCGGAAACTGCTCTCCTAAAGATATGGAGACTATGCTTCAGCTTAATTATCTCTATTTTACAAAGATCCGTAAAGATGAAAATGCCTATAATGCTTATATTTCCCGGATAAGGAATATGATCAAACCTATGAGAGCGAACCCTCAGGTAATATTTCAGGATACTCTTTCCAAAATATTGTCATTGAATTCCCCGCGGGTAATTGCTATTCCGTCTGAAGCCCAGCTAGACAAGGTCAATCTTGACAGGGCTATCAGTATTTTCAGGGACCGCTTTGCCGATGCGAGCGATTTTACATACCTGATGGTTGGCAATTTCAAGGTTGATGAAGTAATTCCTATGCTTGAAAAGTATATTGGCGGATTGCCTTCTATCAAGAGGAAAGAGATGTGGAAGGATCAGACTCCCGGCTTTCCTAAAGGATTACTCGTGGTTGATGTCCCAAAAAATTCCGAGCCACAGAGTTCCGTAGCCATGGTATGGCAAGGCGATTTTAAATGGAACGATAACGATCGTCAGTATTTTACTATGCTCATGAATATATTATCGATAAAGTGTCGTGAATCGATGCGCGAAGATCAGGGAGGTGTTTATGGTGTAAGCATAAATGGCAGCGCTTCAAAATACCCGACATCAAAATTTAATATTAATGCCAGGTGGGGATGCAGCCCGGAAAATATTAAAAAGCTTTCACAGACCGTCATCGATGAAATGATAAAGATCAAAAAGGACGGACCAACAGAAGTTGATCTGAGCAAAGTGAAAGAAACTCTGATCAGGGAGAGAGAGACCCGGATGAAAGATAATAATTACTGGATCTCTGTGCTCCAGAATCATTTCTACCAGGACGACAGGCTTATCTCGCTTGATGAGTATAAGAAAATCGTCAGTTCGGTAACACAGAAAAATATCCGGGAGATTGCCGAAAAATATCTGAATACAACCAGCTATGTACAGGTAGATCTGACTCCTGCCCCAAAGGAGGAGCAAAAGAAATGAACAGTAATTTAATAAAGAAGGGGAGATCAGTAATTGTCTCCCCTTTTTTATTCCTTAGAACAAGCCGTGCAGCTCGGCATTTATCTTATCTATAACCTCACTCAGGTGGTCCTTGTTATTTGGAAAGTTATAATGATCCGCTTCAATTATAAGAAGCTTGCCAAGAGTATATGATTCGATCCATGCTTCATACCTTTCATTGAGTCTTTTCAGGTAGTCTATCCTGATGGAGCTTTCATATTCACGGCCCCTTTTCTGAATATTATTCACAAGTGTCGGAACAGAAGCCCTGAGGTATAAAAGCAGGTCGGGAGGCTGAATAAGCGAGCTCATCAGCTTGAAAAGATTGAAATAATTATCAAAGTCGCGTGTCGACATGAGACCCATCGAATGAAGGTTGGGAGCAAAAATAAATGCATCCTCATATATGGTCCTGTCCTGTACTATTGTCTTGTCCGATTTCCTGATCTCGAGGATCTGGCTGAACCTTGAGTTTAGAAAATAGATCTGCAGATTGAAAGACCACCTCTGCATATCTTCGTAAAAATCGTTCAGATAAGGATTATCGTCAACATCTTCATAATGCGGGGTCCATCCATAGTGTTTGGCCAGCAATCCTGCCAGTGTGGTTTTCCCCGATCCGATATTTCCTGCAATAGCTATATGCATAAATCTGTGGTTACAATTATTAGTTTATAAAATTACAAAAATTAGATTATGGTTTCAGGTTTTCCAGGAATAAGTTACAGGTGAGCTAAAGTTAAGAGTGCCTCGAGTTTTAATAACTGATAACATTAGTCACTCAAAACTCCGGCTCGCTTTAGCTGACTCAGGTCACTCTGGCTCACTTTCTTCCCCCGCCAGCCTCAGCAGCTGATCGAGATACTCCCTGGAATTTGAAAGCCTCGGCACTTTATTCTGACCGCCAAGCTTATTCTTCTCCCTCAGCCACCTGTAGAAGGTTCCTTTTGAAAGTGATTTAACCACAGGCAGAACCAGATTGAGATCCTTGAATCTTTTTGCCTCGTAGTCAGAGTTTACTGACTTTAGTGCATCGTCGAGGACAATGGTAAATTTATTCAGATCGTCGGGACTCTTTTCGAAT
>JBBIIS010000084.1:0-12477 GCA_037446375.1 Bacteroidota bacterium | reverse complement strand
CTTTTCCGACGCTTTTTCTTTGTTACTTTCTTTTGGCATGGAAAAGAAAGTAAGGGGGAAAAAGGAACATCATATAGTTTCGTACTTCTGATTCCTCCTCCTGGGGACAAAGCCAGCTTCCTTAATGATACTTTGCATCTCTTTCGCATCAAACCGGAAGGAGGATCCGGCAGCACTTACCACATTTTCCTCTATCATTACCGATCCTATATCATTTGCCCCGGCATGCAGGGAAATCATTGCTATCTCTTTTCCCACAGTAAGAATTGATGACTGGATATTTCTGATATTATTGAGCATTATCCTGCTGATTGCCACCAGCCGTATATACTCCATCCCATTTATATTATTACGGACTCCCGATTTTACTGAAAGGAGGGTTCCCTTATCCTGGTAAGGCCATGGAATAAATGCAATGAATCCATAATGGCCGGCCGGCCTCTTTTCTTGCAATTCCCTCAAATAGAGAAGATGCAATATCCTTTCCTCTCTCGTCTCAATATGCCCGGCCATCATTGTGGCTGATGTAGGAAGGTTAAGTATATGAGCCTCTTTCATTACTTCGAGCCACTCCCTAACAGTTGCCTTGCCTGGAGATACGATCTTCCTTACCCTGTCGGAGAGGATCTCCGCGCCTGCTCCGGGCAAACTGTCAAGACCCGCACCAATGAGCCTTTTAAGTATAACCGAAGAAGGAAGTTTTTCTCTTTTTGATAGGAAGACAATTTCCGGGGGACCAAGGGCGTGAAGTTTCAGAGTTGGATATTCATTCTTTAACGAAGTGAAAAGATCAGTATAGAAATCAAGCCCCAGACTGGGATTCATACCTCCCTGAAGGAGAAGCTGATCGCCGCCAAGAGAGTAAAGTTCTTCTATCTTTGCCCTGTACTCTTCAGGTGATGTAACATAGGCGTCATCGGAATCCTTCTTTCTGCAAAAATTGCAGAAGGTGCACTGAGAGAAGCAAACATTAGTGATATTTACATTTCTGTCGATCATCCATCCGGCTTCATTCCCGGGATGGAGCAATTGCCTTATCCTGTCAGCGACAAACATTAATTCATCAAGCGGAGCCTCATTGTAAAGTGCCAGGCCCTCACCGGCCGTTAAAGCTCCAAGTTTCATTGCCTTTTTATAAATAGCATCAAAATTCATTTTTAAAACAGCAAGTTAATGTTACTCTTTTGTCCACTTTTTACCCCCTTACTTTTTCCCCATTGGGAAATGTCAGGGAAGGGGGTTTTAAACCAAACCAGTAAAAATCAGAACTGCATGATTTCTATGGCTGCAAAGGTAGCTTTTTACCCGTTAGACTCTCAATTATTTGATTAACTTTACACTCTTTAAAAAAGTAATCAAAATGATCCCGGAAATAAAGGTAATTTCTCAGCTATCTCCTGATCAGTCAGTTATATGCATTCTTGGAGGTAATTCCATTCCTGATTTTCTTGCCCTGAGCAAGAGTGAAAAAGAATATGCAAGAAAGAGCCTTTCTGAAAATGATAATTACCTCTTTATTAATTCCTACTCAAGGTGCACATACCTTGTCAGAACCGGAAAAGATCTTCCTGCTTTCAGGATAAAGGAAGAGCTTCGCAAGACAGCTTCAAAAATGAAGAAGCTTATCAGGGCCAATAATCACAACGAACTTGTGATAACATCCTCAAATGTACCTGAGGGAGCTGTCGAAGCATTTGCAGAGGGTCTGATACTCAGCTTTTACTCTTTTGATAAATATAAAACTGCAAAGGAGGATGAGAGCGAGACGAAGTACCCTTCAAGTCTTCTGCTTCACTGCAGGATAAAATCTGAAGAAATAAGATGGCTGAAGGAGCTTTGTGAGGCTGTATACCTTACAAGAGACATGATCAATGAGCCCCCAAATCATCTTAATACCATAGCATTGGCCCAGGAGATTAAAAGGATGGGAAAGGTCTCGGGCTACAGCGTTGAAGTTTTGTCCAAAGGTAAGATCGAAGCCCTGAAAATGGGCGGTCTGCTCGCCGTAAACCGGGGCAGCGTGGATCCTCCTGTTTTCTGTATCCTTGAGTGGAAGCCTAAGGGAAAAGTGAATAAGAAACCTCTCGTACTTGTAGGGAAAGGTATAATTTATGATACGGGTGGGCTGAATATAAAAACAGGTGATTTCATGGCACAGATGAAAGGCGATATGGCAGGTGCTGCAACAGTTGCCGGTGTCATGTATGTCATTTCAAAATGCAATATTCCGATTCATGTGATTGGCCTTATCCCTGCTACTGACAACAGGCCCGGAGGGAATGCATATACCCAGGGCGATATCCTCACAATGTACAATAAATCAACCGTGGAGGTCTGCAATACCGATGCTGAAGGGAGGCTAATCCTCGCCGATGCTATCAGCTATTCCAGCCATTTTACCCCTGAGCTGATAATAGATATAGCGACTCTCACGGGTTCTGCAGCAATGACATTTGGAAACCAGGCTATTGCAACGATGGGAAACGCCGGCAGGAAATATTTTGAACTTCTTCACGAGGCAGGGGAAGAGGTTTATGAAAGAATCGCCGAATTGCCGTTCTGGGATGAATACAGGGACCTTCTCAAATCAGATATTGCCGATATTAAGAATGTTGGAGGCAAGGAGGCCGGGGCAATTATAGCGGGTAAATTCCTTGAGACCTTTGCTGATTATCCCCTGATACATCTCGATATTGCGGGAACGGGACTTCTTAAGAAAGATGACTACTACAGGATCAAGGAAGGGCCGGGATCAGGAATGCGTCTGCTTTCAACATTTATTAAAAAACTGGCTGCTGACTACAGGAAAAAATAACCATGATTATGGAACAAAAACCAATTATTGTGGGTATCTCTCACGGAGATATCAATGGGATAGGATATGAAGTGATAATCAAGGCACTTATGGACAATATGATAAATGAGCTGCTTGTCCCGGTTATCTATGGATCTCCGAAAGTCGCTGCCTATCATCGCAAAGCCTTGAATATAAATAATTTCAGCTTCAACAATATAAAAGGTATCGAAGAGGCCCATTCGAAGAGGGCGAATATGATAAATTGTCTTGATGACAATGTCCGTGTCGAGCTTGGAAAGTCAACTACGCTGGGTGCCGAAGCTGCCCTGATCTCCATTGAGATGGCTGTTGAAGATCTTAAGGCAGGAAAGATCGATGCCCTTGTCACTGCACCAATTGATAAGCACAGCATACAGTCGGATAAATTCAACTTCCCAGGCCATACCGAGTATCTTAAGGATAAGTTTGGCGTAGAGGATACTCTTATGTTCATGATAGGCGAAAGCTTGAAAATCGGAATAGTAACGGGTCATGTTCCTATTTCAGAAGTGTCAGGGCTTGTAACAATTGAATCAGTTCTTAAAAAGATAAGGCTGATGAATAATTCACTGCAGTACGATTTTGCAGTCAGGAAACCAAGGATAGCTGTTCTGGGACTTAATCCCCATGCAGGCGATAACGGCTTGCTTGGTAAGGATGAGGAGGAGAAAATAGTCCCTGCAATAAGGAAGGCCCAACAGGAAGGGATTCTTGCGTTTGGCCCATTCCCGGCAGATGGATTCTTCGGTGCGGGCTCATTTAAAAACTTTGATGGCATCCTGGCAATGTACCACGATCAGGGACTTACTCCTTTCAAGGCATTGTCATTCGACACAGGAGTAAACTTTACTGCAGGCCTTCCGGTTATAAGAACATCTCCCGTTCATGGAACGGCCTTTTCAATTGCCGGGAAAGGTGAGGCCTCCGAAAACTCTTTCCGCCAGGCCCTTTATCTTGCGTGCGATATTTTCAGGAACAGACAGACACACAGCGAGATAACCAAAAATCCACTTCGCCGGCAGGATATTGATATACGCTCTGAGCGTGCGGATGAATTGCCACCTGAAATTCAAAACCCGGACCATACACTATGATAGATTATATCAAAGGAACAATTACATCGATTAACCCTGCTTCCGTTACGCTGGAATCCGGAGGGATCGGCTATTTCGTAAGTATATCGGTCAATACTTTTTCAAAGATTGACGGTAAAACCGAATTCAAACTCCTTATTCATGAGGTCATAAGGGAGGATTCACATCAGCTTTTCGGCTTTGCTGATAATGTGGAAAGAGAAATATTCCGTCAGCTTATATCTGTTTCAGGCATTGGTGCGGGTACTGCGAGGATGATGCTTTCATCCCTGAGCCCTGATGAAATTGAAAGGGCTATTCTTGATTCCAATGTAAACCTGCTTAAGAGTGTAAAAGGAATAGGACTTAAGACAGCGCAAAGAGTCATCGTCGATCTGAAAAATAAGGTTGGAAAACAATCTACAGCCGGCGAAATATTTGCTCTTGCGGACAATACAAAGCGTGATGAAGCGTTATCAGCATTGGTGATGCTTGGGTTTGCCAGAAGCGCTGTTTTGAAAGTCCTTGATAAGATAGTCCGTGAGGAAAAAATTCTGACAGTTGAGGACCTGATAAAAAGAGCGCTTAAAAACTTGTAATAAAGAATATAAGCCGGATTGGGATCAGGTATAATACATAAAAATCTGTTTCAGGTTTTGTATCTTTTTCTGTCTGTATCGTTAACATTCAATTTTATTGATGCAGACAGTCAGGCTACTTCAGGCAATAGTTCTGTTCAGGATTCAACAAAAAGATCATTTCTAAAGCTTAACGATAACTCCGGCATTCCATGGGAAAGACAGAGCAACTCGCCCCTGTTCCTCAATAACCCTTCAAACGTAAAATCTACTGTAATATATAATTCAGACAAGAATGAATATGTAGTTTACGAGAGGGTTGGGACAATTGATATCAGGACGCCTGTTCATATGACTCCTGATGAGTTCAGGAAGTACGAGTTTGAAAGATCAATGCGTGAGTACTGGGAGTCAAGGCTGAACGGCGACCAGACAGGATTTCGCTCTTCGCTCATTCCCCAGATCGAGGTTCAGGGAGAAGCATTCGACAAGATATTCGGAAGCAATACAATAAACATTGTACCGCAGGGTTCAGCTGAACTCATTTTCGGGATCAATATATCGAAGACTCAAAATCCGACTCTTTCTGAAAAACTCAGGACAATACCCACATTCGATTTTAAGGAAAAGATCCAGATGAACGTTACCGGTACAATCGGTGACAAGATGAAGCTTAGCATAAATTATAATACAGATGCTATGTTCGATTTTGAGAATAAGACCAAGCTTCAGTATGGAGGGAAGGAAGATGAGATAATAAAGAAAATAGAGGCAGGTGATGTGACATTACCCCTTTCAGGGACTCTTATTACTGGAAGTTACAGTCTTTTTGGCTTAAAGACTGAACTGCAGTTCGGGAAACTGACCGTTACAACAATTCTGTCACAGCAAAAGGGACAGTCGTCTGTAGTTGATGTTAAAGGAGGGGCACAGCTGACCAATTATGAAATAACTGCTGATCAGTATGAAGCTAACAAGAACTTCTTCCTGTCACAATATTTCAGAGATGTTTATGATGCCGCACTAAAAAACCTTCCTGTTGTAAGCTCAGGTGTAAACGTACAGAGGATCGAAGTCTGGGTAACCAACAAAACAAGCAGGTTCGAGGATGGGAGCAACCGTAATATTGTTGCTTTTATGGACCTTGCAGAAAATGCGGGACATATATACAATAAAGTTCCTGCGTTTCAGCAGAAACCCGGGGCAAAGCCATATCCCGATAATGGAGTGAATAATCTGTATGATCAGCTTACCGGACCCTATGCGGGGATCAGAAGTATAGATCAGGTCACAAATGTTTTCAACTCTCTTTATCCTGGTTTTCAGATAGGCAGGGATTTTGAGAAGATCGAAAACGCAAGGAAGCTTGACGATCGTGAATTTACATTCAACCAGCAGCTTGGATACATATCTCTTAATACGGCACTTAATTCTGATGAGGTACTGGCTGTTGCTTATGAATACACACTTAACGGAGAGGTATTTAAAGTCGGTGAATTTTCAACAGACGGGATCACGGCACCCCAGGCCCTTGTTCTTAAACTCCTGAAAGGCACCTCGCTGAGTCCCCGGGTTCCGACATGGAAGCTCATGATGAAGAATATCTATTCCCTGGGTTCAGGAAGGCTCGACAGCAAGGATTTTGTACTTAACGTTCTTTACCAGGATGATAAAACGGGAAACTCAATAAATTATATTCCTGAGGGTGCGCTTTCTGAAAAGATACTCCTCGGGATGATGGGTCTCGATAATCTTAATTCACAGGGAGACAGGCAGCCTGACGGGGTGTTCGATTTTATTGATGGAATTACTGTAAACACTGCAACGGGCAAAATTATCTTCCCGGTGATTGAACCTTTCGGCAGCAACCTGAAAAGACAGATATCAGACCCGGCTCTCGCAGCCAAGTATGTATTCCAGGAGCTTTACGATTCAACTCAAACGGTTGCCCGGCAGATGGCGGAAAAGAACAAATTTAAGATCGGAGGACAGTTTACTTCCGCTTCGGGATCAGAGATCAGACTAAATGCAACAAATATACCTCGCGGAGCAGTGAAGGTAACGGCGGGAGGAGTGCCTCTTACGGAGAATACCGATTATACTGTTGACTATAACATGGGTACCGTCAGGATTATAAATCAGGCACTTATCCAGTCCCAGACACCTATCCAGGTCTCCCTCGAGAATAACCAGTTTTACGGGTTCCAGACAAAGTCACTTGTCGGGACTCATCTTGAATACAGGTTCTCAAATAACTCAGAAAGTTAATTATGGAGAGGAACCCATCTCAAATACGATTTGGGGCATAAATACATCATACAGAACAACTTCACAAGGGCTTACAAATCTTATTGACAAGCTTCCCTTAATTAATACAAAGACACCCTCCACTATCTCTTTCTTCGGAGAGTTCGCCGATCTTGTCCCGGGTCATAACAAGGCCATTTCGAATGCAGGTAACTCCTATATTGACGATTTTGAATCGAGTGAAATACCGCTCGATCTTAAATCATTCAATGCCTGGTCGCTCTCAAGCATACCACAGGGTCAGGATCAGCTGTTTCCCGAAGCACGATTTAACAACGATCTCGTAAGCGGCTTTAACAGGGCTAAAATTGCATGGTATGTTATCGATCCGCTCTTTCTACGCAATGGTTCGTCAACACCAGAGAACATTAAGGCAAATCCTGACTCGCAATCAAGTCATTTTGTAAGGGAAGTATATGAAAATGAGATCTTCCCATATTACGAGAGTCCAAGCGGAGTTCCGACAAATATTGCTGTCCTGAACGTAGCCTATTACCCGGGTGAAAAAGGGCAGAATAACTACGATGCTGATCCGACAGCTTATTCCGGAGGCGTTGATGCCGATGGCAACCTCAAAGATCCCGATACAAGATGGGGCGGAATGATGAGGGAAATCCTGACAAGCGATTTTGAGTCCGCTAATATCCAATACATTAAATTCTGGCTGATGGACCCCTTTGTTGAGGATACAACACAGTCGGGTGGTGACCTTTACTTTAACCTTGGAAACATCTCTGAGGATATTCTGCGCGATTCACGGAAGGCATTTGAAAACGGACTTCCCAACTCTCCGGTAGTAACAAATGTTGATACAACGGTATGGGGCCGTGTACCAACAGTTCAGGCAGTGGTGAATGCTTTCGACAATGACCCTCAGTCGCGACAATACCAGGATGTAGGTCTTGACGGATTGTCAGATACAGATGAGCGTACATTCTTTGACAAGTATCTTCAGAAGATCCAGTCGATCGTGAAGCCTGACGTCTACTCAAAATATCTCAAGGATCCTTCATCTGATGATTTTCACTATTTCAGGGGAACAGATTATGACCAGCAGCAGCTGGGGATTCTCGACAGGTATAAGAATTACAACGGAACAGATGGAAACTCTCCTACTTCTGAAATGTCAAAGGAGAGTTACCCTACAAGCGGATCCACCCTTCCTGATATGGAGGATATAAACAGGGACAATACCCTCAGCGAAACAGAAAGCTATTACCAGTATAAGGTAAGCCTTCGCCCGGAAGATATGAATGTCGGATCAAATTATATTGTTGACAAGGTTGAATACACTGCCACTTTTGCAAACGGGAAGAAATCAAAAGTCAACTGGTACCAGTTTAAGATACCCATCTCTGATTATTCGAAGGTTGTCGGATCGATCTCTGATTTCAAATCGATCCGTTTCATGCGAATGTATCTCAAGCATTTTACCAAGCCAGTAATTATGAGGTTTGCCAGGCTTGACCTTGTGCGGGCAGAATGGAGAAAATATGATCTGTCTTTTATGGAAGGAGGGGAGAGAGTGTCCGTACCTGAACAGGAAGACGGATCTTTTGAGATCAGTTCTGTGAGCATTGAAGAGAATTCCGGCAAATCACCTGTAAACTATACTCTGCCTCCAGGTTTTTCAAGAGTCACAGATCCTTCAAATCCGCAGCTCAGACAGCTTAATGAACAGTCAATGTCGTTGACGGTACATCATCTTGAGGATGGAGATGCAAGAGCTGCCTTTAAGAATGTAAACCTAGATATAAGGCAGTACCGAAGGCTGAGGATGGAAATGCATGGTGAGGCTCTTATCGGTGAGCCTTTAAAGGACAATGACCTTACTGTCTTCATAAGGATAGGTTCGGATTACAAGAATAACTTCTATGAATATGAAGTTCCTGTGAAGCTAACCCCGCCTGGACACTACAATAACGAGAGTGATGCTTCCCGGACAATAGTATGGCCTGTTGAAAACAGTTTTGATATAAATCTTTCGGTATTGCAGGATGCAAAGCAGGCCCGGAATGCAAAAATGAACGAACCGGGCTCCACGCTTAGTATAACAGATGTTTTTGTCTATAGTGATGGCACGAACAGGATCCTTGTTTCAGGGAACCCTAATATGAGCAATATAAAGGTTATAATGATAGGGGTACGAAACCCTATCAAGACGAGAAATCCTCTGACTGACGACGGAACGCCGAAGTCGGCTGAGATATGGGTAGATGAACTCAGGCTAAGCGACTTTGTTGAAAATAGCGGATGGGCCGCTAATGCTCACCTCCAGGCAAAGCTGGCTGACCTTGGAACTGTCGATATGGTTGGACAGACAAGCACTCCGGGCTGGGGAAGCATTGAGAAGAAAGTCAACGACAGAAGCAAGGAGACGACGCTGGCTTATGATCTCTCCTCCTCTCTTGAACTGGGTAAATTCTTTCCTGAAAAGATTGGAGTCAGACTTCCTCTTTACCTCGGTTATTCTGAGTCAAGGATAAAACCGCAGTACGACCCGCTCGACCCCGACATACCATTCAATGCGGCGCTTAATGCTGCCCCCAGCAAGGCAGCACGAGACTCTATAAAAGCCATTTCAGAAGACTTCCTGAGGAGAAAAACCCTGACAATCAGTAATGCGGGAATCTCAAAGCGAGGGAAAAAGTCACATATCTGGGACCCTTCCAATCTCAGTTTTAACTATGCTTATAATGAGATATATAAAAGCAGCATAACAACCAAGCTCGATTTGGAAAAGGATTACAGGGGTGGACTGAACTATAATTTTGACGGTCAGCCTCCGAATTTTATGCCTTTCAAAAATGTGAAATTCCTTAACTCCCCTCTGCTTAGACTTATAAAGGATATTAACTTTTATCCCTATCCGAAAAGTTTTTCTTACAGGACAGATATGACGAGGTATTACAGGGAGATAATAACGCGGAATATTGATAATCCATACTTTAAGGTCACACCGACCTATACAAAGGATTTCTGGTGGACAAGGATCTTTGATTTCAAGTATGATGTGACACGGCAGCTGAAGATCGATTTTACGTCAACAACCCTCGCCCGCATTGATGAGCCTGACGGAGGAGTGGACAAAGAAAGATACAGCTCCACATATTCAGCGTGGAGGGATTCCGTGTGGCAGAATATCAGGCATTTCGGAAGGACAACAAATTATAATCACTTTATTAATGTGAACTATAATATTCCTGTTAACAAGCTCCCGCTTCTGAGCTGGGTAAATGCCAACCTCCGTTATGGTGCCGATTATACCTGGCTTGCCGGCCCGGTCTTCCCCGATTCGCTTAAGATAAACATGGGGAACACCATAAAAAACCATAATGATCTTACACTTACCGGTAACGCAACACTGACAGCCCTGTACAATAAGGTAAAGTTCTTCAAGACCATTGAAAATAACACACGACCTGATGCCCAGAAGAACAAGAAGGATTTTGTGATTGTGAAATACTCAAAGGATAAAATTGCCTTCAAGGCTAAAACCCCCAGGGTAATTCTGCATAATCTGAAGACAAAGGATGTTGTTGTTAAAGTGTATAATTCCTCCGGGAAAGAGGTAAAGGGAAAGCTGGAGATTAACAGTGAGAACAAAGTCACATTCACTGCCGAAGAAAAAGTTGATAATGGAAAAGTCACCATCGAAGGAAAGATCCCGAAAAAGCGCAATCCACTTATTATCACCGGTGAATACATAATAAGGGCACTGCTGGGGGTAAGGAATCTCTCCCTCACACTGACTTCTTCCCAGGGAGAACTATTGCCCGGCTATTTACCTAAGACACAGCTTCTTGGTATGCAGGATTACAACGGGTTGACAGCGCCCGGATGGCCATTTATACTGGGTTTCAGTGATCAGAATTTCTTTGATAAAGCTACCTCAAATGGATGGCTCACTACTGATACCCTGCTCAACACTCCTGCAGTCAGGACGAATAGTCAGACTCTTTCATTCAGGAGCCTTATTGAACCCTTCCCCGGAGTAAGGGTAGACCTTACTGCAGACAGGCGATATGTTGAAGCTGCGACGGCTTACTATATCGCAAACGGGAGCGGACTGTTTCCAGACAGTACCAGGAACAGGGTAATCACTGGAAACTTTTCAATATCAATTATATCGTGGGGTACATCTTTTGAGAAGATCGCAAAGGGCAACGAGTACGTGTCTCCAACCTTCGAAGCCTTCAAAAACAATACTGTGATCATCTCAGAAAGAGAGGCCCAGGCAAGACAGCAAGTTGATCCGGGATATGACCCGAATACTGATCCGGTAACGGGCAATCCAATTTCTGGTGCATATAAAAGCGGATACGGTGAAACCTCAAGTAATGTGCTTATACCTGCATTCCTTGCTGCATATACAAAGACTGATCCGAATAAGGTTACTCTGGATAATTTTCCGTCAGCACTGCACATGATGCCAAACTGGAGGATAACATTTGACGGGCTGTCAAGGCTTCCGTTCATACAGTCAATTTTCAAATCTGTGAGCATTTCACACCAGTACAGGAGTACATATTCAGTAAGTTCATTCACAACCAATCTCAAGTTTTCACCAGGTTCATCAGGTATGGGCGATTTAAGAGACCTTCAGGGAAATTTTATTCCTCTTTATGAAATAAATGTTGTTACCATAAATGAACAATTCAGTCCTCTTATAAATGTCGACCTTAACTGGAAAAACAGTATGACTACGAGAGTGGAATGGAAAAAGTCACGGACTGTTGCTCTAAACCTTATGAGCAACCAGATTGCTGATGCAAGAAGTAATGAGATTGTATTCGGTGCGGGTTACAGGTTCGATAATGTTCAGATCAATCTGAAGACAGCCGGAGGACAAAAGAACCTTAAAAGCGATCTTAATGTCAGGGTCGATATGTCAATAAGAGACAATAAAACAATTGCAAGGAAGCTGGTGGAGGATGTAAATCAACCGGTCGTCGGACAGAAGGTATTTTCTATAGGAGCAACTGCAAATTATATTCTCAGCGACAGGTTCAATCTGCAGATATTTGCTGACCATACAGTGAATAATCCTTTCGTGGCCAGTACTTTTCCAACGTCGAATACAAATTTCGGGTTCAGCCTGAAGTTTACCCTGGTTCAATAAAAACTATACCTCGGATCATAGCCGGGTAAGCACGGAGTGACACGGTTTATTTCAAACTTGTATACTGCCGGAACAGTGTAATTCCGTGATAGATTACGTTTAACTCTGTGGTAAAAAATCAATTAATTTCAATATAATAAATTAATGTTTCTCATATAAGAAATAATCTAATGTATACATAATGAAGCAAATACATGAAATATGAATATTGTCAATCTCTTTGAAATAAAATTTACTTATTTTTGGTTTGTTGGAAATTATTGAAGTAATTAAGTATAACAAGTAATAAACCTCTGAATATGAATGTACCAGGTAATTTAAAGTACACAAAGGACCATGAATGGCTTCGCGTAGAAGGAGACATGGCATACGTTGGAGTGACCGATTTTGCCCAGGGAGAACTAGGCGATATAGTTTTTATTGAAATTGAAACGGTTGGTGAGACAATGAAGAAGGAAGAGGTTTTTGGAACAATAGAAGCTGTAAAGACCGTTTCCGATATGTTTATGCCTGTGGGTGGAGAAATACTGGAAATGAATCCGGCCATTGATGAGACCCCTG
>JBBIIS010000083.1:262-12534 GCA_037446375.1 Bacteroidota bacterium | reverse complement strand
CGGGGTAAGGGGAATACTTTTCAGGGCTGAGAGGAAGGACCCTGAAGCGAAAGTGATCGACATGCAGCTGAGAACTGAGATAAACAAGACACTTGCGAGTGAGGGCAGTTATGAGACCCTTCTTGTCAACAGGGATAATTATATTACCGAGGGGAGCCGGACAAATATATTCTTTGTAAGGGATAAAAGACTTTATACTGCCCCTGAGAAAATGGTACTCAGCGGTATAACGCGAAAGCACATTCTTGAGATTTGCGAAGAGAATGGAATACCTGTGGCATTTGAAAGTGTAAAGGCAGACGAGATAGATCAGTACGAAAGTGTTTTTATGACGGGAACATCACCGGTTGTACTGCCGTTCAGCTTTGTTGATGATGTGAAGTTCAGCATAGATCACCCCTTTCTCAAACTGCTGTTGGAAAAGTATCATATAAAGGCTATGGAAAGCATAAAGCAGTTTTCCGGAAAGTAAGAAAAGTCAACCAGAGCTCCAGTGAGGACACGCACAGTTTAACTATGTGTCACTCTGTAACATCTATGTGTTTCTCTTTTACAGTTTTTGATCTTGCCGAATCCGCATGACATATTAAGATTATTTCTATCTTTGTCACGATTCACAAAAATAGTATTTATGGCAAGCGTTAAACAACTTAAGAAAGATATTGATAATCAGATCTTCGCTATTATTTCGGATTGTCTTCTTTTTACAGGTCTTCATCCCGATAACAAAACAGAAGAGGTCTCTGATATAATTGAAGAGGCTGTTTCACTCCGCAATGATCTTATTGCACGTGTAAACAATCCCGATGGCAAGGACAACCCTTCAGTTGTAAAGAAGTATTTTTCTGCAGTCGAAACAGATCTTACGACAGGTGCTGATAAGCTCTGCCAGATGCTCAGTGATGTTTCGAAGAAGAAGAAAAAATAAAGTTTCTGTAGATAACTTTCCCGCATACGGCACATCTGCCGTCTTGTAGGCTAATATGCCTTATGTTGTATCCTTCCCTTTTTGTCACAAGCGATCCGCATTCCGGGCATAATGTATCGCCGCCTGTTTCTGAAGCAGTGTTTCCCAGGTAGACAAAATCGAGATGGTCCCGGGCGATCTCATAAAGTTCCAGCAGTTTGTCATTGGTGGTAGCAGGGTCATTTCTTCTAAACATGGGGAAATACCGGCTCAGGTGCAGAGGGACATCGTTCCCAAGTTCTCCCGCTATCCATTTTGCCTCTTCCTCCATTTCAGATGCAAGGTCGTTTCTGCCGGGTATTACAAGGGTTGTTATTTCAAGATGACGGCCTGATCTGCTTATTTTTCTGAGGGTCGACTTAACCGGATCAAGGCTCGCACCCGTTATCTTCCTGTAAAAATCTTCGTTGAAAGCCTTCAGGTCAACATTGAAGGCATCAGTAAATGTCAGGTACTCATCAAGTGGTTTTTCTTCAACAAAGCCATTTGTAACTATAGCGGTGCAAAGTCCCTTTTTCTTTGCCGCTTCGCTGACATCCTTAACATATTCATACCAAATTACAGGCTCGTTGTAAGTAAAAGCAATTCCTATGTTGTTTCCAATACTCAGGGCTTTATCCACAATCTCGGCAGGGGGAACCCTGTCAGTATCTGCGTCTGGCTCAGACTGGGAAATATGATAATTCTGGCAGAAGTCGCATCTCATATTGCATCCCCACGATCCGATTGACAGAATCCTGGTTCCCGGGTAGAAATGGTAAAGCGGCTTTTTTTCAACCGGATCAAGTGCGATGCCTGAGATCACGCCATAGGTAAGGAGCTCGATCTTCCCGCCTGTGTTCTTCCTTACTCCGCAAATGCCCATCTTTCCAGGCAGAAGAATGCATAAATGCGGACACAGAAGACATTCTATCTTATTATTCCCCGGATCATTTTCAGTAATTGCCATTTTTGCCGGACTGGGTGACCTTGTCCCCTTGTGGATTAGTGGCAAATAGAAAAACGCCACCAGGGCACAAAGACATCAGGTTACACCAGTATAATTATTCAGATTACATTTTCATTTTTAATTTCGAGCCTGATATTATGATCTGATGCGAAAGTTATTATCTCATCCTTTATATGTTCGGTCTTTTCAATATCTGTGACCCCGAAGCGTGTCTGGTCGGCTTTTCCTGATTTGAACCTGACAATAAATTTCAGAGGGTATATTTGAATATATTCCACTTCAGCAGCAATTATATCAAGAGGAGGGAGGAATGAGTTCTTCTTAAGCTTAATGGCAGCATCGGTAAATTCAACGAACCTGCGGCCGTACCCGAAACCCGACCATGTGAGGTAGGCCCCGAAGCAGGTAATGAATATTACTGTTATCCATAATGTACCGTCAGATTTGACAGCATTGATATTGTAAATCAGCCAGTAACCTGCAACAGCGATACAGACTAATCCGAAAATTATCTGGAATATCCTTATCAGCCTGTTATTTTCCGTCACTTCAAGTGAATACAGTTTCTTCTCCATATATATGCGTTTGTTGCAATTTAAGTTTTTTATGTTATTGAGCAATATTATTTAAAATTTAGTCTGACCGCCGGGTAAATTTGATTTGAATTTACTATTTTTAGCTTCGTAAACAGACTCATTTTAAACTTAAAATACCCAATATGAAAGAAGATTCCAAACAAATGTCACGCCGGTCCTTTATAGGTACTACCGGTGCAGTTGCAGCAGGCCTGACAATCCTTCCAAGTTCAGTCATAAGCGGACTTGGCCATCGCGCTCCAAGCGACAAGCTGAATATAGCTGTCGTAGGGATAGGTGGTATGGGAAATTCAAACCTGAAGAATGTTAAACCCACAGAGAACATAGTTGCACTATGCGACGTTGACTGGGGTTATTCAAAGCATGTATTTGAAGAAAACCCGGGTGCAAAGGCATATTGGGACTGGCGCAAGATGTATGATGAAATGGGCAAATCGATAGATGCAGTTATCTGTGCAACTGCCGACCATTCACATGCTGGCGTTGCCGCGAATGCCATAACCCTTGGCAAGCATGTTTATTGCCAGAAACCTCTTACACATTCAGTTTATGAATCTAGACTGCTTACCAAACTGGCAGCAAAATACAAAGTTGCAACACAGATGGGTAACCAGGGATCATCGGCTGAAGGTGTAAACCAGACAATCGAGTGGATACAGAATGGAGAGATCGGGGAAATAACCAAGGTTGAAGCATTTACCGACCGTCCTATATGGCCACAGGGTCTTAACGTGCCAAAAGGTGAATGGGTTCCCGACACACTCAACTGGGATCTCTTCATAGGTCCGGCTAAGATGCGTCCATATAACAGCCTTTATACTCCATGGAACTGGAGAGGCTGGTGGGATTTCGGTACGGGTGCCCTTGGTGATATGGCCTGCCATATTCTTCATCCTGTTTTCAAATCACTTAAGCTTCAGTATCCTATCAAGGCTCAGGGGAACTCAACGCTGCTTCTTACAGATTGCGCACCAAATGCCCAGTCAGTTAAGCTTACATATCCTGAAAGGATAACACCGAAGGGTTCCAAGATCAAGTATCCGCAGGTTGAAGTTTACTGGTACGATGGCGGACTTAAGCCAATGCTGCCAGCAGGATGGCCTGCCGGAAAGAACATGAACGATTCAGGTGGCGGAGTTATCTTCCACGGAACAAAGGATAAACTTATATGTGGTTGCTACGGAGTCAACCCATGGCTGCTTTCAGGAAGGAAGCCCGAAGTTCCCAAAACAGAAAGAAGGATAGATAAGGCAATGCAGGGTGGCCATGAAATGGATTGGGTACGTGCATGCAAGGAAAATCCTGAATCAAGAGTTAAAACAAAATCTGACTTCTCAGAAGCTGGTCCGTTTAATGAAATGGTTGTTATGGGCGTTCTGGCCGTCAGGCTCCAGGGTCTTAACAAAGAGCTCGAGTGGAATGGCGAAAAAATGGAATTCACTAATATAAAGGACGATGATTCTGTCAGACTTACAATCTCTGACAACTTCAAGATTGTTGATGGTGATCCTAAATTCGACAGGCCTAATCTTAAACTGAATGCAAAAGAATTCGCTTCAGAAATGATCAGGCATACCTATCGTGAGGGTTTCAAATTGCCTGAAATGCCTGTATAACTATCAGGATTTAGAGCATAATTTAAAAGGCGCAGAAGTTCTGCGCCTTTTTTTATCATTTTGGCTTATCAGATTGCCGGATCTCCTTTTAATCCGATCTCCTCGGCAACCACCCTCATTCCCATTATGCAGTCAGTTATTAGATCATCAAGGCTCATTCCGAGCATAGCAGCACCCTTTTCAATCACACCCCTGTCGACACCGGCTGCAAATTTCCTGTCGTTCCATTTCTTTTTTACTGATCTTGCCTCCATGTCAAGAATGCTCCTGCTGGGTCTTACAAGTGCACTTGTCGTTACGAGCCCAGTGAGCTCATCAACTGCATAGATTGTCTTCTCAAGCCTTGTAAGGGGCTCAACATCAGTCGCAAGACCCCAGCCATGACTGAGAACAGCCCTGATATAATCTTCCGGCCATTTGTTCTCTTCAAGGATCTTCCTTGTCATAATGCAGTGCTGGTCAGGATAGAGCTCATAATCAAGGTCGTGAATTAAGCCGATAATGCCCCATTTTGACTCATCCTCACCTTCCTTTTTTGCCATGTATCTCATAACAGCTTCAACTGAAATCGCGTGCCTGTACAGACTGTCCGATTTATTATATTTTCTGAAAAGTTCAAGGGCCTGCTCCCTAGATGGATAAAATCCAGCCATAGTAAAAGATTTAAATTAGGAGTACTAATTTAAAACAGTTTATGCAGAATCAAACCTATTTAACCTTAATAAGAGGAATTGAGTACCTGAAGGTCCTTGCAGTAACTGTAAGGTAATAAAACCCTGATGCCAGGTCGGGGCTGTCTATTTCAATATCATTCTTCCCGACTGAAAGGGCTCTCTTATAGATTCGTAATACGACGCCGGATGAGTTTGTAAGAGTAATTGTTGCATTCTGGTCGGATGCGGTATTTATTGTTATACTTAACTTATCGATGAATGGATTTGGAAATGCCTTGAAGGGGTCGGTTATTTCAACATTCCTGATGCTGATACTAGCCGTATCATTAAGGTGATAATCCTCATTGTTGTTTGCCGAATAGACTTTAATGCTATAAATGTCGTATTTTGACAGATCGGGCTTTTGAATAAACCAGACCGTAGCAGAGTCCTGAAAACTGTTCAGCACATCATTGAAATGCTGATAGCCTGCAGAAACGCCATTCACTGAATAGGCCAGGTTAAATCCGTTTATCGGGTCGCGCCCCTGGTTTGATACCTTAACGGAAACCGAATCGAAGAGAAAATCACTGTTCTGAAGAGGAGACATGATCCTGTCGACCGAAAGATCCCTCTGGATGAAGAGAATATTGTTTGGATCGGGGAAATCAATAAGGTCAAGAAATGCACAATCTAAGCCTGCCGACACAGCTTCATCCTTGCTGTATATCCATTCTATCCTGTCTAATCCAGCGGGCAATAAAACAGATTTCCTCTGCCATCCCGACTCTCCCGAAATGCGGAAAACTGTACTGCCGTTTATTCTGAAGGTAAGAAAATCGTAATTAAGCTCTGAGGATACCTTGCAATAAAACCTGAGCGAATCTGCTACAGTGAGGTTTGTCATAATGAGAAGGGATGTGCTCTCATTATTAGTTATCTGTCCCGATCTTGCTGAGTACCTGCCGTCAAAAACATCCTGTCCGCTGATGGTCCATGGTTTTCCGCTTATATTCACCCACGGGAGGTTATAAAATGATTTTGCCTCGAAATTCTCTCTTGATTTGCCTATCCTGAAATTAAAGTTCCTTGATGTGTTGTATGGTGCGCAGCTCATCTGGGAAATGATGGAGAAATATTCACCTGATGACATTGTTGGAGAGAATACCACAGGCATTGAATATGTAGCAGTGGTTCCCTTGTCAATAACTCCTGATTTGGCTCCGGGAGGCTCTACCATTACGCCGTTCCTGAGGCTGTTTATCTGAAAAGTTCCCGGGGCGGGCCCGCTCCCGGAGTTTGTAACAGTGAAAACAAGATTGACGGTCTCACCCGGTTCAGGAATATAGTTCCCGTTTCCTGTTACCGAATCGTCAAGATAGCAACTGACAATGGAGAGGTCCGGTGCATGAACGAAAATATCGATTCTGTATTTCTTTATCCCCTTCCTGTCTCTTATCAGCAGGTCAAATGGAACAAGTGCCATATCGGGCACAGAATCTGCTATTTTAATCGCCATTGCCCTGGGTATGAGTATCTGCGACTGGCTGCCCAAAGTTCCGATGTATACTGAATCTGAATTCAAAGTTACCAGAGTTGAAGTGGTTGAAAGCTTTGCTGAGAGGCTGTCGGAACTCTGGAGCCCAAGATTATCAATTTTGAGTGAAAGCCAGACTGATTCATTGTAATCAGCCCTGCCATTATTGTTTTCAAGACTGTCGTTTATCAGGGAGGATGTAAGATTAATAAACTCACCCGATACAGAGCCAAAGCGGACCTTTTTTATAAAAGGCACCTTATTCTGACCTGTAGCAACTATAAGGCATGAATCATGTGTCAGTCCGGGAAGTTTAAGAACTACGGAGCCATCGGAACCCGCGTAAGAAGCGTCCCAAAGGCTGTCGTGAACCGTGACTCCTATATATGCAAACGGAGTGGTTGTGAGTGAAAAAGAAGTAATGCCTTTAGGAAGAATATTCGGGATCGGCAGATTGAGCGAGTCAGGCTTTCCAATTACAGGTATCATCGACGGATCGCCAAGAAGAGTATATGTTTCCCAGTAATACTTTTTCCGTGGACTTGTGCTTGCGCTGACCGACATATTACCTGCATAATTGATCTGTCCAAGTGTAATATACCAGTCGGAAGGGTTTTCTCCATTCAGGTGGAACAGTCTGTCGTACGCCCCAAGTCCGGTTTCATCATATTTCGGATCACTGCTGATTGAACCCGCCCCTACTGACCAGAAATAATCCTCATCCCAGTACGAATCATTGGAACATCCTATGTAGCCGATTGCTCCCTTGCCGGCGGTGGTGATCATTTTGTTCCCAAATGATGTAGAAACGCTGAAATGAGCGGTCTGGCATGCATTTGTAATAACAAGGGGGTACATGTTGTTGTTCTTTAAATTTGAAATATCCGCCGTTTTTAAGGCCGGACCTTCCCATCCATCCACAACGCCATGACCGGTATAATTTACGAAGGAAATACCACTGTTTATTAGTCCTTTGATTGAATCTATCGAGGAAGCTGATTTCGGATATAAAAAGGCATGTCCTTCAATGCCGTTTGATGAATTCAGATAATTTTCTGAGGCATAATTCACCTGTCCGTTCATATAATCGTAATAGCCACCGTCGTTTCCTGCTGTGACGAGCGCCTTAGTATAGAATTTATTGGAATCGGCAAACTGAAACTTCTCATACTGAAGAAGCTTAGTGAGAACATTGTTTAATTCCGTTGTATCAGCAACCGGAAGCCTTCCAATGAACATTTCAGGAATGTAGTCGCCATTACCGTCAAATTCTCCGTAGTAAAGGTCTGAAACCTGGCTGGTGCCTTCAGAAAGAGGGATCTTGTTTACATCACCCACAATAAGCAGATATTCAGGCGCTGGGTAAGCCTCGGTACCGGCGTTGTAAATCTTTGTAAGAGTGTCCTTTATTCCTGTATATGAATCGCCACCCGGCCATGTTCCCTTATAGAGTGTTGTTACTTTATATCCTTCTTCAGTTTTCCAGTTTATATATGGTCTCAGGTTCTTCCTGAAAGTGGTATCTGTGAGAATTACCATACCCACCGGCTTATCAGAATATCCGGTAATAAATCCATCGGGAATGTAATTCAATGTCCCCTTGCCAAGCGACTGGTCGAACAGGGCGGATCCTGATGAGGAGCTGACTGTTGACTTGCTCCCGGAATGATCGAATGAAATGGAGATTTTCATTGAGGTGATAACCTCGAGTTCATTAAGATAGGGATTATATCTCACCGGAGAGATCGATACTGTTGCCAGCCTTGTGTTCCTTACTTTTCCGACATAATCAATCCTGACTGTGTCGGAGCTGATCAGCCCCTTTTTCGAATAAACCTCTTTGTCAAATTTAAAATCTGTCTTCTGCTTATCATTTTTAGATCCGCTCTCCTGCCTTGGATATAATAAACCCTTCATATCGAGATGATAGGCGCCCATTTTTTCACTTCTTATGCTGCTTATTGTAATAACAGGTGTGCTGTTCTCAGGTATAGTGATCAGCCTGGTAAATACCGGAAGCTCCGGCTTCCCCGGATCCGATGAGGTGTTATGGCCTGGAATTGAGATCCTGAAGAAATCCCCGTGAGTATTTTTAATACCTGTAAAATTAACTTCAGGAATATTGTAATCTATGATTATGCTATGATCGGGGTTGACAATACATGCAGATTTCAAAGCACCATCTAAATGGTATTTGAAACTTTTCCCCTGCTGCCCGCTTAATGATACTGGCAGAACCAGGGAAACAACTATAATAAAATACCTACCCTTACTGATATGCATCAGTGTTAATTGCTTAACGCATTAACCTAAATACTTTTGGCAATTTATCAAAAATTGAAGAGAAAGTGAAAGGCAGAAGAATTTATTTGACCAGTGGAATAAGATTCGTACTTTTATGGTTGATTCTGTTACATAAAATAACTTATAAGCTGTTATGAGAAGAATCTTATTATTATTGCTGGTAATGCTTTTATCAGTTAATATCCAGGCGCAGATCAATAAATATGGCGTTCCTGTGATAAAGAACTTCAGTACTCAGATAACACCTGGCAGCGAGCAGAACTGGTGGATGACAAAGGATAAGTTCGGATCAGTATATTTTGCCAATGACGACAAGGGAATATTAAAGTACGATGGCACCTCATGGTCAAATATTACTGTAAGGAACAATGCACGTTCCCGGGCTTTGGGCAGTGATAAGGATGGTATAATTTATGTTGGCTGCGAAAATGAATTTGGCTTTATTGAGCCCGATGAGAATGGGAAGCAGGTATATGTTTCCCTGTCTCAGAAATATGACAGGCAGAATGATGAAAATTCAAAGAAAAGCGAGAAGCAGAATATTTCCGATAGCTCTTCAAATGTTTACATCGGTCAGATTTTTTCCCTTGTGGTAAATGATACAGCTGCCTTATACCTGAGCGATGAGGCCCTCTTCGTTTATAATTTCACCAGGAAGGAGCTTAAGAATTATAATATGAGGAAGCAGGGATTCAGGCAACTGATCCGGATTTTTAACGTAAACGGGAAGATAATACTTGCTGATAATCTTAACGGGCTCGCTGAATTCAAGGGAGGTAAGGTATCGCTTCTTCCAGGAGGCAAAGAGTTTGCAGGCAAGATTTGCCTCTCAGTCATGCCCTATTCAAATGATGAAGTAATTGTTGGTACCTATAATACAGGGATATTTCTGTACAACTATTCCGATGGTAAAGTCAATTCAGGCTGGATTGATAAATCTGTGAACAAAAGGATAAATCAGATTTATTGCTGCACAAAACTGGCTTCAGGAGAATACCTTATCGGGACTAAAAATGGTGATGGAATTTTTGTAATCGATAGGGATGGTAAATTGATCGGACACTGGAATACATCCACGACAAGCCTTGAAGACAACACTATTTATTTTCTCTATGCCGATGATACCAATAATGAGATATGGATACTGACATATGGAAATATTGCCAAAGCTTATGTGAACCTGCCTTTTACGCAATTCTCCAAAGTAAATGGCATTGAATCAGCAGTGAACGGGATATGTAATATGGATAACGCTGTTTATGTTGCGAGTGATAACGGCGTTTATAAGAGCTTTTATGATAAGAACGGGGTGCGAGGGTTCTCAGGTATCCAGGGGATTGATGATCAGGTGTTTCCGATATTCAAGGCTGAAGTAGATAAGGAACAGTTCATACTTGCCGGCTCCCTTCTGATCATGTACAGAATCGACGGCAAAGGAAAGGCTGAACCGGTCCATGTTGAAAACCTCAGTCCTGATCCTCATGATAATACTTCCTTATCAGCGCGTTGCATAATCCAATCGAAGATTGATCCCCATCGGTTTTATATCGGGACAGCTGCAGATGGAGTTTATGTACTGGAATACAGAGACAGGCACTGGAAAAAAGTCAAAAGCATTCACGGTATTCAGGGAACGGTCTCTTTTGAGGCAGAATGCGATAACGGAGATCTTCTTGTAATGACAGATTCACCAAATGCTATTTTCAGGATGAAGATCCCTGACTTGGTACCGGTACAGATGGGACAGGAGAGCAATGTTCCTAAATCAATCTTAACAAATCTTGGCAGAATTAATGGCAATATTGTGATCTCCACAGGAGAAGGACTGTTCAGGTATAGAAACGATAACAGCAAATGGCTGCCCTATAACGAGATTACAAATGGATTTTCCTCCGGAAAAGAGATTGATATTTTTTATCAGGAGGAGAATCATGATCTGTGGACAGAATTCAGTGACAATCGCTTTTATTTAATGCTCTTTGCAAGTCAGGATAGTCAGAAAAGATCAAATGTCAATCCGCTTCTTCTTCTTCCCAATCTGAAAGCGCTTGATTTGGCAGGTTTTGAGAACCGGCTTTGGATGGCCATCTCTAAAAATGTATATGTAATTGATAAAGAGGCGTTAAATAGGCCTCTTCAGAAGCCGGTTACATTGTTTACACGCATAAAGGTTGGAAAAGATTCTTCATTGATGAGCGGAACATTTATCTATACTGATAAGAGTGGACGGCGATTGCCGGTTTCATCATATAAATCTCTGAAAACAACACAACTAAAATACAAGCTGAACTCAATATCATTTTACTGGACGACTCCATACTATATTGATGAGGAGCAGATACAGTACAGCTATATGCTCGAAGGATTTACAGGCGACTGGTCGAAATGGGAAAAAATTTCATACAAGGATTTTACCAACCTTCCTTTCGGCAAATATACTTTCAGAGTCAGGGCCAAAACAACAGCAGGCATAATATCCGAAGAGGCTGCATTTGAGTTTATTATCCTGAAACCATGGTACTTTACTCCATTAATGATCATAGTCTACATTCTTGGATTTGCAGCCCTCATTATTATTATAATAACAGCCTATACCAGAAAGCTGAAGAATGAGAATATACGGCTTGAAGGTATTGTTGCCGAACGAACAGCTGTGGTGGTGAAGCAAAAGGATGAGCTTGAATCAAGCATTCATTATGCAAGCAGGATCCAGATGGCGCTTCTGCCATCTGAGGCTATACTTTCGGAGAATCTTAAGAACTATTTTATCCTGTTTAAGCCCAGGGATATTGTCTCTGGGGACTTTTACTGGATGACAAAAAAAGGGGAGAGGCTTTATATTGTAGCTGCCGACTGTACTGGTCACGGGGTTCCAGGGGCCTTCATGAGCCTTCTGGGAATGTCATTTCTCGACGAGATAATTGATAAGGCGGGTTCACCGCGGGCCGATCAGATACTTAGCCAGCTAAGGCTGCATGTCACCGACTCTCTTAAACAGTCGGGAAGCGACGATGAAGCCAAGGACGGAATGGACATGGCCCTGCTTGTTATAGATTTTCAGCTTTCGCGCATTGAATTTTCAGGAGCATACAACCCATGTTTCAGGGTACGGAAGATGACAGAGGAGGAAAGCAGGAATTTTCATGAAGAGAATATGGAGATGGCCGACGGCTCAATGTCAAACGGAAAATACCTGCTTGAGACAATATTCGCCAGCAAAATGCCGATCGGGATATCTTCAAGGATGGATGAGAAATTTGTCTTCTACGACTGGCAGCTTGAAAAAGGCGTTTCGTACTATCTGTTCTCCGATGGATATCTTGATCAGTTCGGGGGCGAACATGGAAGAAAATTCATGAAAAAGAACTTCAAGAGGCTTTTACTTGATATTCAGGATTATCCAATGAATAAGCAGAAGGAACTTCTTGACCAGAATCTGAGAACCTGGATGGGCCACTCTCCCCAGATTGATGATATTCTGGTCATGGGCCTGAGAACCGAATAGACACTCCGGTTTAAATCAGAGTATCAATGCCTCTTGCCATCATTTAGCAAGTGGCATTTTTTCTTCGGGCCGAATTGGGTTTAAAACGTAACGGAAACCCTTTTCTGATGCATCAATTGAGATCACTTCGCATATAATCAGATTC
>JBBIIS010000083.1:0-252 GCA_037446375.1 Bacteroidota bacterium | reverse complement strand
AAAGAGGGAATTTTAGCAAGCTTCCTGAATGCCGAAAGCGTGATCGATCCATTTATCCTTAGTTGCTCCATCAGAAGATTCTCGGGTTTGCCGAATCTTATTAACACACCTGTCTTTCTCTCACCCTTTCTCCAGAGATGGAGCATAACACCGTTTGCAAGAAGATTCTGATCACCTTTTCTGAAGTATGCCTTCCACTTCCCGTCTTCTCCCTTAGCTTCATAAGGCCTGCCTGTGCCTTTTTCGACCTCG
>JBBIIS010000082.1:0-12589 GCA_037446375.1 Bacteroidota bacterium | reverse complement strand
GATGCTTATTGTTCCCCTGGCTCTCTCTCTGATGTTCCTCCTGCTCTTCTGGAGCTTTGGAAACTTCAGGCAGGCCTGGCTTCAGATGGGTTTACTGCCCCTTTCTGTATTTGGAGGTATGATAGCACTTAATGTGACCGGGATGACCTTTAACGTCTCCTCGGCTGTGGGATTTATCGCACTGTTCGGCATCTATATTATGAACGGAGTACTTATGATCTCACATATCAATCATCTCCGAAGCGACGGAGAGCCGCTCAGGGATGCTGTTATCAAAGGGGCGACCCACCGGTTCAGGCAAATCCTCATGACCTCTTCGGTAGCTATCTGCGGCCTCATCCCTGCCTCCCTTTCACATAATATCGGCTCAGATGTTCAGCGCCCTCTTGCAACGGTTATTGTATACGGACTGGCTTTCGGCACACTGATAACACTTGCGGTGCTTCCGGCGCTTTATTACATGCTCGAGAAATGGTATCTGGGAAAAAAGGGACCTGCCAACTTTTAAATATTACAGCCATGAAGACCTCTTATTTAAAATTCATACTATCCGGTCTGTTTTTGCCGGGTTTTACACTATTCTCGTCGGCCCAGGTAAATAATCTCCCCGGTAAAATTGTTCCTTTGCCTTTTGCAAGCTTCCTGTCGGGAGTGAGCAAGGGTAATGTGGAATATATTGCCAGTCAGCTTAATGTAAGCATTGCTGAGGCAGAACTCAAGGCCTCAATGGTCTTTCCTGATCCCGAGATCTCCGTTTCATATTCAAATAATGAAGACAAGAAGCTTCAGCTGGGACAGTCGCTGCAGACAAGCCTGAGATACCCGGTAAACCTTGCCAATAAACGCGGAGCGGGAATAAATCTGGCCAGATCACAATACGAACTTTCCCGGCTGATGCTCGATGCCTATTTTCAAAGTCTGAGGGCTAATGCGGCAAAGAGTTATTTTACAGCTCTCAGGGATCAAAAAATTAACGCTCTCGAGAAGGAGATACTGGTGCAGATGGATAAGCTGGCCCGGACAGACAGCATACGGCTCGTTGCAGGAGAGGCAAATGCTCTTGATGCCATGCAATCGTCGCTTGAGGCAAGGACTCAGCTTGGTGCCGTATATCAAAGTTCAGCGGAGATGCAGAATTCCTTCATTGACCTTCTTCATCTTCAGGGAATTAAATCTTCCGATACAATCCAGGTCCCCACTGATGATTTCCCTTTCAGCGTACATGATTTCAATATCTCTGACCTGATCCGGAATGCTGAAGGAAGCAGAGCCGACCTTCTTGCTGCAATAAAGAACAATGAAGTTTCGGCAAACAGTCTCCATTTGCTAAGAGCCACCAGGTCGGTTGAAATTGATCTCGAACCCGGGTATTCATTCAATACTGTATCGAACAACAGCATCGCTCCTGCCCCGGCACATAATTCAGTCAGTGCCGGAGTAAGCATCCCTCTTAAGTTTTCAAGCCTGAATAACGGAGCCGTCAAAGCTGCGGAACTGGCAATGGAACAAACTAAGACTATGAACAGGGAGATTGAGATTCGTATAATTTCAGAGGTGCAGCAGGCATATAATACGTTCCTGGTTCAGAGCAAAAAGCTTGAACTTTACAGGAGCGGAATAATTTCAGATGCTGAAAAGATAATGAAGGGCCGGATATATTCATACCAGCATGGAGAAAGCAGCTTTGTCGAAGTGCTCAATGCCCAGAAGACGTATATCGAGCTGAGCAAGAATTACATTGATGCTCAACTCGATTATACCTCATCTCTTATTGATCTGGAGTGGGCCTCCGGGATCTGGGATATAAACCTACCCTAGTTCCAGGTAACTTTTTTTGACGGGTAGTAATCTATGCCCATTGCCTTCATTCTTGCCCCGTGCATACCCAGCCTGACCTTGTACTCATCCCAGCTCCTTGAGGCAGGAGAGGTCCATCCAACCTCTGCAATACCCAGGATACGGGGAAATGCGAGGTATTCGATCTCGGAGGAATTGCTTATTGTTTCAGACCACAGCGGGGCCTCTACTCCGAGAATGTTTTCTTTTCCTATACCAGGAACCATTTTGGCCGGATCCCAGATATACGCACTGTCAACCTCCACATAGGCGGCCCAGTGCAAGCCGAATTTCGATGTGCTGTCGTACTGCATATCAAGATATGCCTTTGCAGCAGGAGAAAAAACGATTTTTGCTCCCTGTTTTACAGCTTCAACAGCATTCTTGCTGTTTGACCAGTACTGGGCAACAGTGCCATTCTTGACTGTTGCAGCAGAGATCTCATCCCACGCCATTACCTGCTTTCCATGGGAATTAACTATATCCTGTACCCTGTTCATGAAGGGTATATAGTCCTCTTTCTTTGTATCGTACGATTCATCGCCGCCAATATGGATATATCTCCCCGGGGTCATGGCAGCAAGCTCTTTCATAACATCGTCAATAAATTTATATGTCAGCTCTTTCTTTGTACAGAAGGTATTCGATTTCATATCTTTCCTGTTCATTATGTCCCTTTCCTTTCCGTCGCAGTTGAGTTCCGCGTACGAAGACAGCGCAGCATATGCATGTCCGGGCATATCGATCTCAGGAATTATCGTCATATATCTGTCCTGTGCATACTTCACAATATCAGCATATTGTTCCTGTGTATAGAAACCGCCCTTCCCGCCGTCGATCTGCGTTTTTCCTCCTATTGCAGTAAGGTTCGGCCAGGATTTGATCTCAACTCTCCAGCCCTGATCGTCAGAAAGGTGAAGGTGAAGTGTGTTTATTTTATAATAGGATATTTCATCAATATACTTTTTCACGGCTTCAATTCCGAAGAAATGCCTCGATACATCAAGCATGGCACCGCGATATGAGAACTCGGGATAATCTCTTATTGTCCCGGTTGCGATGGTCCATGAAGCCGGCTGAACTGAGTTCATTTCTATTGCTGCGGGAAGTAATTGCCTGATTGTCTGTACTCCCATAAAAAGACCTGCTGCGGTTTTTGCAGTGAGCTTCAGATCCTTTGATGTTATAGTCAGAACATACCCTTCGTCCCCAAGCTTTGAGCTGTCGGGCGAAAGTTCGAGCCAGATATTCCCTTTTTTTGCATTTTCGGGAACTGCTCCTACTTCAAAAGTAAAGCCGGTTGCCGGCTTCAGATGGTCAGCAAGATATTGTGCCACGTTTTTTATTTCAGGCGATTCACCCTTTATATATATGGCCGTTCCCTGCTTTAAGGTAAAATAATCACCCGTTGACGTCACAGAAGCGGGTTTTGGAATAACTCCCGCTTTTGAAAGGTCCGATGGTGATTTTACTGTGCACGATGTAAAAAGAAACGTAATAGCTGTCAGAGATGCCAGCTTTGATTTTAAATTGTTCTTCATAATGGCCGGATTAGTTGATTTATGGCTGTAAGATATCAATTAATTTTGAGCAATTTCAGAACAATAACTGCCGGATAATGTTAGCATGATAACATTTTGAACAAAAAAAGTGACAGTGAATAAACATCTTTCGGAAAAATCTGTCAACAGAGATCCTTTTCTCCAGTTTGGAAAATGGTACAGTGAACGTGAATCGGAGGATGTTGTTTATCCGAACGCATTCAGCCTTGCGACAGCCTCCCGGAACGGAGATGTCTCTGTCAGGACTGTTCTGCTAAAAGATTTCACAAATGCCGGTTTTGTGTTCTTTACAAATTATCTTGGGAGGAAAGGATGGCAGATAGCTCAGAACAATAAGGCTGCCATGCTCTTTTACTGGCCTGAGCCGGGAAGGCAGATAAGGATAGAAGGAATTGTTGAGAAAATATCAGCGGCTGAATCAGGTGTATATTTTTCAAGCCGTCCCCGTGAGAGCAGGATCGGAGCCTGGGCCAGTGAGCAGAGCTCAGTAATTCCGGGAAAGGATTACCTGATAAGCCGCTTTGATGAATTCGATGAAAAATTTAAAGGCAAAAAAATTCCGCTTCCTCCTTCCTGGGGGGGATACATGGTAATCCCTACATGGTTTGAATTCTGGCAGGAGGGAAAATACCGGCTTCACGACAGGATAGCATATACCCTGTCTGAGAAGAGCTGGATAATAAGGCGGCTTGCCCCCTGAGCTGCTTATGCCGGAATATTATTTCTTTACAGGATTTTGTGCCCTCTTATAAAACTCGTTCTGCAGGTCTTCAATTGTATTATTTGTCTTCAGGTATTTTACGAGTCCGGCAAGCTGTCCGGCCTCTTTTTCGATAATGAGCCGGCCAAGCTCCTTGTTAGGTTCTGCAACATCGCTGCCGAAATGGTTCGGATATTTTGCATACCACCAGATTGCAGTATAGCCATTATGCATCTGGCTGAGACGACCCTGGCTTAGTCCCGATTCTGTTTTAGCCGCATTCACATCAACGAGGTCGGGTCGTATGAAATACATCATTGAGGTCTCTCCCTCTCCTGCGTGGTCGTCGACCTTCGCCTTCTGAAGAGCCTCTATCTGTTTATCATATGCTTCATCAGGGCCGGGCTGAAACAAAACCACTATATAATCTTTCGGACTCATAAGCTGACACTGGCAGAAATACTGTAGAAAGCTTGTGTTTCCTCCATGCCCGTTCAGAAGTACTATTTTCTTTAACCCGTTCCTCGAAAGCTCCATGCATGTTTCCTCCAGCATTTTCCACATCAGTTCATGGCTGTAAGCTATTGCTCCGGGCTGATGCTTTGCCTCGAAGATCTGTCCCGTAAAATAAGGAGGGAAAACAATCGCGTATTCACTTTTTGCTGCCGCTGTTCCTATCTCCCTTGCTTCAAAAAGATCCGTTCCAAGCGGAAGGTGAGGCCCGTGCTTTTCCATAATGCCCAGTGGTATAATACATACGCCTCCCGCTTTTTCGACAGCTGCCGGGAACATTCTTGATGTTATCTCTTCGTATTTAAACGGAAGTGTCTGTTGCCCGAACAAAATCACCGGGAGTGAAAGGGCCATTAAGATCAGTGTTAATTTTTTCATGATTAATATTCGATTTTAAAATTAATTTGAATTATTGCTTTGTACCGCTGTGCCTTGGTGGCATTTTCTTTTTCGTTACAAAGACACCAAGCCACTAAGATACACCAGGGCACGGAATTTAAACCAGAGGATTGATCATTCAGTATCAAAACCCAGCTTCAAAAAAGTCCTGATGTACTTCAGGCCTGAAAGAAAAAGTCCTGTTCCTATCCCGTTATAAACGATAGAAAGGTATTGTTTCGGGATAGAAGAGTGCCTTAGTGTTATACCAAGGGCAACCATGAATATTATTGTAAAATAGCTTTTTATGGTAATAAAGGAGAATATTGATCTTTTTCCGGTAATCTCCATTAGCCGTCCAATATTCTTGCCTGCCAGCCTGCTGAAGCCGAACAGATGGATCGGAATTCCTGCGAGGATTCCCCCGGCCAGAAACAGATAAACGCCATTTCCATTATATCTCAGCAGCCAGATTCCGGCAAAGGTCATAAGCATTATTCCTACTCCGCACCACATTAATCCGGCTACAAGCACGAGATACTTCCTGTCTGTTTTAAATGAAATCACCCCTGTTCTCCTCATCGCTTTTTATTCAATATTTGCCAGGCGAAACGGAACAATGCTTATTGTCTTCCAAATCCCCCTGAAAATATAAGGTTCATCTTTAAGCTTTTCATCGAGGCTTTTTCTGTCAGGGGCTTCATAGACAATCATTGATCCTATCATCCTGCCCTCATCATTCAGTATAGCCCCGCCAAAAAGGAACTCACCTCTTTTTTTAAGAACACCGATCTTTTCAAGATGTTCGGAACGCGAATCCATTCTTCTGTTAAGTGCTTCACTATCCGTTGCGTCATAGGCCGTAAGCAGGAATTGCATATTCTGTGTTTTAAATTTACCTCCGTGCGGAGATCTCAAATTTATAATAAATGGTTAATATTTGATTTGATATCCCTTCTATGTTTTTGGCTCCTCAATGATTATATTTGTAAAGCTGGCAATTAACGGATGGCGGAAGAGAAAAAAAATAAAATTTTCCATATTCTTCATGATCTTAAGAGAAGGGATCATAAGCCGGGCTATGGTGCGCTTGACATAATCAAATATATCGGTCCGGGGCTTCTTGTGACCGTGGGCTTTATCGATCCCGGAAACTGGGCTGCAAACATTGCGGCCGGTTCGCAATTTGGTTACACTCTTCTCTGGGTAATAAGCCTTTCCACAATAATGCTTATTGTTCTCCAGCACAACGTTGCCCACCTCGGCATAGCCACCGGCCTCTGCCTTTCGGAGGCAGCAACAATCCATCTCAGGCCCTCCGTCTCACGATCGATATTGAGCTTTGCAGTACTCGCTTCAGTTTCAACATCGCTGGCTGAGATCCTTGGCGCTTCAATAGCGCTGCAGATGCTTTTCAGGATACCGCTGAAGATCGGTGCCTTGCTTGTCACGGTTTTTACAATAATAATGCTGCTTACAAACTCCTACAGCAAGATAGAAAAGTTTATAATCGGGTTTGTTTCTATTATCGGACTGTCATTCCTTTATGAACTGTATCTTGTTGATGTTGACTGGCCTTTGGCGGCGGTATCGTGGGTCAGGCCATCTTTTCCCGCCGGGTCAATGTATCTTCTTGTAAGTATACTGGGGGCTGTTGTAATGCCACATAATCTGTTCCTGCATTCTGAGATCATTCAGAGCCGGCAGTGGAATATAAAGGATGAAACTATCATTAAAAAACAGATGCGCTTTGAATTCGCCGATACTCTCCTTTCGATGGTTGTTGGCTGGGCAATAAACAGCGCCATGATAATCCTTGCAGCTGCCACTTTTTTCAAACAAAATGTTAAGGTCGACGAACTGCAGCAGGCACAGAGCCTTCTGATTCCGCTTCTGGGAGGAGGTGCTTCCGTTGTATTTGCCATTGCACTGCTGTTTTCAGGCGTGGCCTCATCAATTACTTCAGCAATGGCTGGCGGATCGATAGTTTCGGGTATGTTTGGAGAGCCTTACGACCTTAAGGATAACCATTCCCGGGCAGGGGTGTTAATCTCACTCATCGGGGCAATGATACTTATCCTGTTCGTTGGAGATCCCTTTAAGGCATTAATTCTCTCGCAGGTGTTCCTTGGCATACAGCTTCCCTTTACTGTATTCATGCAGGTATATCTTACTTCGTCAAAGAAAGTAATGGGCAAATATGCCAACTCAACCTACCTGAAAACAATTTTAATAACAATAGCTGCGATTGTTACATTTTTGAATCTGAAACTGCTTTACGAACTTTTTGTACATTAGTTTTCTGAAGTGAACATGATATACAAAACAGGACTTGTTCTCAGTGGCGGTGGCGCCAGGGGCTTTGCCCACCTTGGGGTAATCCAGGCACTTAACGAATCACGGATCTTTCCCGATGTTATTTCAGGAACAAGCGCCGGAGCTATTGTCGGGGCCTTGTATGCCGACGGCTATTCTCCAAAGGAGATCATGAAGCTGTTGAACTCCAAAAGCAGCCTTGATTATTTCAGCCTTACAGTTCCTAGGGGCGGGTTCCTGAAGATTTCGGGAGTTATAAGGATACTAATGAACAGCCTGCATGCAAAAACATTTGAAGAACTTGAAACACCTCTTTTCGTTACGGCTACTGATCTGAATAACGGAAAGGTAAAATATTTTTCATCGGGCAACCTGTTACATGCCGTTATTGCATCTTCAAGCATTCCTGTCCTGTTCCGCCCTTTTGTTATCGATAATATTCAATATGTCGATGGTGGAGTTCTTGATAACCTGCCAGTGCGTCCCATTGAAAAAAGCTGCAGCTATACAATCGGTTCATTTGTAAATCCTTCCGGCTACGAAGAGAGAGTGACGTCTGTTATGCAGATAGCTATCCGGACATTCATTCTGAGCATGTCGAAAGAGGTAAATGAGAAATCTGGGAAATTTGATATACTCGTCGCTCCGTCCGAACTGAGCGCCTTCAGGATACTTGATCCTGAAAAGGCAGAAGAGCTGTTTGATATTGGTTACAGGGCAACAATTGAAGAACTTAAAAAAGCCGATGTAACGAACCTGATCTCCTGAAAACCAGCCCTGCCAGACATGATAAGGGATATCGTCCTATATGCAGCTGTCTTTTTCGGCTGTTTCTTTGAGAGGGAAATGTCTCTTATTGTATCTTTTTTCACCGCACACAGGGGTTATCTTGAAATAATCGCTGTTATGGCAATTGCATTCGGCGCCACAGTAGCATGGGACTGGCTATGGTTCTCTGTTGGAAGATACAGGGGTCGTGGGTTTCTTAAAAAATAGGTCAAAGCTAAGAAGCAAGCCAAGGAAGATCGAATCATATTAACTTGAAATAATTGGAGGAATAATTATTACCGGTATAATAATGGGCCTTTTCCTGAAGAACAGTTCCGTCACGAGACTGAACAAAGAGTCTTCAGCTTTTGGTTCGTAAAGGAGTAAAGTCTTTTTATCTCCTCTTCCCAAAGCGACTCATCGGGGGTTTCAAGTATCAGCGGTATATTGTCGAATCTCGGGTCGTTCATGAGATTCCAGAATACTTCATCCCCAAGAAAGCCCTTCCCGATATTTTCGTGCCTGTCAACTCTTGATGCATGTTCCTTTTTCGAATCATTTATGTGCATTCCTTTCAGATAACCTATCCCTATTATCTCTTCAAACGATCTGAATGTATCTGTAAACCCCTGACCGGTCTTAATGTTATACCCCGCCGTGTAAGCGTGGCATGTATCGATGCAGACGCCAACTCTTGATTTGTCTTCAACGAAGTCTATAATATACTTTATCTGTTCAAATGTATGTCCAAGATTTGTTCCTTGTCCTGCGGTATTTTCTATGACCGCTGAAATGCCCCTGGTTTTATCTAGAGTCACATTAATTGATTCAGCAATAATCCGCAGGCACTCTTCCGTTGATGTAAGCTTAAGGTGGCTGCCCGGGTGGAAGTTAAGCCTGTCGAGCCCAAGTTGTTCGCATCTTCTTATCTCGTCGAGGAAAGATTCTCTTGATTTTTCAAGCGGCTCCCTTTCAGGATGACCAAGGTTTATAAGGTAGCTGTCGTGAGGAAGGATCTGAAATGGCCTGTAAGCGTACTTTTCACAATTATCCCTGAATTTTATCACTGCGGCTTTCGTGAGAGGAGGGGAAAACCACTGACGCTGGTTCTTTGTAAAAAGGGCAAATGCCTTTGCGCCTATCGCCCTGGCATTTATCGGGGCATTTTCTACGCCGCCCGATGCGCTTACGTGTGCTCCAAGATATTTCATTCTGTAAATTGTTTGCTATTTAATTAACTTTCCGGGCCGGTTAAAAGAATATTATCATTTTATCGTTATTATAAACAGCCCTGTAGCGGTGATTGTTGTAAAATTAATCAATCTGCCGGTCAGAAAAACCTCCGTTATTACTATTTTTACACCACATAATTAATTTAAACAGAACCTAAATGACAGACCCCAGCTCAAACCCAGATTTTATTGTTGAAGAAAAAAAAGGCGCACCCGTGTTCCTTATTTTTATTACTGTTATCCTGGTGATTGCTCTTGCATTTCTTGTTTACAGCTATTTCGGCCAGAAGGGGAAAATGCAGGAGATGGAATCTGTACTGACACAGGAAAAAGATTCCCTTGCTCATGAACTCCTTCTAATGGTTCATGGATATGACACACTCAGGTCGGACAATGATAGCCTCAACGCCCATCTCGAGAAGGAGAAGTCAAGGATCAAACAGCTTCTCTCCATTAACGCATCTAATGTCCAGCTTATAAAAAAATACAAGAGCGAGATCACAACAATGCGCGATATTATGAAAAGCTATATCGTCCAGATCGATTCGCTCAATACGCGGAACAAGGTGCTTGTTGCAGAGAACCAGGACATAAAACAGCAGATCACGAAGGTTCAGAAATCAAATGTCGAGCTTTCCAAAGTCCGGCAGGAGCTCAGTTCAAAAGTTGAAATTGCCTCAGTTATCCAGGCCAAGGACGTAACAACCTCAACCCTGAATAAAAATGGTAAAGAGACCTCACGTCTTGACAGGATAAATAAGATAAAAGTTTGCTTTACCCTCCGTGAAAACCCGATCGCTTCGGCAGGCAAGAAAACAGTATATCTGAGGATCATCAGGCCCGATTCGCTTGTCATAGCTTCAAGCTCTGAAAATCTCTTCGAGTACAATGGAAAAAAGGCGATCTTCACCGCAAGCCGTGAAGTTGATTATATGAATCAGGATGTTGAAATGTGCATTTTTGTGGACAAGAACCCCGATTTTATTCTCGGTAATTACACGGCTGAACTTTATCTCGACGGGAATCTGATAGGCGGATGCCCGTTCATTCTTACAAAAAGATGATCATCTGTCGACCATCATAAATTCGGAAATAATATTATCAGAGATCATCTTTCCCTGGGTGGTGAGCACGAGGCAATTTCCCTCCTGCTTCATCAGCCCGTAACCAATATATTTCCCGGCCAGGTTTTTGACATAATCATAGCCTTCCTTCTCAAACATGCTTTCAACATATTCAAGATCAACTCCCCACATAGTCCTGAGAGAGGTCATAATATATTCATTAAACCTTGTTTTTATTCCCAGCTCTTCCTTTTCGTAAAATGGTTTTCCTCCGTTCACTGCAGCTGTGTACTTTTTAATGTCGCGTATGTTCCATTGCCTCGAATAGTTATTGAAAGAGTGAGCCGACGGACCAAGTCCGAGATAATTTACCTGCTTCCAGTAGTTTGTGTTGTGCCGTGAAAAGTATCCCTCTTTTCCGAAATTTGAGATCTCATAATGAATGAAGCCTGCTGCTTCAGTCTTTTCAATAAGGGTATTGAACTGGTTTGTGCTCTCTTCTTCCTCTATCTCCGTAAGATGTCCCTGCCTCTTCATTTTGCCAAGTACTGTACCATTCTCTATTGTCAGATGGTATGCCGAGATATGCTTTATACTGAATGATAAAGATTTTTCAAGGTTTTTTTCCCATGCCTTTAATGAGAGCCCCGGCAATCCGTAAATAAGGTCTATGCTTACATTATCAAAGCCGGAATTCAGTGAATCCACGAGTGCCTTCTCCGCTCTTGCCGAATCGTGTCTCCTGTTCAGGAACTTCAGGTCTTCATCGCGCCACGACTGTATCCCGAGGCTTATCCTGTTTATTCCTCCTGATTTAAGTTCTTTAAGAAATGGCTGGTCAATGTCGTCGGGATTCAGCTCAATTGTTGTTTCGCAATTATCCTCAATGTTGAAGATAGACCTTAGAGAATCGAGAAACTGTGATATTTCTCCGGCATCAAGAACAGAAGGCGTTCCCCCTCCAATATATATTGTTGATATGCTTTCGCCTTCAAGATAGCTTAGCCTCAGCGAGGCTTCCTTAAGGACAGAGTCAATAATTGACGAGCTGTCTCCGGGAGCGACAACCTTGTAAAAGTCGCAGTACGAGCAGATCTTTTTGCAGAACGGGATATGTATATAGATTCCTGCCATCAATACATTGCATGCGATAAAATTATAAATAAAATGTCATTTCATTTATTACTTTTGCAGAAAGCTCATTATGGTAAGAAAGAACATATTGTCGGTGTGCATTGCGATTGTGATACTCTTCCTGAGCTTAGCAAAAGCCAGTACTTTCAGCAGGCTGCATCTTCCGCCGATCCCGAATCTCGACAAAATAGTTCATGCAATAATGTATTTTGCCCTTATGTTCGCTCTTATAATTGAGAACAGGGCAATGCTGGTCTCTTTTAAAAGCTATCTTATCCTGGCTACTATCCCCGTTTTCTTCGGAGCAGTTGTTGAAGTTCTTCAATCGATGTTCACAACAACCCGGACAGGAGATATTCTCGATTTTTGCGCAGATGCCGCTGGTGTATTTCTTTCGGTACTTTTCTGGCTGTTAATTAAACGATTTCTGAAAAGGGATATCAGATAGCAACCTCTTTTGTTTTACTTGCTGATTTTACAAGACTATAGATGGTTTTTTTCCCGAAAAGCTTCACAAGGTTTGTTCTTATCTTTGAATATTCATCGTGGATGGGACATACAAGATTCTCATCACCCACTTTACTGCATGTTGTATTATGAATAATGCAGTTTTCAAAAAGGTCGTTCCCGTCGATTGTTGTAATTATATCAAGGAGAGTGATCTCCTTTGGGTCCTTCAGAAGCGAAAAACCGCCGTGCGGCCCTTTTGAAGAGCTGAGGATTTTCTGTTTTGCAAGCAGCTGAAGTATTTTTGCCAAAAATGGCGTTGGAAGATTAAGGTCCTCCGAGATCTGCCTGATCCCCACCATCCCTTTATCTTTCGATTTGCTGGCAATATATGTCACTGCCCTGATTCCATATTTACACGAACTTGATAGCATTTCAGTACATTTTAATTGGTATCTTTTCTATTCTCCTTGAGTGCCTTCCTCCATCAAAGCCGGTTTCAAGAAAGGTTTTAACTATAAGAATCGCTTCCGATTCGGAGACAAATCTTGCCGGTATTGAACATATATTTGCATCATTGTGGGCCCTTGCAAGCCTGCTTGTTTCTTCGCTCCAGCACAAAGCGCCCCTTATTCCCTG
>JBBIIS010000081.1:0-12652 GCA_037446375.1 Bacteroidota bacterium | reverse complement strand
ATGGCGCTGGAAGAGCTGACTACCTATAAATGGATCATTAAGGGTGATGGCCAGATCCGGAAATAATATAAAGATTCATTGTCACCGGGACCTCGTCCGTCATTCATTGTTAACAACCGAATGACAATTCCATCCCAATTGAAATAATTATAATATATTTATCAATATGGTTGTATTTATTAAATAAATTGTTATTTTTGATGCCATAATGAAATTGAATCATCGTTATACAACAACAACCGTAACAACAGGCACTGCTTTGCTGTACCGGGGATGTTGTGTTTGAATTATTGACAAAGTAAACATGAGCCATCCCTGAAAAGGATGGCTTTTTTATTAATAAACAGAGCGATAATGAAAATTTTGAAATTTGGCGGATCATCCGTGGCAAATCCTGAAAGAATAAGAAAGGTTGCATCACTGGTCGGGAATATAGCTTTTAAGGATAAATATATATGTGTTGTTGTTTCAGCACAGTCAGGGGTCACGGATGAGCTTGCAGAAATCTGCGACCTGATCCCCGAAGACCGGGGTCGCTGCGAGATATCAATACGGAATATTGAGCTCAGGCATCTCGATGCAGTAAGGGAGCTGATATCAGTTCCCGGTCAGCCTGAGGTCCTGGCAGAACTAATTGCCCTCTGCAATCAGCTGAGTGATATAGTAAGAGGCGCTTCACTTGTCGGAGAAGTAACAGCCAGGACGCGTGACCTTATTCTCAGCTTTGGAGAGCAGCTTTCCGCGTATCTCTTTTACCAGGTTCTTAAACAGGACAGAGGTGATGTTACGTACGCTGATTCAAGGCAGCTTATAAGAACCGATGACTGCTACGGCAACGCAAAGGTGGACATAGATACTTCCTACAGGTTAATTAAGGAACACTTTTCAGGTGTAAGCGAAACAACAATCGTTCCGGGGTTTATTGCCGGCACTTCAGGCGGACAGACAACAACCCTCGGACGGAACGGATCAGATTATACCGCAGCGCTTCTGGGGGCAGCCCTGAATGCCGTATCCGTCGAGATATGGAGTGATACAGATGGCGTGATGACCGCTGATCCGGGATATGTTGAAAAGGCGAGGAATATAGCACAATTGTCATACAGCGAAGCAATGGAGCTATCCCATTTCGGGGCTAAGATCATTTTCCCTGCCTCGCTGCAGCCTGTTATGGAAAAGCGGATCCCGGTGCTTGTAAAAAACACTTTTAATCCGGATCATAAGGGAACCCTTATCTGCAGTGAATCAAACAGCGATAACGGGATAATAAAAGGAATTACCTCCCTGCGTAAGGTATGTCTTGTAAACGTTGAAGGCTGTGGCATGGTAGGAGTTGCCGGCATTGCAGCCAGGATGTTCACGGCTCTGTCGATAAACAGTATAAGTGTCATATTTATCAGTCAGGCATCTTCAGAGCATTCGATCTGCATCTCAGTTTTACAGCAGGAGCAGGAGAAAGCTACTTCCATTCTCAGGAAGACATTCTCTGAAGAGCTCTCTTCAGGAGTTATCTCATCTGTTGGCTCAGAGAGTCATCTTGCCATAGTTGCAGTGGTTGGCGAAAGGATGAAGAATTTGCCCGGTGTTGCGGCAAGGGTATTTGAACCCCTCGGAAGGAGCGGCATCAATATAAAAGCAATTTCACAGGGGAGCTCAGAACTTAACATATCGTTTGTCATACACGATGAGGACCTGCCGGCAGCGCTTAATGTCCTGCATAATTCAATGTTCAATTAATAATCAAGTAAAAACTATGAGCGGAAGATCAATAACAGCCTTTGCACCGGCAAGTGTGGCCAACGTGGGCCTCGGATTCGATTTTATGGGTTTTGCCCTTTGCGGAGCAGGCGACAGGGTAACAATATCAGTTAATGAATCTGCATCCGGGATAACCATAATTATGCGTGGTGAATATGGATCGCTTATACCTGCTGACCCTGCAAAAAACACCGCTTCAGTGGCTGCCAACGCATTCCTTAAAGCAAAAGGCTTCGAAGGCACAGGACTAATAATTGAACTTGAGAAGAACCTCCCCTTAGGAAGCGGAATGGGAAGCAGCGCATCTAGTTCGGCAGCAGCACTTTTTGCACTGAATGAACTCCTGGGTAGCCCTTCAACCACTAAAGAGCTGATACCATTTGCGATGGAAGGTGAAAAAATAGCCTGCGGGACGGCTCATGCCGATAATGCTGCCCCGAGTCTTCTTGGCGGATTTATAATTATCAGAAGCTATGACCCCCTCGATATTATAAGAATTAAGTGTCCTGATGAATTATTTTGTGCGGTAATACACCCTCATATTCAGGTCAGGACAGCCGATGCCAGGAGGATTCTGAAACGCGAGATACCTCTGGGGGATGTTACAAAGCAATGTGCCAATGTTGCGGTATTCATTACAGGTTTACTCAGAGAGGACTACGGTCTTATTAGCAGGTCGATGGACGATCTTCTTGCGGAACCTAAGAGGATACAGCTTATTCCGGGGTTCGCCAACGCGAAGAAAGCCGCTATAGGAAGCGGTGCAATAGGATGTGGCATTTCAGGCTCCGGACCTTCCATATTTGCTTTATGCAGGGGGGAGGCAGCATCCGGAAACGTTGCTGATGCAATGAAGAGCTCGCTTGCGGACTCAGGACTTGATTCGGATATTTTTATCTCATCACTCAATGCCCCGGGAGCATATCTGGTCTGATAATATTTGCAAAATATGAACAAACTGAGATACTATAATATTAATGATCCGGGAAAGATGGTAAACCTCAGGAGTGCGGTACTTACGGGCATTGCCGGAAGCCGGGGTCTGTATATGCCTGAGAGGATACCTGTCCTGCCCGCTGGTTTTTACCGGAGACTGCCTGATCTTTCATTTCAGGAGATAGCTTTTGAAGTGGCGAAAAAATTTCTGGAAGGAGTAGTGCCGCAGAATTCAATTAAGCAGATCATCACTAAGTCAATGGACTTCCCTGTGCCTATTGTCCAACTCGGCGACAGGCTTTTTGTCCTTGAATTATTCCATGGCCCGACTCTTGCATTCAAGGATATTGGTGCAAGGTTCATGGCTGCTCTTTTCGAGTTCTTGCTTGAAAATGAAAAAAAAGAGACAACGATACTCGTTGCTACTTCCGGCGATACCGGCAGCGCAGTAGCAAGCGCCTTCTATAAAAGCAAGGGGATAAATGTAGTAATACTCTATCCTTCGCGCCGGGTCAGCAATATCCAGGAAAAGATGCTTACATCGATGGGCGGAAATATAACAACTCTCGAGGTGGAGGGCGATTTTGACGATTGCCAGAGCCTCGTCAGGGAGGCTTTTCTGGATAAGGAGATTAATGCGTCTTTGAATCTGACATCCGCAAATTCAATTAACCTGGCACGACTTATCCCGCAGACTTTTTATTATTTTAATGCAATTGCAAGGCTGAACCGTCCTGCAAACCAATCTGTTATAAGCGTTCCAAGCGGTAATTACGGTAATCTTACAGCTGGGATCTTCGCCTGGAATATGGGACTTGATGTGAAGCAATTTGTAGCATCTTCAAATGCAAATCATCCGGTTACAGACTATCTTGAAACAGGAATATACAGGCCACAGCCATCCAGGAAAACTATATCAACTGCAATGGATGTAGGTGACCCAAGTAATTTTCCGAGGCTTCTGAAACTCTTCAGCAATGATCACAGCAAGCTGTCATCGCTCATAAGCGGATTCTGGTTTACTGATGACGAAACCTATGATGCAATGAGAGAGCTTCAGGAGAGATATGGTTATCAGGCTGATCCCCATGGAGCTGTCGCCTATCTTGGTCTCAGGAAATATGTTGAGGCAAAAGGGTGTGCAGGCATCTTTCTCGAAACGGCTCATCCGGTAAAATTTCAAGACGAGGTCGAAAAGGCGACCGGGAAAAAGGTAATGATACCTGATTCATTGAATAAAATACTGCTTTCAGAGCGAAGGTCAGTTAAAATCGGAGCCTCATTTGATGAACTGAAGAGGTTTTTGATATTTTCCTGAAGAAAGATCTTTTTCATTTGCGGAAAAGCCGTCCAATCGTGCTAACTTTAGGACTGAAAACTTCAAAAACGGACCCGTTATGAAAAAGAACATGTCGGCCACTTTTATACTGGCTGCATTATTGATTTCCCAGTCACTCTTTTCTCAGGAGGCAAGACCCTGGTACCAGGATGGACCATGGCATCCTCCGGTTGCTAATCCAAAGGCAAAGATACTGCCTCTCATCAGGGTTAAAGGCAATAAGTTTGTTAGTATCAGTGGCGATACCCTTCTCTTCAGGGGTCTTTCCATTTCCGACCCCGATAAGATAGAACGCCAGGGTCACTGGAATAAAAGCCATTTTGAAAAAATTAAAGCTATGGGATGCATGGTGGTCAGAATACCTGTTCACCCTGTAGCATGGCGTGAAAGGACGGCAGAGAAATACCTTGAGCTTCTCGATCAGGCCGCGGACTGGTGCACAGATCTCGGGATGTATATTATTATAGACTGGCATTCGATAGGGAACCTTGGAATGGAGCTTTTCCAGGATCCGATGTATAATACTACAAAGACCGAGACGTTCAGGTTCTGGAGAACAATAGCGCAGCATTTCGCCGGAAATAATACTGTGGCATTTTACGAACTTTTCAATGAGCCTACATTATACCGCGGCCAGCTGGGTGCCATGCCCTGGTCCGACTGGAAAAAGATATGTGAGAATATGATTGGAATAATAAGAGCATTCGATACGGAAAAGATACCGCTTGTTGCAGGACTCGACTGGGCTTATGACCTGTCGCCGCTAAGGGATGATCCGGTTAATGCTGAAGGGATTGCCTATGTAACTCATCCATATTCCTTCAAGCGAAATCAGCCATGGGAGCCAAAATGGGAAGAGGATTTCGGATTTGCTTCGGGGAAATATCCCGTTGTTGCAACGGAATTCGGCTTTGAGGCTCCTCCGGGACAAACAAATGATTTTGACTATGGTAAGCGGATAATAAAATACCTTGAAGGGAATGGCATAAGCTGGATATGCTGGTGTTTTGATCCTGAATGGGGCCCCAGGCTTATAAAATCGTGGCAGTATGATCTTACCTCAAGCGGAGAATTCTTTAAGTCTGCCTTTAATCAGCAAAAAGATCTTCAGAAAAAGAAGTAAAACTATAACACAAATTATATGAAATCCAGAATAAATCATAACATTCTGCTGCTGCTTTTATGCCAGGTTCTTCTTCATTCATCGTGTAAGCATAATCCTCACCTCTATACCCGCGGTGTCGGTATATATCCTGGCAGCCCCATTGAGGATTTTTCTCCGACACTTGTAAGAGACGAATCGACTTATCGCAATATTGCCAGGCTGAGACCGGCATGGAGCTCTGCCAGCTATGATTATAATCTGACAGCGCAGCTTCTGACAGATGGAATAATCGATAGCAAAGTTCCTTCGTATATCTCAGTATCTACAAACAAGGGCGAAATACCCAGGAATGAAAGGGAATGGCTGCTCGATCAGAATCGTTACACTGAGTATGCAATTGATGGAAATGATGTTTATATTCAGTATAAGCTTAACAGTGAGAGCACCCCGGCTGCCATTGATAAGATCATAATCAACGGAACTATAAGCTATAACGACAGGAAGGCTGGCGGATGGAAGTTCGTCTGTTCAGGGTCGGATGACGGATTGAACTGGACCGAACTCAGCAAATTCTCGGGTACGGGCTTGCCAGGCCGGGAGAAGCCAAATCCGTGGGCCGCATTCATGGACCGGCCAAAAAAAACAGGCAGGGAACAGGCAAAAAGGCCCTCAGCCTTTTCATTTTTTGATGGGCCTTATGGCTCGGACTCCACAGCACCAAAACCATCATTTAATTTTAAGTTCTCATTGCCAGGCCCCCAAAGGAACCTGGATCAGACTTTCATTTTCAATAAGCAGGCTGCCTGGCATATTTACAGGATAAGCCTCTCTGCACCATGTGCTGAAAAGTGGGTGCTGACCGATCTGGATTTTGTTTCAATGGGAAAATCAGTTGTAATGGTACCTTCAACCCGTTTTACAAGTGCCTGGATGAGTAGTGGCAATAAGGGTGAATGGGCATCTGTTGACCTCGGATCCGAAAGTACTTTCGATAATATTAAATTACACTGGATAAATAAAGCGCTTCAGGGAGCAGTCGAAGTTTCGGATAATGGAACTTCATGGAAAGAGATAGCAACCCTTCCCGGAGGCCGGAGCAATATTGATGATCTGCATTTTAAAGAATGGGAAAAGGGTCGTTACGTGAGAGTCATTATGGATAAGCCCGCTGCGGGAAATAACTTTATTCTCAGCGAAATAGAAGTTTATGGAAAGGGAGGTCTCGTACCAAAGCCACAACCCAACCCCGATGTCGAAAATAGCAGACTTTATCTATCAGGCGGAAACTGGAAGATCCAGAGGAGTTCCCTTGTGTCAGTCGCCGGGGACAGGATCTCCCGGGCGGATTTCAGGGCCGACGACTGGGTAGTTGCTACTGTTCCCGGAACAGCATTGATAAGCTACAGGAATGCCGGCGCTTTACCAGATCCGAATTTTGGTGGCAATATGATGATGATCTCCGAATCATTCTTCTATTCCGATTTCTGGTACCGCGATGAATTCGATGTACCATTAAGCTTTAAGGGAAAAAACATGTTCCTTAATTTTGATGGCATTAACTGGAAGGCCGATGTTTTCGTAAATGGAACTAATACCGGAAATATTGCAGGAGCTTTTATAAGGGGGAAATTCAATGTAACTGAACTTATAAAGCCGGGAGAAAAAAACGTGATCGCGGTACTGATCCACCGGAACGATAATCCGGGTGTTGTGAAAGAGGCTACTGCTTCATGGCACGACAAGAACGGCGGTATCCTCGGATTGGATAATCCCACTTATCATGCCTCGATCGGATGGGACTGGATCCCGACAATAAGGGGAAGAAATATCGGGATATGGAATGATGTGTGGCTCAATGTAACCGGCAATGTGACGATTGAGGATCCGTTTGTGTCTGCAAAACTGCCGCTTCCAGATACAACATCTGCCGATATTTCAATTGAACTGACTCTTCATAATAATAAAGATTCTGAAGTTTCAGGAACACTCTCGGGATCATTCGGAAATAAACAGTTCCAGGAAGAGGTTAATCTCGAACCCGGGCAAAGAAAGGTGATCAGGCTTAGTCCTTCAACCCATCAGCAGCTTCATTTGAAATCACCTCAGCTATGGTGGCCGAAAGGCTATGGAAATCCTTATCTCTATGATGTTGAACTATCATTTATTACAGGCAAGGGAAAAGTGTCAGATGTGCTCAAATTCAAATCAGGTGTTCGTGAAATGACATTTAATGAAGATAACGGCATCCTTAACATGTATATCAACGGAAGACGCTTCATCGGACGTGGAGGCAACTGGGGATTCCCTGAATCAAACCTTGCATACCGGGGGCGTGAGTATGATGCTGCAGTAGCCTACCATGCCGATATGAACTTTACAATGATCCGTAACTGGGTGGGTCAGACAGCCGATGATGAATTTTTTGATGCATGCGACAGGCATGGAATAATGATATGGCAGGATTTCTGCCTTGCAAACCCTGCAGATGGACCTGATCCCTCCGACCCGAAAATGTTTATAGACAATGCTGAAGATGTTATAAAAAGAATACGAAATCATCCATCTATAGGCATCTACGTGGGAAGGAACGAGGGAAACCCGCCGGTAGTAATTGATACTGCCCTGCGTAATCTTATTGCCCGGCTTCATCCGGATATTCACTATATACCTAATTCAGCAATGGGTGTGGTAAGCGGGGGAGGTCCATACAATGCACTGCCTGTCAGAGACTATTTTCTTCTTTATGGATATAATAAATTCCATAGCGAGAGAGGAATGCCCAATGTGATGACGTTTGAGAGTCTTAAGCAAACCTTACCCGATTCAGCATTATGGCCGCAGAATTCTCTCTGGGGATTTCATGATTATACATTGCTTAGTGCCCAGGCATGTGAATCTTTCAACAAAATCATTGAAAAGGGTTTCGGCCCTTCAAAAGATGCAAGAGAGTTCACCGAACTTGCCCAATGGATCAATTACGACGGTTACAGGGGAATGTTTGAAGGAAGGAGCCTGACGAGGCAGGGGCTTTTACTGTGGATGAGCCACCCAGCCTGGCCTTCGATGGTTTGGCAAACGTACGATTATTACCTCGAACCGACTGCAGCATATTTCGGCTGTAAGAAAGCTTCCGAACCGATCCACATCCAGTGGAACCCTGTTTTTGACAATATTGAGGTTGTAAATTACTCTGCCGGGAACAGAACCGGGCTCACTGCCGAAGCAATGATCTTAAACATGGATGGTTCAGTTCAGTGGGAGAAAAAGGTTGACCTGAACTGCAGGGAAGATTCTACTGCCATCTGCTTCAGACTTGATTTTCCGAAAAATTTAACCCCGGTTCATTTCATAAAGCTTAAACTGACAAAAGGAGCCGATCTGATATCAGATAATTTTTACTGGAGGGGTACCGAGGAAGGAAATTTCAGGGCACTCCGCGACCTGCCAAAGGCAACGCTCGAGGATCATACAATGATAAGCCTTGCCCGTGACAACTGGCTGCTCACAACAACAATTAAAAATACCTCAAAGGTACCCGCACTGATGATCAGGTTAAAGGTAATTGAGAAAAGAACCGGAGAAAGGGTTCTTCCGGTTCTGTATACCGACAACTACTTCTCTCTTATGCCGGGTGATCAGAAAGTGATAATTTCAACCATTAAGGACAGGGATACACATGGCAGAAAACCCGCTGTTGTGTTATCGGGGTTCAACTTAAATTAGGTTTTGCCCACTATCCCTGAAGGGGGTTAAAGAACAATTGGAGAATGTCAAGTTCCCTTAGGGTGATTTGGCACATTGCAATGATATGCTAATGCAAAATTGAAAACACGATGAAAAAAAAATCAACCGGTCCTTATCTGTCAGCTTTGTTCATAGCTGTTATGTTCCCGGCAATTGTCTTCTGCCAGACGCCAGCTCCAGCGAATCCGAATGCGGCACCTGAAGCAAGGGCTTTGCTGAAATATCTTCAGGGCATAAGCGGAAAGCATGTCCTTTCAGGCCAGTATAATTTTCCCTCATCCGGCGACAGAAACACACAATTTGCAGCAGCTTATATCGGGAAAACTCCGGTTATCTGGAGTCAGGATTTTGGCTTCTCGGCAGGAGGCGACAAGGACTCTTATCTTTCAAGGCCTGCTATTGTTCAGGAAGCTATAAGGCAGCATAAGAAAGGGGCCATTATTAACCTTTGCTGGCATGCTGTGCCTCCAACGGCTGATGAACCTGTGACTTTTCAGCCATTGCCGGGTGCGGATCCCGGCAAGCCCCTTGCAAGCGCTCAGGGCAGATTGACGAAGGAACAATTCCATGATATCCTTACCCCAGGCACTGAACTCCGATGATGGATACTCTTAAGATCGAATCAAAGATCACTTTCAGCTATGGTGGCAGAACAAATGAGATGAAGTCGAAAAAGATCTGGTACATAATTAAAAGAGGTCCAAAACTGGTTATCGATCAGACCCATGCTGATTTCATGGGTCAGGGTCCGGGGAAAGTCACTCTGGTGTATGAAAAAAAATAGTTCAGATAAATAATTTTAGTGAATTTTGGTGTCTTTGTGCCTTAGACTACCGTATTATACTTCATAAAAATGATGATAGTTCTTGAAAACAGATCTTTTTGAAAAGCTAAAAACCCCCAACCAAGCCTTTCCCCCATGGGGGAAATTAAAGGGGGTAAAACAACCTGAGAGGCACAGTTTTGTTACCGGAATTCTGGAATATAACCTCGCATACTGGCAAGGACAAAAAGGCACAAAGTTTCATTAATCTTTTACAATTAAAATGATATAAATATGAGAGCAGTTAAAAAATCAATCCTTTTAGGAGCAGTTTTAGGTTTACTTTCTTTTGGATCAGCCACCGGAAACGTTTCTTTGCCAGGGATCTTTTCAGACAATATGGTTCTTCAGCAGAAATCGGATGTTATTATCTGGGGATGGGCAAATACATTTGAAAAAGTTGTTATAAAAGCTGACTGGGCCGAAGGTGATAACAGTGCTGTTGCCGACAACCAGGGCAAATGGAAGCTGGTTTTAAAAACACCTCCGGCCGGTGGCCCGTTCAATATTCATATAAAGGGATACAATGAGATCACAATTAAAAATGTTCTGATAGGTGAGGTATGGCTGTGTTCCGGTCAGTCAAACATGGAGTGGTCGGCCAGAACCGGGATAAACAATGGTCCGGAAGAAATATTAAAGGCTTCTTATCCCAGGATCAGATTTTATTATGTTTATCACAGTACATCTCTATATCCGCAGGATCAGCTCACGGGTGAATGGGTGGAATGCACTCCTGAAACAATGCAGACATTCAGCATTATCGGATATTTCTTCGGACAGAAGCTTTTTAATGAACTGAATGTACCGATAGGTCTTATCAACTCAAGCTGGGGAGGAACGGCTGCTGAAGCCTGGATGCCTGAAGATGTTATACGGAATGACGACTATCTTAAGGAGGCTGCATCCCTTCAAAAGGCGGTTCCATGGGGTCCTGTTGAGCCGGGAAGGATATACAATTCAATGATCCATCCGATAGTCCCGTTCCGGATCGCAGGCGTATTATGGTACCAGGGCGAGGCAAATACAGTCAACGCATATGCCTATTCGGATATTCTTGCCAGCCTTATATATTCATGGAGAGACCTTTGGGGATATGAATTCCCATTCTATTATGCCCAGATAGCGCCTTACAAGTATGGAAAACCATTTGAAGGTGTTCTTGTAAGAGATGCGCAGAGAAGAGTCCTTGATTTGCCAAATACGGGGATGATCGTCCTCAGCGACATTGGTGATACGACAAACATACATCCCAAGAATAAAAAGGATGCTGCTCTGCGCTTTGCCAGCCTGGCACTTAACAGATGCTATAAAAAGCAAGGATTGCAGGATTCCGGTCCTTTGTACAGGGAGATGAGTATAGAAAACGGGGAAGCGATAATCACTTTCGACTTTAGCGAAGGATTGCATAAGGTTGGTAATAGCCTTACGTGTTTCGAGATTGCCGGCTCACATATGAATTTCTATCCAGCCAATGCCCAGATAAAAGGTCAGAAAGTTGTTGTTCAGTCCGATAAGGTAAAATTCCCGATGGCGGTCCGGTTTGCATGGAGCAATACGGCAACCCCTAACCTTTTCAATGGTGCAAATCTTCCTGCTTCCTGTTTTACAACTGAATATTAAGTTGCTTTATGGGGGATAACTTCAGGGAAATACCAGCCTCTGAGCGCATCATCTCGCTGAAAGCTAAAACGATGGGGGAGGAGAGGTTCCTCTCACTTGAACAGGCAGGAATAATTACGAGGGTATACAGGGAAAATGAATCACTTTCTGTTCAGATGAAGAGAGCCCTGTCCCTCGCCTCTTCACTCAGGGAAATGCCATTGGTGATCGACCCTGAAGAACTGATTGTCGGCAACAGGACCCCGGAAATAAGAGGTGGGGTAGTTTTTCCCGAAGGCGGTATTTCGTGGCTTGCAAAAGAGATTGAATTGCTGCCTGAGAGAGCCCAGGATAAGTTCAGTGTTAAACCGGGGGATATCTTAGTTTTCAGAGATGAAATATTTCCATGGTGGAAAGGAAAAACTCTTGAGGACGATGTCTATGCTTCCCTTGGGGATGAACTTTCTGCAGTTGAGAAAGCTGTAAAAATAAACCAGAAGGATCATGCCCAGGGACATATTTGTCCTGATGTTGCCGGTTGGCTGAGGCTTGGGCCTGCAGGTCTTCTATCTAAAGCGGAAGAATTAAGGATCAGATCCGTTCCGGCGAAAAGGGAATTCTACGATGCCGTTATATTAACTCTTAAAGCATCGTGCGATTTCATGGAAAGGTATTCGGTTCTTGCTAAAGAGATGGCAATGGATCAGGCTGACAGTAAGACCGCGTGCAGCCTTACCGGTATATCAGGAGTATGTCACAATATATCACTGTATCCACCTTCTTCTTTCAGGGAGGCGCTCCAGTCAGTATGGTTCCTTTTTGTAATACTCCATATGGAGTCGAACGCCTCCTCGTTTTCTCCCGGGAGGATGGATCAGTATCTTCTTCCCTTTTATGAGAACGATTTAAAGGTTGGAAGGATATCCGGGCCGGATGCCCTTGAGCTAATGGATGCGCTTTATATTAAGTTCAACCAGATCGTGTATCTGCGCAATGCTCATAGCACAAAGTATTTTGCCGGATTTCCAATCGGCTTCAACGTTACAATAGGTGGAATTGACAGCTCCGGAAAGGACGCGACAAATTCTCTAACATTCCTCATGCTGATGTCTCATGACCATGTCAGATTGCCGCAGCCAAATCTTACGGCTAGAGTCCACATGTCATCCCCCGGACCATTCATTGATGAATGTACAAGGATAATATCACTTGGTTCAGGGATGCCGCAGATCGTAAATGATGAGAGCATAATCCCTGCCCTAGAACATTCGGGAGTATCGAAAGATGATTCATATGATTACGCGCTTGTCGGATGCGTTGAACTAAGCACACAGGGTAACTACCT
>JBBIIS010000080.1:0-12710 GCA_037446375.1 Bacteroidota bacterium | reverse complement strand
GTTGCCCTCGGAATAATTATGGGTGCAGTTCTCTCACAACTGGGAGTCCTTGAGGTTGGTGCAAACTATACTTCAATGATCTTCTTCTTCGGCGGACTGAGCCTTGTATTGTTCTACATGATAGACAGGAAAAGTAAATAGATCACTGACTTCCAATGTTCATTCCTGGGGGCTGAACAGCCCCCTTCTTTTTTAACATCAGAGAGCATAAATTCAGATGGGGTGTGGGGAAGATTGGAGAGAGGGAGATGATAAAAATCCAAATTTCTGATAATTCCTTTCACCCCTTTCCATTTCTGCCGCGCTCCCATTCTTCCTTTTCCTCTTTGCGTCTTTTTCGCTTCCAAAGGAGGTGGATTCCGCTGAATCTCTTTTTAATTTTCTTTATTAAAAACAGAATCCAACATTTGATAACTATAGAGATGCACTCTTCAATAATTTGCATATTTTTGAATATGATTAATATATCGTAATATGCTGATGTTAAAAGACCCTGCTTTATGGCTTAAGGATTTCTTCATAGAAGCCGGCTTAAGCTACGGGCTTGCTTCATACTTAAGTACGATTACACTTGTTCTGATAATCGCCTTCCTCAGCTGGCTCGCAAACCAGATCGCGAAGCTTATAATAAGAACTTTTGTTCTCAGAGCGGTAAGAAGATCAAAATCGCAGTGGGATGATATTCTTTTTGAACAGAAGGTCTTTACCCGTCTTTCACATTTTGCTCCTGCCATAGTGATATATCTTACCTCTGGAATTGCTCTGAAATCGTCAGTCTTCTGGCTCGAGCTTGTCCACGACCTGAACTATATCTATATGCTTGCAATAGGAATGGTCGTGATCCTTTCATTTATTGAAGCCTGGAACAAGATCTACGAGACACTTCCAATGTCGAGGGACAGGAGCATCAAAGGATACATTCAGCTTCTTAAAATAATGGTTGTGGTTTTGTTCGTTCTTCTTATGGTTTCGGTTGTTTTCAAGAAAGATATAAGTACTGTAGTTGCAGGGCTGGGTGCCATGGCAGCTGTCCTGATCCTGGTTTTTAAGGATACACTGCTTGGTGTTGTGGGCAGCATTCAGCTTTCAGTTAACAAGATGCTCAAGGTAGGCGACTGGATAACAATGCCTGGCCGTGAGGTGGATGGTGTCGTTACCGATATGTCTCTTAACACCGTTAAGGTCCAGAATTTTGACAAAACAATAATAACTATACCAACATACGCTCTCGTATCTGAATCATTTCAGAACTGGACAGGTATGGAACAGTCGGGAGTGCGCCAGATAAAGAGGCCGATCTTTATAGATATGAGAAGCATTAAATTCATCGATGACAGCCTGCGGACAAAACTTTCAGGAACTCCCCTGCTGAAAGATTATATAATTGCCCGTGAAGGAGAGCCTCAGTCTGACAACTCAGAAACCCGGCCGTTTTTTAATATCCGGAGGCTGACAAACCTCGGGCTATTCAGGTATTATGCGGAGCAGTATCTTGCCAATCATCCCCAGATTGATAAAAAAAACACAATACTTGTAAGGCACAGATCGCCTGCAGGGAACGGAATCCCGGTTCAGGTTTATGCTTATACCACAGATAATGCCTTTGTACCCCACGAGAACATCCAGTCGGAAGTATTCGAGCATCTTCTTGCAATAATGAAGGAGTTTGAACTGAAGGTATATCAGCAACCGACCGGGGATGATATACTTGAGCTATCCGACATACAGCGCAATAAGTAATTTTCATTTAATTCTCTGAAACCATGTCAAACTACGACCGGAAAATAGCGGAGTTCCTGATGAAGGACATTAATGAAAAAGCGGTTACGCCAAAGAAAGATTCATTCTGGGCGGCCCTTAACGGTACAGGAACAAAACTCTGGCTCGATACGGGCGATATGGAGGAGGCAGAATTGAACTGGACTGCCGAAATGAGTGCCCTCACTACAAACAACACTCTGATCAATAATGAGATCCAGAAAGGCATTTATGATAACTTTATCTCAGATGCACGTTCTCTTGTGAAGGGCCTCCCGCCTGACGAGAAGGTTAAGGAGATAGCATTTATACTTAATGCACGGCACGGACTAAGGCTTGCGGCAAAGTTCGGCGGATTTGTCAGTGTTGAACTTCACACTGATACAGCCAACGATCTGAAGGCAATTGAATATTATGGTAAAAGATATCATCAGCTTAATCCCGGCCAGTTCATTGTAAAAGTTCCTTATACTGCCACAGGGCTGCTTGGTGCAAGGATACTTAAGAATTCAGGAATAAAGATCAACTTCACTCTTGAATTCAGTGCAAGGGAGAATGTCCTTGTAACAAGGATAGCCCGGCCTGACTATCTTAACGTTTTCCTTGGAAGGATCGGAGCCTATATTGTAAATAATAAGTTTGGCGATGGCTCGGGTGCAGGTGAGATGGCAGTACTTTCTTCCCAGAAATGGGTTACAGAACTTTCAAAACTTAATCCATGGCAGACCAGATTAATAGCTGCCAGCCTAAGAAATTATGAACAGCTTGAGCTGCTTGCCGGCACGGATGTTTATACAATGCCGCCTAAGGTGGCAGCCTCGGGAAGGGCAAATCTGAAGGGAATCTTCACAAACAGGCTGAAGGAGAATTACCCTGTAAACCTGAACGACAGTGCAAAGGATGCTTCAATTGAAAAATTCTGGGAGGTAGATGATAAGGTTTTAAAACTGGCTGAGAAACTATCCGCAAAGGTGCCATTGACCGGGGATGAACTGATAATGAGGGCTCATGAGGCGGGATGTGAGGATATGTTCCCGTCACTTTCCGATGAGGAAAAACTATATATTGACAAGGAAGGAAAGATACCTGTTTATGAAAGGTGGGAAAAGCGGATAAAGGGCAGAACAATTGCGCCGGATACTTTACTTACGCTTGCCGGACTTGCATCATTCACATCCGACCAGGGAATGCTGGATAAAAGAATAAAGAGTATTACTGGGTGATCATAAGGCAGAGCGCTGCCGTACGATTTCGTACAGGAAGATACCGGAAGCTACCGAGACATTCAGCGATGCAATGGCACCAGACATCGGAATGCTTACCTTTTCACTGGAAAGAGCCAGCAGTTCCCTGCTTATCCCTTTGTCTTCAGAACCCATTACAACAAGTACCGGTCCGGTGAGGTCGACACCCGAGATATTTACTCCGTGTTTTTCGTCGGAGCAGATCACTTTTAATCCGGATTCCTTGAGATATTCTGCTGTCCGGACTATGCTTTTCTCCCTGCAGACAGGAAAGGTATGCAATGCTCCTGCAGAAGTTTTTATGGCATCGGCAGTTATTCTTGCCGAGCCCTTTTCAGGGATAATTATTGCATGGGCACCCATACAATCGGCCGTTCTGACGATGGCTCCGAAATTTCTGACGTCTGTAACGCTGTCAAGCATTATGAGAAAAGGGTCCTCGCCCTTTTCAAAGATCAAGGGAAGCAGATTTTCGATATGCTGAAACTCGATGAGTGAGAGCCAGGCGATCACTCCCTGATGGTTTCTCTTTGTGATCAGTTCAAGCCTCTCTTCAGGTACGGTCGAGTAGGAGATGCCATTTTCCCTTACAGCAATCATAAGCTCGTGATATAGTGATCCCTGCAGTCCTTCACGGACTATAAGCCTGTCGAGTTGTTTCCCGGCTTTGATCGCTTCGATCACCGGTCTCAGTCCGAAAATAAAATCAGTCTCCTTTTGCATTTTTTTACAGATCAGCCGGATTGTCAAGCCTGAATACGATTCCTTTTCTCCAGGCAGCAACTGCCTGGTCCCAGTAACTCACCGATGTTTCACTCCTGCTTATGGAATATTCATTATCGGAGAACATGTTCTCCCTCTTTTTAAATGTAAAGTCTTTACAGAATAGCTTGTTCCCCAGGTGGTTTTAACAAGCTGTTTGCGATATCCCCAGGTTTCGCCCTCACTTGATTTATAGATCCTGTCGGGAGGTCCGTAAATTATATAGACCATTCCCCTGTCGGTTCTCCATCCCTCTTTATAGGATGTAAAATAATAGTTTGCATAGAGAATCCGAGTGTAATAGATCCTGATAAGTTCGCGTGCCTTTTCAACATTCCCTCCACAGCTAAGCCAGAATCCGTCAAGTGCCATTTTAGGCTTTGGATTTGCCTTAAGTTCGGTCATCTCATCCTGTGAAGCAAGGTAACAGATCGGTTCGAGCATCTGCTCAGGGGAGCTCATTCCCGGAAATTCGGCCCCGAAATTCAGGAATGTATAACCTTCGCTCAGGTTCCTCCCCACGGAACAGAAATAAATCCCCTTATTTGGGAACATAAGCGGAAGATCTTCGGAATATGGAACCGCGACTATGGTATCGGGCTTCGTGGCCCCCGGCTTTTCAGGCAGGACCATTGAGGGAGGATATGGAAATTCATTATACGGCTGGTACACAGAGATGAAAAGGCTGTCGGGCTTCTTCCGGCCATAAACAAGATTGAAGAATTCATTCTTTCTGACCAGCGGCTTAAGCAGTTCATTTTTCTGAAGATGGCCCCTGGCATAAAAATTATACCGGCTGAAATCCGAAACTGTGCTGAAGGGGACAAATGCCTGAACCATGGTCTGACGGATATTATCCATTATCTTAACGTCTGCCATATACTCATTTCCCTTTTCAACTTTCAATGGTATTTTATAAAGGTATTCCAGTTTGGTCTTGTCCTTTGTAATGTCGAGGTTATATAATGCCGTGTCGGCAAGCGCCATACCCTGCGAAAGGTTAAAAACCTTCACATGGACAGTCATCAGCGCCATCGGTGTCCCGGTAGGGTTTGCCTCGTTAAAGTAAAGATCGGTGCTGAAGAATTTTACTGAGAGGACTGACTTTTCCTCTGTTTCGTTGAAAACACTGTATCTCGGATTTATTGAAGTTTTAAGAGGGTTGTAAAGATAGGAGAGGTCCTTAGTGTCAACCACAGGCTTCGGGGTGGAGCATGAATGGATGATAACCGCCATCATAACGGCGACCGGGTATACACATTTCAACTTAATCCTACTCACAAACATTTCCTAAAATTAATAAACTTTTCATAGCGGGCAATTCTCCCAGAGCAACTGCAGCCTGCACAGTTCTGTATTATCAACGGACCGCACAACGGAATGATTATACAGATTGCAATTTTCTTTATCTGCAGAGCTCTTTATAACTATCTCATCGTTAAGCCTCGACTCGGCAAGGTAGTTTATTTCAACGGATACCGGGAAATGCATCCTCCTGAAATCAAGATCATACGAATCTGTTATCCATTTGAGATAAATGACATTGTTTACATGAAGATTAATGTCGAGGTCGCTAATCTGAACCTTCATTTTCGGAGTGGTTACAAAATCTTCTGAAACAGGTTCGATCTTTCCGGCATTTCTTCCAAGAGAGCTTCTTACAGCCTTCCCGGGGTTAAAGGAGGTGAGATGTGAATCGGGCCGTTGTACCCTTCGTGTTGTCATATCTACAACAAGCCATGATGATGAAGCAAGTGCAACGATCCTGCCATCGGGATATTTAACTTCATAATCTCTGAGGGCAAATAGCTTGTCGGTTCCCCTCGGCCAGGTTTTAAGAACAACTGTCTCTTCCCAGCCTGGCCATATTTTGACCTGTGCCGCTATTCTTGACAGGACCCAGAAGTGGTTATCCTTAAGAAGATCATCCTTCCCGAAATTAAGTAATACCGCGTGTTCTGATGCTATATCCTGCAGAAAGTTAAAGAGAGCAAATGGGCTGAGTTGTCCGTTAAACCCGATATCATATACCGGGATTTTATAGCTCTTTTCATATTCGGGAATTTCCATCATTCATTATTTTTCAGAAACAGTTCCAGCTCCTGCGTGAAATCGCCCCATTGCGCCATCTTCTCGTTCAGCAGCTTCTTTTTCTCATTGTATATGCGGAAGAATTCCTCACCAACAGTTTCGAAACTCGAGGGATCTATAAGCCTGGCATCCATATCAGCTATCTCCTTCTCCAGCGCCTCGATCTCATTTTCAACATCTTCAACCCTTCTGGTAAGCCTTCTCATGGTTCTGTCGAACTCCTTTTTCTCGATATATCTCTTTTTGTTATCGGATGAGGTTCCCGCCTGTCTGCTATCCTTCTGAATCTTCTCTTTCCTTTCAAGCTCTTTAAGATTCTCGATCTTCTTCCTCCGAAGGAAATCATAAATGCCGCCAATATTCTCTTTTATCTTCCTGTGCCTGAATTCATAAACCTTTTTTACAAGTCCGTCGAGAAAATCCCTGTCGTGTGAAACCACAATTAATGTGCCATCATATCTTGCAAGCGCCTGTTTGAGAATATCCTTCGACCGCATATCAAGGTGATTCGTTGGTTCGTCGAGTACGAGCAGGTTATAGGGTTCAAGCAAAAGCTTAACCATTGCGAGCCTCGATCGTTCACCTCCTGAAAGGACCTTTACCTTTTTATCTATATCCTCCCCTCTGAACAGGAAAGCGGCAAGAAGGTCCCTAATCTTAGTTCTGATATCCCCCTTTGCGACCTCGTCGATGGTCTGAAAGACTGTTTTGTTTTCGCTGAGCAGCTCATCCTGGTTCTGAGCGAAGTATCCAATCCTGACATTATGTCCCATTTTAAGGAAGCCTTCAGGGACAAGCTCTCCGATTATTATTCTTGAAAATGTTGTCTTGCCTTCGCCATTACGTCCGACGAATGCAACTTTTTCACCTCTTTCGATTGTGATGGCAACATGACTTAGGACCCTATGGTCGCCATAGGCGAAAGACATATTTTCAGCTTCCACCACAACGGTGCCGGAGCGCGGAGCCGGAGCGAACCTTATGTTCATTGCGCTTGTATCCTCCTCGTCCACCTCAAGCCTGTCGACCTTATCGAGCTGCTTGATCTTCGACTGGACCTGGACTGCTTTTGTAGCCTTATACCTGAATCGTTCAATGAATTTCTCAGTATCCCCGATCATCTTCTGCTGGTTGCGGTATGCAGCAATCTGCTGTTCACGCCTCTCTTTCCGGAGTTCGACAAATTTAGACCATGAGACCTTATAGTCATAGATCCTTCCGAGAGATATCTCGATTGTTCTCCGGGTGACATTATCGAGGAAGGCTTTATCGTGAGAAACGACGACTACAGCCCCGGGGTAACCCGAAAGAAATGTTTCAACCCATTGTATGGATTCAATATCGAGGTGGTTTGTCGGTTCATCGAGAAGAAACAAAGCGGGCTTCCTTAGAAGGAGCTTTGCAAGCTCAACCCTCATCCTCCATCCACCGCTGAGCTCTTTTGTAGGCTTGTCAAAATCTTCCCTGTCGAAGCCCAGCCCTAGCAACGTCTGTTCAGTCTCTCCCATATAATTATCGCCTCCAAGGAACCTGTATCTCTCCTCAACAATGGTAATATGGTCGCACAGGTTAAGGTATTCTGGAGTTTCATAATCTTCCCTTTCAGCAATCTCGCGGGAGCATCTTTCAATCTCGTGCGACAGTTCAAACAGTTCAGAGAAGGCGGTCAGAGCCTCGTTTAGAACTGAAGTAGTATCGCTCACCTTCATCTGCTGGGGAAGATAGCCGATAGTAAAATCGTTTGGTATGTCAATTTTTCCCGAAGTAGGGCTCTGCATGCCGGCAATGATCTTCAGGAGTGTCGATTTTCCCACTCCGTTTTTCCCTGCAAGGCCTATTCTGTCTGCTGTGTTTATAAGGAATGAAATATCTGTCAGAAGGTCGAAACTACCGAACGAAAGGGATATATTCTGAACAGATACCATCAGCTGATCTATTAAAGCGCAAATATATAAAATGGTTTGTGTAACTTTGCCCCCTGCCAATCCTAACTTATTGACTGATGCGCTAAATGGCTCACATATAATTAGATTGGACGCTGATTAAATATTTTTGGATTTGATTATTAACTCAGAAATTAATTTAAGTGGGAAGAAGGAAAGAGTTTCCTGTTCTGGAGAGGGTGACCATTACTGACATTGGTGCCGAAGGGAAAGCTGTTGCAAGGGTGAATAACATTGTTGTCTTCGTGCCGATGCTTATTCCGGGGGATGTCGTTGATATAAAGGTTGTTAGAAAAAGAAAAAAATATATTGAAGGGGCAGTTACCAGGTTCCACGAATATTCCCCGCTCAGGATTAAGCCGGTATGCTCACATTTCGGGGTTTGCGGTGGCTGCAAATGGCAGCATCTGCCTTACGAACAACAGCTTAAATGGAAGGAAAAGCAGGTTCTTGACAGCCTCTCGAGGATTGGCGGATTGGATATTAAATCAGTAAATCCAATCATTGGATCAGCTGAGGTTCTGTATTACAGGAACAAGCTCGAGTACACTTTTTCGGACAGACGATGGCTTACACATGAGGAGATAATCACAGGTAACAAGATAGAAAAGGAGAATGCCCTTGGATTTCATATACCCGGGCTGTTCGACAAGGTACTCGACATTGAATTCTGTCACCTTCAGCCCGAGCCGACAAATGCAATAAGAAATGCTGTTAAGAAGTACTCAGCGGAAAAGGGCCTTGCTTATTATGACCTGAGAGAACAGACCGGTTTCCTGAGAAATATTATTATAAGGAATTCACTGGCTGGCGAAGTAATGGTAATAGTTGTCTTCAATACGGGCGACAAGGAAAAAAGGGAGGATCTCCTCAACTACATTGCGTCTGCATTTCCATCCGTCACCTCGCTGATGTACATTATAAATTCTAAGAGGAATGATTCATTAACTGATCTTGAAGTTAAACATTTTAAAGGAAAGGATCACCTGACTGAGTTTATTGACGGGCTTAGATTCGAAGTGGGGCCAAAATCGTTTTACCAGACAAATACGCGGCAGGGTACTTTACTTTACAGGTTTGTCAAGGAATTTGCCGGTTTGACCGGTAGTGAACTAGTTTATGATCTTTATACCGGAACAGGGACGATAGCCAATTATATTGCAGGATCAGCCTTGCATGTTGCAGGTATTGAATATGTTGAAGAGGCTATAGTGGATGCCCGCAGGAATTCTGAAATAAACGGAATTAAAAATACAAGATTTTTTGCAGGTGACATAAAGGATATTTTATCAGGACAATTTATTTCTGATAATGGACGGCCTGATGTAATAATCACAGATCCGCCCAGGGCCGGCATGCACGCGGATGTTGTCAGATCTATTCTTTTTGCATCTCCCCGGAGGATCGTTTATGTGAGCTGTAATCCTGCAACTCAGGCACGCGATCTTAAGCTTCTGAGTGAGAGTTATAATGTTTCTTCGGTTCAGCCCGTCGATATGTTCCCGCAGACACATCATGTTGAGAATATTGCCTTGCTCATTAAGAAATAACCAATGCCCGTTACTCCATTGAGGGGATTTCTTTGTCAAACTTTGCATTTTTTAAAGTTATAGCGATTCAATGATTCAGCGATTCAAGGTCTCAACTAATTAAATAATCATGTATATTTATTGTCTGATTGGGGAAATTTTAAAATGACGGGAAGCCTAAGGGAAGAAACTGAACTGCTATCTGCAGTTGTTGATCAGGGTATGGATGATCACCTTGCCAGCTTAAGGTATGCCGGTATGATACAGAAAGCATTGCTGCCCGGCCGGGAGATTCTCAACACTCTGTTAAAGGAACATTTTGTACTATTCCTTCCCAAGGATATTGTCAGCGGTGATTTCTATTATGCCTATTCGAACAGGGATTCATTCTGCATTGCCGCCGGTGATTGCACAGGGCATGGTGTGCCGGGAGCACTTATGAGCATTCTCGGAATAAGTTTCCTTAACGAAATATTGCAGCGTAATGTTAAAATGAAAGCTAACAGGGTTCTCAATCTTATGCGGGAGAAAGTTATGAAGGCGCTTCATCAGACGGGTGATAACTCTCCAACGAAAGATAGCATTGATATAGGGCTTTGCATTATTGATACGGCTTCAGGAAAGCTTCAGTTTGCCGGGGCAAACAGGCCGCTAATTATGATCAGGAACGGGGAGCTGGCAGAAGTAAGACCTGATCTGATGACTATAGGCCTCGCTCCGCTCAGGGAGAATGCTTTTACCAATAACTCAGTTGATGTTCTCCCGGGGGATACCTTCTATCTTTTTTCTGACGGTTTTTCAGATCAGTTCGGAGAACTTACAAATAAGAAATTAAAGCACCGTAACTTTAAGATGCTTCTCGAAACAGTTTCAGAATTGCCAATGTCGGAACAGAAGATCAGTCTTGAAAAGGCTTTCAATGACTGGAAAGGATTAGAACCACAGGTGGATGATGTTCTTATTTTTGGATTTAAATTCTAACAGGGCACCGCATGATAAAACTCTCCGCTTTCAGGATCAGGAATTTTCGCTCAATTGTCGATACCGGATGGCAGCATCTGTCACCTGACAATATCACATGCCTGATCGGTCAGAATGAATCGGGAAAAACCTCGGTCCTTGAAGGGCTGAAGGCATTTTATACAGGAAGCATCACCGAAGATGTTCTGAGGAGCGATCTTTCCCTGCCAGAGATAAGTTGCAGATTTGAGATTCAGAAAGGATGGCTTCTTAAGGTGACAGATAATCCGGGTTCAGAAATGAAAGAACTGTTATCCGGCCTCGATCATATTGAATTGACACGCTGCTGGCAGGCAGATTTTTCGTCAGTGATCAAGGTGAGCGGAGAAGTGAGTCAGTATCTTGATTCACTTGAAAATGCATGGAGATTATATCTTGATGAAGTAAAGAGGAAGCTTGAGCAGGAGATTAATGATATATATGATCTTGAAAACATGCTTGCAGAGCTTTCAAAGAGGAAGAGCGAACTTGATCAGAAACTTGGACCTGATTCAAGGGCGGTTACCGGGTTCAGACTTTTCAGAAAAAAAGAGGTTGCCCCTGATGTTACAACGGAAGGGCAAAGATCAGATATCAGAAAGGAGTTTTCTGAGGTTTCAAGGAAGGAGGAGGAGATAAAGAAGGAACTTCTTGATAAAAAAGCTATTAGGAAAGCGGGGAACAACTATACTGCCCTTCTTGAGAAACAGTCGGGGCTTGAGCAGAAGCTTACTGAACTTGGAGTGAAGCTGGAAGAGCATCATCAGAAAATGACACTTCTTATGATGCCTATGGAAAATCCCGATGATTCGGAATGGAAAAAAGTGCTTGAGGACTACAGGAAGACCCGCAATGAAAGGGACATTGTGGTCACGGATCTTGCCAGCCATATAGCTCTGTGCGGACACATAATGGAAGGCAGATCGGAAGAGGATGCTACAAGGATGGTTGCCGATATTATCCAGACATACAGGTCGAAGTTTACAAGTGAAATTCTTGGCAATAAATATTTCGAATATTGTCCGGTTATTGATCTCTTCGAAGATTTTGGAAGCCTTCTTCCGAACAGAATCGATATGGAGGATATTTTGTCGGGGGATGACCAGGTTGAGGGATTCAAGGCAGCGCGTAATTTTCTGACAATAGCCCAGCTCGATTATTCATTCTTCCAGCAACCTTCAAGCCGAATCCTTAAGCAGAAGATTGAGAACCTGAACTACTCACTTACGCTTAATTTTCAGGATTTCTGGCAACAGTCGATCGGACGGAATAATAAAATCCGCATTCAGTTTGAACTTGAGCATTACAATGCCTCTTTCGGAGAAAAAGCAGGAAAGCCTTACCTCGAATTCTGGATAAAGGATGAAGGTGAAAGACTCTATCCCAAGCAGCGGAGCCGTGGGGTTAGATGGTTCCTCTCATTCTATATGGAGCTGAAAGCATCTGCCAGCAATACAAACAAGACTATGGTTCTCCTTGTTGATGAGCCCGGGGTAAGCCTGCATGCAAGAGCCCAGGAGGACGTTCTTAAGGTCTTTGAGGATATAAAGGACAGAATCCAGATTATTTACACTACTCATTCACCGCATCTTGTCGATATAAACAAGCTGCACAGGGTCCTCGCAGTCCAGCGTGACGATCTCGACAGCTTCAGAAGCAATACCCGGATACTCGATCCTTTAAGGCTTTCGGCAGCCAGCCCCGATACTCTCAGTCCTCTAAGGAGCATTATGGGGAATCCGAGTACGGCCGAGGGATTTAACTCGGACAGGATCAATCTTATTGTTAATGACATCGGCTCCTTCTATATGCTGACAGCAGTTCTCCAGCTCACTGGAATATCAGAGAAGGTAAGCCTTATTCCATCAACGGAAGTATCTGCCATGCCGCTCATGTGCAATATCATGATGGGGTGGGGTCTTAAGTTCGCACTCATACTCTTCAGCAATGAGCAGGAGAGAAAGATGGAAGAGTTTCTGCAGGAGAAGATATACAGGACAGATGCCAACGGAACGGAGATGGTTATAAGGATGGGAGAGGATGTACTTAACGCAGAGGATATTCTTTCCACTCTTGATTTCAAGAATCATGTACTTGAAACACGTGAAGGTATAACAATAGCAAACTCAATTTACATGAAGGAGAAGGAGCTGCCCAGGAATTTCCTCCTGAGTAAGTTCCTGAGCAGGGTTAAATCGGGTGAGATAGGTATAAGGAACCTTGATGAGGAGTCTGTTGAAAACTTCAGGCATTTCGCAGGCCTTGTTAAGGGGCTGAAATAAAAATCAATAAATTTTGTGCTTTATGGTTGTTTTTTTACTTTTGTCCCGCTCGCCATCAGACAAGAGAGATCGCGAACCTCTTTTCCGGGCCTACGGAGGCAG
>JBBIIS010000079.1:0-13408 GCA_037446375.1 Bacteroidota bacterium | reverse complement strand
CTTTCGGGACAATGGTTAAGACACCTCATGCAGCTTTCACATGTAAGGTTCCAGTACGGGCGGTTCCTTACGAGCCTTATTGATGAGGTAGGACACTCCTTTATACAGATACCGCACAAATTGCACATGTTATTTGCAACGAATGTTTTAGAGAGGAAGAACCTTCCCGCAATGTAGTATCCAAAAGCCAGCGGACTAATAAGAATATCGATTGGCAGGCTCAAGAGACCTCTGTAGATCTTTCTGCCTGACAGCATTTTAACTGTAAAGCGACGGACTATACCTTCACATCTTACAAAGATAGAATCAATTACCTTTTTCCTAATACCAGGATGCAATGGTATCCAGTTCGATGGAAGGTCGACGGGCCTGAAGCCGATGCACCTGTACCCTTTAAGCATCAAAATAAAGGCAGGCAGTATGAGGGCAATGCCGCTCAGCCCCGGAGTAAAAAGCTTATATAACTTCATTCCTGCTCTTGTATTCACTAAAAAGATTTCCCTGCTTAGCCGCTTTGGAAATGCAGAAATAAATCTCAGCATTATTGGAGCCGCATTAAATCCATGCGTAGGAAAGGCGAACCCGATAAGCGGTTTTTCTGAAGCACCCGGCATTTTTACGGGTTCAAGCCTGTCGATGCGCTGAATAACTGTCTTCAACCCCTGTAAAGAAGCTTCATCAGCTATCCATTCTGCAGATGCCCTGGCATTTCCTGTTCCTGAAATGTAGTAGATATAAAGTGAATCCCATCTGCTCATCTCTGAACATTTAAACGGACCGGATCTTCATTGATATTCCCAGTAATTGAAACATAATATGAAGTTAAACCAAATATACCTAATATGAATTCACTTCAATAGCAAAGTTGAGATCAATAAGGTAAATTTGCAGAGTTTGAACTCTTTTTAAAACATTTCACGGAAAGATCATGGATCTGTTTTGCGGTGTTACATATAAACAGCTTGTTCAATATACTGGATATGGACTGAGTAACGATCATGCACTTAAGGCTGTCACAAATTACTACAGGAGGCGCATTCCTGATTTTCAGTCGATGAAGAATATCCCAAAACAGGTCAGGGAGCTTCTTGTCTCGAAATTTCAGACTGAACTTTTTTCTCCTGTCAGATATGAAATCTCATCTGACGCATCCGTCAAATACCTTTTCGTCACGGACGCAGGGAAGCCCTTTGAAACAGTCTTTATTCCCGACGGGAACAGAAAAACGGTATGCGTTTCAACTCAGTCGGGCTGCAGAATGGGATGCCCTTTCTGCCTCACCGGAAGGTCTGGTTTTCTGGGAAACCTGACAGCGGGAGAGATAATCGGACAGGTAATGTCTATCCCCTTAACCCGTGAGATCACTCATGTGGTATTTATGGGAATGGGGGAACCTCTTGATAATACTGATGAAGTTCTGAAGGCTTGCGAGATACTTACATCTTCCTGGGGACTTGCAATCAGCCCTGGAAATATCACAATATCGACCGTCGGGATCACTCCGGCAGTTAAAAGAATTCTTATTGAGTCGAAATGCAATCTTACCCTTAGTCTTTTTTCCCCTTTCGCCGGAGAAAGGGCTAAAGTTGTACCTGCAGAAAAAAAGTATCCTGCCGGCGGGATAATCAAAATGCTTCGCTCATTTCCCGTGACAGGTAAGAGAAGATTCACGATTGCATACATAATGATAGCGGATGTTAACGACAGCGACGCACATCTTAAAGAGTTAATAAAACTATTAAAGGGAACCAGTATCCGTGTAAATATTTTGCCATATCATGAGATCCACGGAGATAGTTGTTCACCGTCTCCGGCAGACAGGATGCAATATTTCAGGCATATTCTGACTATATCAGGCATATCCTCTTCCGTAAGAAGATCAAGGGGAGCAGATATTTCAGCAGCGTGCGGACTTCTGGCATCCGGTCTGAAGAAATAGATATTTCTGGTTTTAATTTTTATGATATTTTTTTAATGATCCGGATTTGAATATATTTATTCAGATTTTTTAAAGAACCAACCCTATACTAAATGAAAAATTCATTTCTGCTCCTGTGCTCCGCAATAATGATTGCTGCATGCACAAATAAACAATCATTAGATGGTCCTAATGTTTATGCTGTTATACCTGCCCCTGTATCTCTTATAGAACTGCCCGGTAAGTTTGTCTTTACCGAAAAGAGCGGCATTATCCTTTCAGAAATATCGGAGGAAATGCGTATTCCGGCCGACCTTCTTGCATCGTTTGTGAAAAATCCAACCGGATGGAAACTAAATGTGACTGAAGGAAAGAAAGCGGTGAGAGGCTCTGTATTTATGACCCTGGATACTGCGGTGAGAAACCGGGAGGGGTATAAGATCATTGTGAAGTCAGGCAAAATAACTATAAGGGCCAAAACAGCTGCCGGCCTTTTCTATGCAGTTCAGACCCTGAGGCAGCTTATGCCTCCGGCAATAGAAAAAGACTCAATAATCGGAGGTATCAGGATAACCGTGCCATGCTGCGAGATAGGCGATGAACCGAGGTTCCGGTACAGGGGAATGCATCTTGACGTGGGACGTCACTTTTTCCCTGTGAGTACAATCAAGAGATACATCGATATGATCGCATTCCAGAAGATGAACACTTTCCACTGGCACCTGACAGAGGACCAGGGATGGAGGATCGAGATAAAGAAATACCCTAAGCTCACTGAGGTTGGCTCCATCAGAAAAGAGACTGTTGTTGGCCATGCCCGCAGCAAACCTGAAGTTTATGATGGCAAACCTTACGGAGGCTTTTATACCCAGGATGAGATAAAGGATGTAATAGCTTATGCAAAAGCAAAATTTGTAACCATAATACCTGAAATTGAGATGCCGGGTCATGCTATGGCCGCCCTTGCTGCATATCCTGAATTATCCTGTACCGGTGGTCATATTGAAGTGGCTAAGACATGGGGAGTTTTTGATAATGTATTCTGCGCCGGCAAGGAGGAAACTTTCAATTTCCTTGATGATGTAATTTCTGAGGTTGCTGATCTTTTCCCCTCCGCTTATATCCATGTAGGCGGAGATGAATGTCCCAAGGCAAAATGGATTACCTGCAATCTGTGCCAGAAAAGAATAAAAACTGAGGGGCTGAAGGATGTAAAGGAGCTACAGAGCTACTTTATTAAAAGGATGGAGAAATTTATCAACTCGAAGGGCAAGAAACTCATCGGATGGGATGAAATACTCGAAGGTGGTATCGCGCCGGAAGCAACTGTAATGTCGTGGAGAGGAGTTGCGGGAGGCATAGAAGCTGCAAAGCAGGGACATGATGTTATAATGACACCTACAACATATTACTATCTTGATTATTACCAGTGCGACCCCAAGGACCAGCCACTTGCCATCGGAGGATATCTTCCGCTCGAAAAGGTATACTCCTTTGATCCCAGGTTCGATGAGCTTACTCCTGAACAAAACTCTCATATTCTGGGGGTGCAGGGTAACGTATGGACCGAGTATATTTCAACACAGGAACATCTTGAATACATGACATACCCAAGAATGCTTGCTATAAGCGAGACCGGATGGACTCCATCATCCAAGAAAGACTTCGAGGATTTTATTGCAAGATTCAATATTGAGAAGAAGCATCTTGATGCTCTCGGAATTAACTATTTTAAGGGAGAGTACAGGGATATAAAAGACAAAAAATAATAGAAACCGCCTGGCCAATGGCACCACCAGTCGGGCAGGTAAGTAAAAAGATAATAGTAAATCAGGAAAGCCGGGATGGCTCGCCTGTTGGTTTTCAGGCTTTGCGGATAAGCTGGAACATATGCTCGTCAACAAAGCCTTCTGATGTCTTTATCCACTCTTTTTTTACTCCGATCTCAGAGAATCCATGTTTTCTGAACAGCTCCATGCTTTCCTGATTGTTTGAAAGGATATTGCAGTAGAGCTGATGGAGCTGGAGTGTGGTGAAACAATATTCAATAAGTGAAGTAAGTGCCATTGATGCATATCCTTTTCTTCTCGATGATTCATCAGCTATAAGGATACCTACACCGGCCCTGAGGTGAAAAGGATCAAAGTCAAAAAGATCTATTGCCCCGATGGTTTTTCCGCTTTTAAGATGTTCTATCATCAGCCTGAGCTGAGAGGTCTCATAAACGTTTTTATGTGAGTTTTCAATATATCTCTTAAGTGTATATTTTGAAAATGGAGAAACCGTATTACTTATTATCCAATACCTGTTGTCATTCTCCCACATATAGAGAAGTTCAAGGTCTTCAGGCTCCACAGCCCTGAGTTTGATCTCCTTGTATTTCATGCTTGTGTTATTTTGAAGCTACTGGTTTAGCAACAGACCGTATTCCTTTATGAAGGCCTCTTTGTATCCTGCTTTCCGGACGGTTTCAAGTGCCGCCCGGGCTTTGGAGAAGCCCGCAAATTCTCCATAAACATACCTGTAGTAAACATCCCTTCCTTTTACCTCTCTTACGCCATCTATTCCCCTGAAATCTGAAAGCCTGATCTTAGTTACAGAGGCCCTGAGCTGAATTGTATAAATCCCTGGTTCATCGCTTCTGTGAACCGGTCCCGAGATATCAACGAGCTGCCTTGGCTCTTCTGCGAGGTCGTACTGATCGATTATATAGCCATCCCTGAATCCTTTTTCCTTTGCAAAAGTGAGATAGGATTCGGCATCTGACCGGTTAGCGAATTCTCCGAGAATATACAGGTACAACGAGTCTTTCCGGACAGGCCTTACAAAGAGAAACTCATTAAGGCTGAAATCCTTGAAGTAGTCGGGAAAATATTTTTCAGCTGACTTTAGCAGAACGATACTGTATTTTTTTGAATAGGGGTACCTCAGCTGCGGCGGGGTAAATGATTCCTGCCTGATCGTGATCCCGGTCTGCGGATTTACAATGCCTAGTGTGACCCTTCTGTTATACTGCCGGCCTGCAGGATTATCGCTGCCATCAGGGTTTGTATTAAGAGCGATAAAGTCAGTTGCGCCGGCTGCCCTCCTGATAAATCTTGATAATTCAAGTCCACGTGCTGTAAGATAGCCAATTACTGCATCAGCTCTTAATCCGGCAAGCCGCATGTTATATCCGGGATCACCCCTGCTGTCGGTATATCCGGTCACCTCGATGTTAAGCCCGGGCAGGGATAGAAGAATTCTCCGGATCCTTTCAAGCTCAATCCCCGATTGTTCGTTAAGAGTATCGCTGTTGAAATCAAACAGGATATTCTTAATAACAAGAAAATCGCCTGTTGATACCTTTTCAGGTATGAGTGATGAGTTTACAGAAAGTGTATTGCCCGCAAAACTGGCAGGAACTGATACGTTAATGGTATCTGTTTTGTACCCGGCATAGCTTATATGAAGCTTATAGTTGCCTCGGGGAGCGGTGAACTCGAACTTACCATTCTCCTTTATTCCTATCTTTTTCCACAATGATGAGCTGTCGGATGTTCTGATCTTTATATCTGCCATCCCCGGCACAACATTCATTCCATCCTGAAGGTACAGTTTCCCCTGAGTCGTAATGGTTGAGGTAGCCTGGTCGAGTGGTTCAAGTTTATAGATGTTCCGCATATTAGTCTTTTCATCAAAAAGACTCGTCACATATCCGGGGGTCGATTTACTTAATATGAAGAAGATGTTTTCACCGGTGTTGTTTATGGGGGAGGGAAGTCCAATCGGCTCCGACCATTTCCCATCTTTAAGAGTTGAAATATATATGTCATAGCCACCCATTCCCTCATGACCTTCGGATGCGAACATCAGCGTATTGCTTACCGGATCAAAGAATGGAGTATTGTCGTTGAAGGGAGTATTGATCTTGTTCCCAAGGTTTTCAGCTTTTCCCCACGAGCCATCCTTTTGCAGATCGGACCTCCATATATCAAGTTCACCAAAACCCCCATCCCTGTTGCTCGAAAAGTAGAGCTGCTTACCGTCGGGCGTTATAAAGCCATGTGCTTCCCAGTATTTTGTATTGATATTCTTTCCGAGTTTTCTGACCTTAGACCATTCTGTCGCGGTTCTTTTGCTTACATAAAGGTTCCCATCAGCGCCGTCATCCATATAAAGGATGAGTGTTTTGCCATCGCCTGTAATTGAATTGGTCCAGAGTCTGTCGAAGCCTGAAAGCTCCGTTGTGATCTCCTCCGGAGCATTCCATTCTCCTGTTTTGTAGGAGCAGAAAATATGGTTTCCATCTTCCTTGCGTACAGTAAACAGGAAGACTGAATCATTTTGAGATATAACAGGATTGGCGGCTCCGGGGTATGAAGAGAGCCAGGGGATAAAGAGGCTGGATCTTGTACGTTCAGGTTTCTTCCCGGCAAGCAGGGCATATTTACACTCATTTATCTGCTGGTCGATATATTCTATTCTGAATGATTCCTTTGCAGAAATGTTCTTTCTGACGTCTGAATAACAGCTTATTGCTTTTTCAAGGCTGTCGTTCACATGATAGGCATGTGCAAGATAGAACCAGGTATCCAGAGGGGCCTGCCTGCCGTATTCAATATATTCCTGATCTGACGATACAACATTCCGCGAAGCATTTATCAGGAGCTTAAGGGCATCCATTTTCCTGCCGTCCACATTCAGGTAGCTTATCCCGAGCTTTGCCTGCAGATTTTGATTATCGGGATATTTTAACAGAAGTGCCTCATAAAGCCTGGCAGCTGATTCATAATCTTCACTGAAATAAAAATACTGATCTGCTTCCTGAACAGAGCGGATGTAATCCTTATTGGTAAGAGACTGGGATTGGAGAGTTGAAAAAGTCAGAAGTAGAAAAGAAAGAACAATTATCTTCCTGCCGGTGAGATTCATTATTTTGAGACTTTCTTGATAAAGATTTCTTCAGGATATCCTTTCTTTAGCAATTCCGCCCTGTGAGCTGTCGCCTCCTCCCTTGTGTTGAACTTCCCTGTGGTATACCTGTAAAACCTGTCAGCATCATTATACATGACTTTCAAGTCTGTAATATACTTGAAGTAGCTGATGTCAACAGGTTTATGAAGTGCCATAACCTGAACGGTATAATAAAGAACATCAGAATCAATTATGTTCGCATCAGAGACATCGTTGACCTTAAGGTTTCTGACAAGGATTGAAGTATCAAGATTTGTTATTACAGGTATTTTATTAAGATCCATCTTCTCATACGCAACAGGCTGAGGTATCTTCTCGAGTTTAACATTGAGAGTAATTACAGGGGTCTGCAGATCATCGGTAAGAGTTGTGTCGATTGATTTGGTGATGTAGTTAATGCCTGTAAAAATAAGTTTGTAAGAACCTTGTTTCACAGTAAATTTATACAGGCCTGAATCCTTTGAGGGAAATCCTGTAAAGAGTGTGTCTCCCTTAGGCAGATTTGTCAGATAGATATTATAGCTTTCGTCGGGTTTCTGAGTTGAATCATTAAGTGAGACTGTGCCTTTAATATCAAAGAATATGTCGGTAACAGGAACTCCAAGTCCCACATAGAATATCTCCCTCTTCTTGTAAGCGGTAGGCATTGAATAATATGCATTCAGGCCCTCGTTTACAGGAGAATAGAATCTGTCATCATCAGTTGTATTTATAGGAAAGCCAAGGTTTGTTGGTGTGCTCCATTTCCCATTTCTGAATGCGCTTCTGAAAATGTCATAGCCTCCCATTGAATTATGTCCTTCAGAACTGAAGAAAAGAACTGTGTCGCTTTTTGTTATGAAAGGAGTATCCTCGTTGAATGAGGTGTTTATGGCATCGCTGAGCTTCTTTGGAATGCCCCAGTCGCCAGAACCGTCTTTTTCAGAGACGTAAATATCGAGGCTCTGCCCGTTTTCGCGATTGCTGGTAAAATATAGCTTCCTGCCGTCATAAGAAATGCTGGCGTGTGATTCAAAAAACTTAGTATTGATATTGCCATTAAGCTTTCTGATATTGCCCCACTTTCCATTGTTATATTTTGTAGAATAGATATTTCCATCAAGATTATCTTCCTTGTACAGAAATAATTCAGTGCCGTCGCTGTTAAGGCAGCTTGTTGAACAGTCTTCGCCTGCATTTATCTCGTCAGTTATCTCTATAGGTGTCTGCCATTTACCACGCTCTTTCCTCGAATAGAAAATTGCATTTGAAATACCTCTTTTCTCTGTATATGCTATTGTGTTGCCGTCAAAGCTTATTACAGGATCATCATTAACAGAACCCTGGCTAAAATCCTGGGGCAATTTTATCTTATTGAGCTTTATAGGATTCGCGATCAGTTCCTGCGCTATTTTGCAGGCCTGAAGCTGTTGGTCGACAAACTCAATATTTTTCATCTTACCGCCCTTGCTCGCGGCTTCACCTGCAAGTTTCCTGAACAGCTCCAATGTGCTGATGGCTTTATCAAGCTCATTGTTTATCATATAAGCCCTTGCAAGGGAAAAATAAACATCAAGCGGGGCACGGTTCTCTTTTAGAAGCTCCGGCTTGGCATCGTAGCTGGCATTTTTGGAAGCAGCTTCCAGAAATGCAATTGCCTTTGATTTCTCGTCGGGAATATTTAGATAACAGTTACCAATCTTGTACTTGATATTCTGACTATTGGGTAGAAAAGATTCAATTGAAAGGTAAAGCGGGTTGGCGAGATCATACTGTCCATAAAGATAATATGCTTCAGCCTGGGCAAACAGATTCTTAACCTCTTTGGAAGTCTGGGCTGAAACTCCATCTGAAATTAAGATCAGGATCAAGAGCTGCAACCACTTATGGAATATCCTCGCCCTGAGTTTTACCATTAAAGCAAATATAATAAAATTGATTTACAATTTATTACAAATCAGATATATTTATTTGAATATGACTTTGTATATATCCAGCTTTCCAAACCCTTCTCCATCCCGGCAAAGAGATATATAACCTGCTTTTCCACCGTCCAGAGGAAAGAAAAAAATATTGTCATCCGGTGTGTTAAGAGGATAACCAAGGTTTTTTGGCTTGTTCCACAGACCGTTCGACAGCTTGTCGGATCTCAGTATGTCATAGCCTCCGATACTTTCGTGGTCCTGCGATGAAAAGAATAGTGTTTTTGAGCTGTTAATAAGATAGGGACAGTCCTCATTCAATGTGGTATTGATCTCGGGACCAATATTTACTGCAGGTCCCCAGTCGCCATTTTCTTTTTTCGAAATATAAATATCGAGTCCGCCGAATCCGCCGGGTCTGTCGGAAGCAAACACAAGCCAGTTGCCATCGTCTGAGATTGATCCATGTGATTCCCAATATTTTGTGTTGATGTTCCTGTTCAGCTTTACTGCTTTCGCCCATTTTGTGCCGTCGAAGGCTGAGCTAAGTATATCGCTGTTATAGTTGTCGCCAAGTGAGAGGAGCAGGGTCTTTCCGTCTGAAGAAAGGCATGAAACATAGATTGTCCCATCTACCTGCAGATCGGGGGTTATATTTACCGGGGCACTCCATTTGCCATCGATAAGCCTCGAAAACATAACAGCGTCGTAAAACTTCATTGAGGTCATGAATACAAATGTTTTACCGTCACCTGAAATCAGAGGATTAAAGTTGTCCTTTTCATCATTAATGACAGGTCCCATATTCTCAAGCGTAAAATCGACAGGCTTGCCAATTAGCCTTTTGGCATTATCACAGGTCATGATTTCATGATCAACGAAACCAATGTTTTCAACATCATCGGGCAGAAGAGTTTCGCGGTATTTTTTAAAAGCATCCTTTGCCTTATCGAACTGATAGTTTATCCGGCAGGCGACACCAAGCTGGTAAATGGCATCATATGGTGCGGCGATCTGAGAGATTGTCCCTTCCTTATGACGTGATGAAACTTTCCTGGCTGCGGTTTCAAGATAACCTGGTGCGAGGTTCTTCATGCCGCTTATATTAAGATAACAAACTCCTATCCTGTATGCAACATTTGCATTTTCAGGCATCTTTTCGAAGATGGAGATATACCCGGGAAGTGCATCGGCATAATCTCCGTACATAAAAAAGTATTCGGATTCGAGAAAAGTATCCTGGAGGGATTTGATCTCCTGTGGTAAAGCCTCTGTCGTGAAAAGGGCCATTATGAAGAGGCCGGCAATTCTTTTACTCATAAACATTTGTTTTATAAGCAAATTTATTAAAAAAAAGAGAGTGAACGAACAACTTATGTTATATAAGAAGATGACCGGATCATCTCCGGTCATCTCAAATTGATATTATTTTACATCTTCCTTTTTTCTCTTTTTCCTCCTGAAGAAAATAAAGACAAAGAATATGAGACCTGCCCCAAGAATTATCCACAGAACAAGCAGCCCCGATGTTGATGCTACAGGCCGGGGTCTGATAGAGCCATCCGGTATCTCACTGCATGCAATCAGTCTTGCAAGCGCAGTATATAATGATTCTTCCGGGAAAAGACCCTTCTTGCTGTTTTCTTCAAGATACAGAACGACATCGTATGCAGATCTGAACCTGCCTTTTTTCAAATCGGGTCCGGTAAGCCAGCTGCTGAATTTTGCATCTGCAAATTCTGCAAGATCAGGTATGTAATTCTCAGCTGTTGTTCCCGGAAGTGAACTAAGAACCGAAAGCATTGAAGAAAGGTCAGTCTCCGGGATAAGTCCTTTTACAGATTCATCATAAAGTTCTTTCAGCCAGGGCCCTGATTGCTTAAGATTCTTTTTATCAGTGGATGAAACAGCCTGCTTAAGCGATGATCCTTTATCGTAATTGTTACTGTAAAGGAGGACCTTTTGCCTTATCGTATAAATTGACGGATCGATTCCGGCAATTATATCGGCAGCAATTCTGTTCAGGGCTGCCGGAGTAACCTTCCCGTTTGTTTTATCCGAGATGTACTTCTGTAGGTCGGTCCATGTATTAAGCCCTGCGTCGTAAATATTGAGATTTGCAAGCGCTTTTTTGAGATCACAGTCGGTACCATTGATTATCAGGTTGGCAGCTGCCTGAGTGAGGACATTGTCCATGACAGCGACCTTAAGAGCAACCTGGTCTATATCCCCGGGCTGAATATTGCTCTTCAGTGCCTCCTCCTTTAAATATGATACAATATCGTCTACTTTTCCAAACTGCTGTTTTGAAATATCAGCCTTCTGAATAACCTTTTTCAATCCGCTGTCCGAACGTTTTTTAAACAGCTCAACAAAGGCATTAATCTGTTTTCGAGCTATTACCCTGCTGTATTCAGGCCTTGTAACGATCTGTTCAGTAATAAGTTTTTTCTTTGTAATAAGGATCTCAGAAGTGGTGGTATTGCTGTATTTGTCAGTCAGCTTGAAGACGATCCTGTTAATTCCATCCCTTGGTACAGTTTTATAAATAAAGCTTGTATCATTTATAATGAACTTCTCGGTGACAAGCAGCGAATCGCCAAGCCAGTGCTGAACTTCCAGGATCGAGTTCTTTTCAACTTTTATCGGGATTGATATTGTATCGCCCTTTACAACGGAAATATTTTTCTGATCTCCGATATAGAGGTCGGCTGAGAAGTCGGACTTTGGCAGGGTTGTCCCCGGCATTACAAAGCTGTCAGATGGATTGGTCATTGGCAGCTCGAGATTTTTTGTCAGAAGCTCACCGCCCTTTGCCTCGAATTTTATTGAATATTTCCCCTGAGGCAGTTCAAATTTATATTCGCCTGTAAGCGGATTCGAATAAACAACAACCGAAGCATTGGGATCCTCAAGATTCAGAGCGCTTACCTTTATGCTGTCGCTGAACATGCTCAGAAGATCTTTTACCTGTACGATCCCCTTTACAAAAAACTTTCTTGGATGGTCTTTGGTAAAAATTTCGATCTTATAAATATCGGATCCGCCATATCCGCCTGAGTCGATAAGCGCATAATATGCCTGGTATCCGTCATTTATCGGGTCGAAGAAAAGGTCCTCATCGGTTGTATTGATAGGATATCCCATGTTAAGAGGGGTTGACCACTGACCGTTATCGAGAAGCGTCGAATAGAAAACATCATATCCGCCTATATTGAAATGACCTCTTGAGCTGAAGAATAATGTTTTGTCGTCTTTTCCAAGGAATGGAGACTCTTCATTGTAAGGAGTATTTATTACAGGACCAAGGTTTTTTGCCGGCTTCCAGGCATCCCCGCTGTCTCTCTCCGAGACATAGATATCGAGTCCGCCGTATGAATCTTTCCTGTTCGATGTGAAGTAGAGTTTTTTGCCGTCGTGAGAGATTGTAGCATGCGATTCCCAGTACTTTGAATTTATGTTGTCATTCAACTTGATAAGGTTCGACCATTTGTCATCGGAAATCCTTTTTGTGACATAAATGTTCCCGTCAAAGTCTTCCCCTCTCCTGTAGATGTAAAGTTCCCTGCCGTCCTGTGAAAGCGATGTTGCGTAGTTCCCTGATTCCTGCCCAAGCCCCAGGTCGGGGATGATGTTTCTTGGCTCGGTCCATTTGCCATTTACCTTTCTGGTAAAGAGCAAGGCCTCCTGGAAGGGAGTCAGCCTGTTGTAAACCATTACATTCTGATCGCCGGAAATTACAGGGTTCAGATCGGAGTACTGGCTGTTAATGACAGGACCCAGGTTTATCTTCTTTATGAAGAGAGGAACTTTCATAAGCTCCTTTGCATTTTTGCACGATTCGATCTGCTGATTTACTACCGCTGTATCATAAACTGAGGCATCAAGATTCTTCTTGAAAAGTTCATAGGTTGCAAGTGCCTTATCCAGCTGGTTATTTATTCTGTAAGCATTTGCAAGGTAATAATATGCATCGTAAGGAGCCCCGGTCTCCTTGAATTTTCCCTCCTTGTACCTGGGATTTATGCTCTTCACGGCAGACTCAAGGTAGGTTATGGCTTCCTGTTTTCTTCCTTCAATATTTATGAGGCACTGCCCAATCCTGTATTTGTAATTTGCGTTATTGGGATCAACTTTTAAAAGACTCATATAACCCGGAAGAGCCTCTTTGTACTCTTCATAAAGGATAAATGTTTCAGCCCAGTAAAAATCTTCTTTCATCTGCCCTTTGGCATACTGAGAAAAAGATTTAGCATAAATACCGGCTAAAAAAAGGAATATCAGCAGAATTCTCTTCATGTAAAATGTAGTTTCATTACTCAAAGATACTAATATAGGGGAAAATTATAAAAAGGCGAGTATGCTCACAATCTTTTTATTAAACATTCTCAACTTTTTATTAGAAAAGTGAAGATCTTTCCTAAATATTCTTAGAAATAGGGCTGATTTTATTTAAATAAGATCGGGTCTGTAATCCTCAAGAATTCCCTTGATCCGGCCTAAAAATTTACCGGCAAGGGCACCGTCAACAACCCGGTGGTCATAACTCAGCGACAGTATCATTATATGCCTTATAGCAATTACATCTCCCTCCGGAGTTTCAAGCACAGCAGGTGTTTTTCTGACAGCTCCG
>JBBIIS010000078.1:0-13453 GCA_037446375.1 Bacteroidota bacterium | reverse complement strand
GCCATAGCCTGATACACCGAGAGCAAGCATCATGTAACCTATCTGGGACATCGTTGAAAAGGCAAGAACCCTTTTTATATCTGTCTGCGTACAGGCTATTATCGCGGCAAAAAGTGATGAAATTGCTCCGACCCAGGCCACTATCTCAAGTGCAGTTGGTGCAGCGATGGCATAGATAGGGAACATTCTTGCGACAAGGTACACACCCGCTACAACCATTGTTGCAGCATGTATGAGTGCCGAAACCGGTGTGGGACCTTCCATTGCATCGGGAAGCCATATATGGAATGGCATCATTGCCGATTTACCAACACCCCCGAGGTAAACGAATATCATCGACCATGTCATTATGGAGAGACCAAGAAACGCAGCCCCTGAACCCTGAGCCATTGCAGGTCCGGCCGGATCGGTAAGCGTTTTGAAATCAAAGGTTCCTGTTAAAAAGGAAAGCATCAGTATCCCGATCAGGAAACCCATATCGGCAAACCTTGTTACAATGAAAGCTTTCTTGGCTGCCCGTACGGCTGATGGCCTTTCATAATAAAAGCCGATCAGAAGGTATGATGATACGCCAACAAGTTCCCAGAAAATATACATCTGGAATATGTTTGTCGCAAGCACGAGTCCAAGCATCGAAAAACTGAAGAGGGAAAGGAAAGCAAAGAACCTTTCATAGCCTCTTTCACCTTTCATATATCCTATACTGTAGATATGCACCATAAGAGAGACAGTGCTTATAACAACAAGCATCATAACCGAGATCGGATCGAGAAGAACTCCAAGGTCGATATGCAATTTGTCGGTAAACTGCAGCCAGGTAACATGAAAGGCCTGTATTTTCTGAAATGCCCCATCGATCTTTTCTGAGGTAAAGAAATATTTATACGCCGTCAGATAGGAGAGGAGTGCGACAATTCCAAGACCGCCTGTTCCAATAAGTCCCGAAAGCTTCGCTTTCAGCTTATGTCCGGCCAGTCCAAGGACCAGAAAGACAATAAATGGTATCAGCGGGATCCAGATTGTATAACCGAAATTAATCATATTCTGATATTAGTCGTTTTGAATCAATATCTCATTTCATGAACGTCTTCGACGTTGATAGTTGTGAATCGCCTGTATATATTTATTATAAGGGCGATGGCAACAGCGGCTTCCGAGGCAGCAATTGCGATCACAAAAAGACTGAAGAACATGCCTTCAAGCTTGTGGGGGTAGAGGAACCGGTTAAAGGCGAGCAGGTTTATATTAACCGAATTGAGGATCAGTTCCACTGACATGAGGATCGTAATAAGATTACGACGTGTAAGGAAGCCGTAAACCCCGACAAAGAACATAACTGTTGCCAGGACCAGAAAATATTGTAATGGTATGCCTGAATTCATATTATTGCTTTGTTATTGTTTGAGAATCTGATTTGGCCGGGCTGCTTTTCTTTGCAACTACAATAGCCCCTATCATTGCTGCAATAAGGAGTATTGAAATAACTTCAAACGGAAGGATATAGCCGTCTGATTCAACTGAGAGCAGGCTTTTTCCTATAAGTTTCATATCTACCTCCCTTGCAGCCTCTGCAGTCGCTGAGAATTTATAATCCAGAATAGTAATTATACATAGTATTGCCCCTGCAAGAGCGGCAAGCCCCGAAAAGATGGTCTTGCTAATCTCAACAACCTCAAATTTCTGGGTTATATGACTTGTAAGAAGGATCGAGAAGATAATGAGGACCACAATGCCACCGGCGTAGAGAGTCAGCTGTACTGCAGCCATAAACTGGTAATTGAGCATAAAATATATCCCTGATGTGGAAACAAGAACAAAAAGCAGGTATGTTGCAGCCCTTAGTATCTTTCTAGTTGTAACGGTCAGGATCGAAAATACAATGATCATGACCGAGAATAAAACAAACATTATCTGGTTGGCTGTCATTACTCAACTCCTTTCATTAATTGTGAACCCGGTTTATTCAATACTTTAATAAGAAGCTTCCTGTTGAAGACGGCATGTTCAAAATCCTGACCGAAGGCAAGTGCATTTGAAGGACAGGTTTTTACACAAAGAGCGCAGAATGTGCACATTCCCAGACGGTATATATGCTGGTCGATGGCGCGTTTTTTCTTCCCATCCTCTGTAACAATAGTCTTTGAAATAACCTCTATGGTTCCGTTCGGACAGTTAATCTCACAGATCCCGCATCCTGTGCATTTATGCTCGTTGTTCCCGTTATGCGGCATTATAACCTCACCTTTGAACCTCTCAAACATCACAAGATCCTTCCTGTTGTTGGGATACTTCTGGGTGACGATCTTTCCAGGGCTGAAAAAATATCCGCTGGTAACTTTCATTCCTTTAAGAAGCGACCATACACCCTGAAATATTTCTTTAAAATATTGAATTATATTATTCATATCTGAATTATTATATAGGTTCTGGTTGTTAGAAATGCCATCCTTTCAGAACCAGAAAAGCCATAAGAAGCACATTCACAAGATTAATCGGCAAGAGGTATTTCCATTCAAGTGTAAGAAGCTGGTCGATCCTGAGTCGGGGGAATGTCCATTTAAAGAGCATTATTATCCAGATGACCATGAAGGTCTTGCCAAAGAACCATACAACCGGAGGAACATAATCCATAACATGGTTGAAGCCTGCCCAGCTTCCAACATGGAACGGCATCCATCCGCCAAGAAACAGAGTGGCTGCAATCGAAGCAACTACGAACATATTAATGAACTCTGCAAGGTAAAAGAATGCAAACCTTATTCCTGAATATTCGGTGTGATAGCCGGCTGTCAGCTCTGATTCAGCTTCTGACATATCGAAAGGACCGCGATTGGTTTCGGCTGTACCTGCAATAAGGTAGACCACGAATGCTATAACAGCAGAAATATGGCCCTTGAAAATAAACCATCCCGTGCGCTGGGCCTCTACAATCACAGACAACTGCATGGAACCGGCCAGAATAACAATTGTTATCAGTGAGAGCCCGACCGAAAGTTCATAGCTGACGATCTGTGCGCCGCTTCTCATAGCACCAATTAAAGAGTATTTATTGTTGCTCGACCAGCCGGCCAGCAAAATGCCAACAACACCCATTGCTGAAATTGCAAGAATATAAAATATTCCAATATTGAAGTCTATAGCATGAAGACCCTTCGCGAATGGCAGGGCAGCTATAACCATGAAATTCACAATTATAACAATATACGGAGCAAGGTTGAAAAGGAACTTATCGGCATTTTTAATAACTATCAGCTCCTTGAAGAGCAGTTTTACAAGATCTGCGATTGTCTGAAAAAGCCCAAATGGACCTATCCGGTTAGGACCTAGCCTGTTCTGAATGAATGCACATACCTTTCTTTCGGCATAGACAAGAAAAAGACCAATAACGGCATAGAAGAGTAAGAATACTATTCCGATTATTACCATTTCCGTCACCACGGTCCAGAAAGGCGACATTGAATTTCTCAGCCATTCATCAACCCCTCTTGTGAGGATGGAAAAATCATAAAAGACCTTCCACCAGGGCTCTTTAAATGCCGAAAATAAACTTGCAATAGATTCAAACTGCATATCGTATATTTTAATCCTTAACTTTTATTTTTTAACTTTTGTCTTCATGGAACTCCGCTCTCTGCTCTCTGCTCTCTGCTCTCTGCTTTTTGCTTTTTGTTCCTACCTGTCAATATCCGGAATCACAAAGTCGAGCGACCCCGCAATTGCCACAAGGTCAGCTATTTTAAAATCCTTTGAAATATGGTTGAGTACTCCAAGATTTACAAAATTCGGAGACCTGAATTTAATGCGGTAGGGATTTTTATTCCCGTCGCTGACAACAAACACGTCCAGTTCACCTCTTGCAGTTTCGACTCTCTGGAAATACTCACCTTCGGGAAGCTTGATGACCGGCTTCATTTTAACTGCGTATGGTCCCTCAGGAATGTTATCGATCAGCTGTTCAATAATGTCCATAGATTCTCTCATCTCCTGAACCCTCGCTACATATCGGTGGTAGGTATCTCCTTCGGTATAGAGAACTTCATTGAATCTGACCCTGTCATATGCACTGTACGGCTCATGCTTCCTTACATCGCATGAGAATCCCGATGCACGCCCCGACGGGCCTGTTACCCCATACGAGATTGCATCCTCAAGCGATAGATTGCCAACATTTATGGTTCTCGATCTGAATATAACATTGCCAGTGAGAATAGCATCATACTCCGGTAAAACCTTGCGAAAGTACTTTATGAATTCCTTTATCCTGTTCTGAAAATTAGGATGGATATCGTACATAAGGCCACCCGGACAGTTATAGCTGACAAGCATTCTGCCACCCATGGTCTCCTCAAAGATATCAAGTATCTTTTCCCTGTCGCGCAGGCCGTAGAAGAAGCAAGTCTGGCCCCCCATATCCATTCCGTACGATGCCCAGAAGAGCTGGTGCGACTGGATACGGGTGAGTTCAGAGACGATAGTCCTTATTACCTTAATCCTGTCCGGAATATCTACCTCGAGAGCTTTTTCAACTGCAAGGCAGACAGCCTCGTTGTTTATGCTTGCGGAAAGATAATCCATCCTGTCGGTGAGGTGGATGATCTGGGGATAAGTAATGCTCTCGCACATCTTTTCAATACCCCTGTGGATGTAACCGATATGAGGCTGCACATTTTTGACGATCTCACCCTTAAGTGAAACTACAAGCCGCAAAACCCCATGAGTAGAAGGGTGCTGGGGACCCATATTTATTATGTACTCCTCCTGCTCGCCGATAACGGTTTCCTTTATAATCTCTTCCATAATTATTTGCTGACAATATTTATATCATCCACATAGTCTTTCCTGAGAGGGAATCCCCAAGAGCTGTCGAGGAAGAGTCTGCGCAGGTCGGGATGATTATTGAACCTGATACCAAGGAGGTCATAGATTTCTCTTTCCAGGTACTCGGCTGATTTCCATATATCACATACTGAATCAATAGCAGGATTATCCCTGCCAGTCGTTCTTGTCTTCAGAACGAGCATGTGCCTGTGTTTCACGGATTCAAGATGGTAAACGACAGCCATGTAGGTTGCATAGTCGACTCCTGTGATGTTAACAAGGTAATCACAGGAGATAGCCTCATTTTCGCGGAGAGTTTTTGCGGCAGAAAAAAGATTTGACGATGGAACAGATATTTCAACATAATTTTTTCCCTGCTTTATCTCTGAATCCGTAATCAGGGATTTTACATATTCTGCAAGTTGAGCTTTATCCATTTAATTTGGGATTTCGGATGTTATTTTGAATCGTTTTGGGCGCTTCTTATCCTCCGTGAATTCTTATTTTCGGTTTCTATAAGACGCTGCAGCTGAAGCATGCCGTACAGAAGTGCTTCAGGACGGGGAGGGCAACCGGGTACATATACATCCACGGGAATAATATGCTCCACACCCTTTATCACACTGTATGAATTAAGGAAGAACGGACCGCCTGAAATTGCACACGCACCCATAGCGACAACATATTTCGGTTCAGACATCTGATCATAGAGACGTTTCAGCACAGGGGCCATTTTGTTGACAATCGTTCCGGCTACAACAATAACATCAGCCTGCCGGGGGCTGGCACGATAAACCTCCATTCCAAACCTCGAGAAATCATGCCTGGGTGCACCAGTCATCATCATCTCAATCCCGCAGCAGCTTGTCGCAAATGTGAGTGGCCAGAGAGAACTTTTCCGTCCCCAGTTTATCACATCATCAATCGATGCTACTAGAATATTAGTTCCTGATTCTCTCAGAAGTTCAAGGCTTTCATTGTCCTTGAATTCTTCATATTTCATTCCTTTTATTCCCATACAAGAGCATGTTTTTTCCAGGCATAGAGAAGCCCAAGACCAAGTATTACAAAGAATATCAATATCTCAATAAAGGCTAGCATCCCTACCTCTTTCATCACAACAGCCCAGGGAAACACAAGGACAGTTTCAACATCGAAGACGAGAAAAAGGATAGCAAACAGATAGTATCCTACATTGAACTGAAGCCAGGTAACGCCTTTTGTAGGTATACCGCATTCATATGGATCAAATTTCTGAGGGTTCGTTGATTTTGGAGCTACAAGCGCTGAAAAGGCAGGAACGACTCCAACAAATAATGCCCCTAAAAGAAAGAAAAGAATTAACCATTCATTACTCATATTCTGACAGGTTTATTTCAAAGTGGCACAAAAATATGATAATATTTTCGGTTTGTGAAATTTGTAACAGAAGTTTGAAGTGATATCACATGCAATTTATGCACTGACTTACCCTTTTTAAAGTTAACAATTCCGCGATAAAAAACCAATCAGCCTATTGATAAAAACATAAATCTTCAGTAATCAGCTTCTTATGCTGACAGAACCTATTTCAGGAGCTTTTTCTGATACCTGGATTGCCTCCGGACAAATGACATATATCAATTATTTAAATGACAAGAATCATTAAAATCCGGTAATTAAAATCATCTATTTAATAGACTGTAAATGAGTAATGTCAGCTAATGTAACATACTATCATACAACTATATACGATATTTCAAAATAGTATGTTAATATATTTTTAAAAGAATTGAGAATTATCTTGTTCATCAATCAGGATGATTTGATTGGACGGTTCTTGAAAATATTTAATCTACTTTTGTTATTCTATTAACACGAAACAGAAACAAAACAAGATATGAGTACAGAAACACATCATGCTGCAGTGAGCGGGCTCTCAGGTGAGGTACTTGAAGCGACCGGTGTTGCTGTCAGTCATTGCTACCAGTGTGGGAAATGTTCCGCAGGCTGTCCGCTTTCGGGAGAAATGGATTATCCGCCAAGCTATATTATGAGAATGCTTCAGACCGGCGATCCCGATCTTGAAGATAAAATACTCAGATCATTCTCTATCTGGGTATGCCTCACGTGTGAGATGTGCTATGCGAGATGTCCGATGAGCATAGATATTCCACAGATGATGGATTTTCTCAGACAAAAATCACTGAAGGAGAAGAAGGTACATCGTGACGCAAAAAAGATACTCTCCTTCCACAGGTCATTCCTCGATTCAATAAAGTTCACAGGCAGGCTTTATGAGATAGGCCTTCTTGTTGATTATAAGGCAAGAACCCTTAAGGTTATGCAGGATATGATACTGGCCCCGAAAATGCTTGTCAGGGGCAAGCTCAATATTTTCCCTGAGCTTATAAAAGACAGATCGGGAGTCGCTGCAATTTTTAATAAATCGAACAAGAAAAAGAAATAATATGACACTAGGATTATATCCCGGATGTTCCCTGAAAGGATCTTCGCGCGAATACGCTGAATCTGTTCGGGCCATTGCAAAAGCCTGTGACATAGAACTTATTGAGATTGAGGACTGGAATTGCTGCGGCGCAACGGCAGCCCATAATCTCAACAAAGAGCTTTCACTGGCTTTACCCGCAAGGATACTCTCTCTGGCCGAAAAACAGGGCATGAAGGAAGTCGTTGTTCCATGCGCGGCATGCTACAGCAGACTCACAGTTACCAGGCACGAGCTTGCTGAACACCCTGAATTTAAGAAGCTTGTTATAAGTGAGAATAAGCTTGAGTATACCGGAAATGTTGAAATATTAAATATTATCCAGTTCCTCGACAAGTATATTCTTCCTAAGCTCGACGGAAAGATCACAAATCCATTCGACCATAAGGTGGCATGTTACTATGGATGCCTCCTTGTGAGGCCTCATGCAATCCTGAAATTCGACAGGGAAGAAGATCCCCAGACTATGGATGACCTGATGCTTAAGTCTGGTGCAACACCGATCGACTGGGCATTTAAAACTGAATGCTGCGGTGCGGGCCTGTCTGTATCAAGGACGAGTTCCGTTGGCAGACTTTCAGGTGAAATTGTGAAAGATGCTGTTGACAGGGGGGCCGAAGCGATGATAGTTGCCTGCCCCATGTGTCATTCAAATCTCGATATGCGCCGTGAGGCTATAAATACTTACCTGGGCGAAAAAGTTGATATTCCGGTTATCTACGTCTCTCAGGCAGTTGGCCTTGCAATGGGAATTGACAGGAAGGAACTCGGGCTTCAGCGCCATTTTGTCCCGATAAAAATTTAGTAATAAACAAATTATCAGACTGTAATATGTCAAAAATAGGAGTATTTGTTTGTCATTGCGGAGAGAATATCAGTGCAACGGTCGATTGCGATAAGGTTGCAAAAATAGCCGGTGGTTACGACGGAGTGACTTACAGCGTAGATTATAAATACATGTGCTCAGACCCCGGCCAGAGCCTTATAAAGAGTGCCATACTTGAGAAGGGGCTTGACGGCGTTGTAGTTGCTGCCTGCTCTCCAAGGATGCACGAGCCGACATTCAGGAAAGCATGCGCTGAGGCAGGGCTCAATCCTTACCTCTGCGAAATGGCTAACCTTAGGGAACATTGCTCATGGGTTCACGAAAAGGGTGAATCCACAACAGAAAAAGCTGTTGACCTTGTAAGGGTCCTGGTTGAAAAAGTCAAGAAAAATGCCTCCCTTAATGCCATTAAGGTTCCGGTAACAAAAACAGCTCTCGTAATTGGAGGGGGAATTGCAGGTATACAGGCGGCACTCGACATTGCCAATACGGGTCATAAGGTCATTATGGTTGAAAAGGATCCTTCGATAGGCGGGCACATGTCGCAACTTTCCGAGACCTTTCCAACCCTCGACTGCTCACAGTGTATACTCACACCAAGGATGGTGGAGGTGGCACAGCATCAGAATATTACACTCTATACATATGCCGAGCTTGAAAGCCTCGAAGGCTTTATTGGCAACTTTAAGGCAAAAATCCGCAGGAAATCAAAAAGTCTTGATGAGAAGCTTTGTACCGGCTGTGGCCTCTGTACTACGAAATGTCCTGTAAAGAAGATACCAAGCGAATTCAACGAAGGACTCGGGAACAGACCCGCAATATATGTTCCGTTCCCCCAGGCAGTTCCAAATAAACCCGTGATCGACAGGGAGCATTGTACCTATTATATTAAAGGCAAATGCAAGGTTTGTGAAATCGTCTGTCCTACAAAGGCAATAAGATTCGACCAGCAGGATGAAATAGTTGAGCATGAGATCGGAGCGATTGTCCTCGCAACAGGATTTACTGTCAAGCAGCCTGATTTCTTCCCCGAATACGGATTTGGGAAATATCCTGATGTTATTACCGGACTTCAGTTTGAAAGACTGGCATCTGCTTCGGGTCCTACGCTCGGAGAGATAAAGAGGCCTTCCGACGTCAAGATCCCTGAGAAAATTGTATTCATAGCCTGCGCCGGGTCGAGAGATCCTGCTAAGGGCATTCCATACTGCTCCAAGATTTGCTGCATGTACATTGCCAAGCATGCAATGCTCTACCAGCATAAGGTCCATGGCGGGAAATCGTATGTTTTTTACATGGATATAAGAGCAGGCGGAAAGAACTATGAGGAGTTCGTAAGAAGGGCAATTGAGGACGACGGTGTTAATTACGTAAGAGGACGTGTGTCAAGAATATATGAGAAGAACGGAAAGCTTATGGTGAAGGGGGTTGACACTCTTCTGGGAGCCATGCCGGTTGATATTGAAGCCGACATGGTAGTGCTTGCTACTGCAGGTGTTGCAAATGAAGGATCAGAGACACTTGCCCAGAAACTTCATGTATCATACGATGCCTACCACTTTTTTGCCGAGGCTCATCCAAAGCTGAAGCCTGTTGAAACAAATACAGCTGGCATTTTCCTTGCCGGTGCATGCCAGGCTCCCCGCGACATTCCGGAATCTGTTGCTATGGCATCAGGTGCCGCAGTTAAGGTCGCTGCACTTTTCTCGCAGGACGAGCTGACACGTGAGCCGCTTATTGCTGTTGTTAACAGGCAGGCCGCACCGGTATACTCTATCTGCGTCGGTTGCGGTCTTTGCATCTCAACCTGTCCGTACCAGGCTATCGGCTGGGAGGAGATCAAAAACAGGAATGGTGAAGTTATCAAAACTCTCGCCAAAGTTAATCCCGGACTTTGCCAGGGATGCGGTACATGCGTTGCTTTCTGCCGCACAAAGGCGATAGATATACAGGGATATACCCACGACCAGGTATATTCAGAGGTAATGGCTTTATTGAATGAATATTAATAGCTTGATATATGGCAGAATTTGAACCAAGAATCGTGGCCTTTGTCTGCAACTGGTGTACCTATGCCGGGGCTGACCTGACAGGTACAAGCCGCATAAAATATGCTTCGAACGTAAGGATTATAAGATTTCCATGTACAGGACGGATTGACTATATGCTTCTTATCAAGGCATTTGACGAAGGGGCTGATGGCATAATAGTATCGGGATGCCACCCCAACGATTGCCATTACACCTCGGGAAATTTTCATGCAAGGCGCCGCTGGATAATGTTCCGTGAACTCTGCAACCTGATGGGAATAGATACAGAAAGGATAAGGTTTTCGTGGGTTTCTGCCGCTGAAGGAGCAAAATGGGCCGATGTTGTAAATTCTACTGTTACAGATATAAGAAAAATGGGACCATATGTGGACTACCAGAAGATTTCAAACCACCCTCATAAAGAAGTAAGCCATGGATGAACTCAGAAAAAAAGCCAAGGAGCTCATCGAAACAGGATCTGTTAAGATACTGATCGGATATGAGGAAGGATCGGGAAACCAGACAAGGGCGCTGTTTGCTGTAAAGCCTGAGGATACATCAAAGCTTATTTTCGACAGCCGCTGCATTCAGAATCTTGCTGTTTATCTGACAAAGCAGGAGATCAAGGCAAAAGGTTTAATGGGAATTACAGCCACACTTCCGGTTATGCGGAGCATTGTTCAGCTTGCAAAGGAGAAACAGGTCTCCGATGCAAATCTCAAAGTGATAGGTATTACTCCCGAAAGCAAGCTCATTGATTTTAAAGACTTTGCCGAGATTGAAAAGTACATACATCAGTTTCAGCTTACCATAGATGAGAAGAACAGGGCAATGCTTGAGAAGCTTGAAAAGATGACCCAGCAGGAAAGATGGAATTTCTGGCTTGAGGAACTCGCCCCCTGTTTCAAGTGTTACGCCTGCCGTGCAGCGTGCCCGATGTGCTATTGCCACAGGTGTACGGTTGAATACAATCAGCCTCAGTGGATTCCGGTTCCCTCTCATGCTATCGGAAACCTTGAATGGCATATTATGAGGGCCGTTCATCTTATAGGCAGGTGTATCGATTGTGATGCCTGCGCAAATGCCTGTCCGCTTGCAATACCATTTAACCTGCTCAATAAGAGGATGCTTGAGGATGCTAAGATCCATTTCGGCGGATATCAGCCAACTCTTGAAGGCGACCACCTTATGTCAAGTTATAGACCAGATGATCAGGAAAATTTTATCAGATAAAAAATGAATATTGAAAGACATTTAGTCCGGAAAGATTCTCTGAAAAAGCTGTTCAATGTTTTGGTTCAGAACGGGAAACATGTTTACGGTCCCGTAACCAGGAATGAAAAAACATCTTTTCAACATATAGAGGATTTTAGTTTGATCTCCGGCAATTATATCCAGACGACCCAGTCATCGAAGGATGTCTCGTTTCCCAGGACAGAAAAGCTGCTTACTTACAGTAAAAGCAAGGAAGGCATTGATGTTAAGCCTTTTGATCCCCTGATAATCCCTGAATCTGTTATTTGGGGAATAAGGCCCTGCGATGCCATGGGCAAGGGTGAGCTTGGCGCCATCTTTAACTGGGACTCAAAAGATGAAATATACAATGCAAGGGTTGATAAGACTGCACTTATCGGTTTCAGCTGCAACAAGGCAGACGAATATTGCTTCTGCACTTCAGTTGGAGGTAACCCCGGCAATACTGACGGAAGTGATATCCTGCTTACAATGCTTGGAGAAGGCGGGGATTATCTTGCAGAGATACTTACTGATAAAGGCAGTGCATTAAGAGGTCTTGCTCCTGAACTTTTTGAAAGTGATCCAAGGGCTGACAAACAGAAATTCCTTGCTGATATTCCTGTCAGATTCAACCATGAGGAGATCAGGGCTAAGCTCGACAAGTTCTTTGAAAGTGAGGAATGGGTGCGCCAGTCTCTGAGATGCATTGGCTGCGGTGCCTGCGCCTATGTTTGTCCGACTTGCGCCTGCTTCGATATCCAGGATGAGGCTCACGGTAAATCAGGAACGAGGGTAAGATGCTGGGACTCATGCGGATTCTCGCTGTTTACGCTTCATACATCGGGTCATAACCCCCGAAGCGTACAGTCGGAGAGATGGAGACAAAGGATAATGCATAAATTTTCATATATGCCCGAACGGCTTGATGTATTCGGATGTACAGGCTGTGGACGCTGTTCAAGAGCCTGCCCGGTTGATATGAATATTCTTGAAAACCTAATTTCAATTCAGGAGGTTACGATATGACGGATAATATCTATATGCCATATCTGATGAAGATCGAAAGGGTGACCCATGAGGCGCCCGGCGTTAAAACTTTTTTGCTCAAGTTTTTAAATGAAGAAGATCAGAACAGGTTCGAGTTCAAAGCCGGGCAGTTCGGAGAATACTCTGTTTTCGGAGTGGGAGAGTCGACTTTCTGCATAGCATCTTCTCCCACAAGGAGAGGATATATTGAATGTACTTTCCGGCAGACCGGGAAAGTCACAAATGCTCTTTCAGGATGCGAAGAGGGAAGTATTGTCGGATTCCGCGGCCCCTATGGGAATATTTTTCCCATCGATGAGTGGAAAGGAAAGAATCTTCTGTTCATTGCGGGCGGGATTGCTCTTCCCCCGATGCGCTGTGTGATATGGAACGCACTTGATACAAGGGAAAATTTCAAGGATATTACAATTATATATGGCGCACGCTCGACAAATGATCTCGTTTACAAGCATGAACTGAAAGATTGGGAAAGCCGACCCGATATAAGGCTTATTACAACCGTTGACCCGGGTGGCGAATCTCCGGACTGGAGAGGTGAGATAGGATTTGTACCTACAATTGTTGAGAAGGTTGCCCCATCTGCGAAGCATACGATTGCCATTGTCTGCGGTCCTCCGGTTATGATAAAATTTACATTCCCGGTACTTGCAAAGCTTGGCTTTACTGATGAGAACATCTATACAACTCTTGAAAACAGGATGAAGTGCGGGTTCGGCAAATGCGGCAGGTGCAATGTTGGCAAGGTTTATGTGTGCAAGGATGGGCCTGTGTTCTCTGTCGCTCAGCTCAAGGAGCTCCCCGATGAATACTAGTTGCCGCGAACAGACTTAACACTTCAGTAAATCATTAACATTCGTTGAGCTTTAAAATAACATAGAGGGTGCCTGAAAAGGCACTCTTTTTTTTGGAAATAAGAGTTCATTTCTTTTGCCCCTCAAAAAGTTTTCTCTTTCGTTCTTTCTTTGTTCGTCCAAAGAAAGAACCAAAGAAAGGGCGCCGAAAACGCCA
>JBBIIS010000077.1:3909-13552 GCA_037446375.1 Bacteroidota bacterium | reverse complement strand
TTGTTGGTTATTTATTGGAAAATTGTTTAATTTTATAATAGTGTAACTATTTCAGGGAAAAAGGTACTCCGTATTATAGTATGCTCGACGATCTCACAATCCATGATTATCTGAAAAAGTATTTTGGCTTTGATACTTTTAAAGGTACACAGGAACCCATAATAAAGAATGTTCTTTCCGGCAGGGACACCTTTGTTCTCATGCCAACGGGAGGAGGCAAGTCTCTTTGCTACCAGTTACCCGCCGTGATGAAAAAGGGAACGGCAATTGTTATATCTCCCCTAATCGCTCTGATGAAGAATCAGGTTGATGCAATGCGTAACTTCAGCACAGATGACGAGGTTGCTCATTTTCTTAATTCATCACTTACAAAAACAGAAATAAACAGGGTAAAGAAAGATGTGACAAGCGGGAAGACAAAGCTGCTTTACGTTGCCCCTGAATCACTCACAAAGGAGGACAATATCGAATTTCTAAAAAACATTAACATTTCGTTTTATGCTGTTGATGAGGCCCATTGTATTTCTGAATGGGGGCATGATTTCAGGCCTGAATACAGACGCATCAGACCTCTTGTGGATATGATAGGAAGATCCCCGATTATTGCACTTACAGCGACCGCCACACCTAAGGTTCAGCACGATATACAGAAGAATCTCGGAATACTTGAGGCGGATGTCTTTAAGTCATCCTTCAACAGGCCCAATCTCTATTATGAGGTGCGATCCAAACAGGATGCAACAAAGGAGATAATTAAATATATAAAGAATAACCTTGGTAAATCGGGCATAATATACTGCCTGAGCAGAAAAAAGGTTGAGGAACTTGCCGAAACGCTTAAGGTGAACGGACTGAAGGCACTTCCATATCATGCCGGCATGGACGGTGCTACACGCACACTGAACCAGGATAAGTTCCTCATGGAGGAGGCCGACATAATTGTTGCTACAATCGCATTTGGAATGGGTATCGATAAGCCCGATGTGAGGTACGTTATTCATTATGATATTCCCAAAAGCCTTGAAGGCTATTACCAGGAGACGGGCCGCGCAGGAAGAGACGGCGGTGAGGGAAGATGTATTGCATATTACAGCTACAACGATATCCAGAAGCTCGAGAAATTCATGCAGGGCAAACCCATCGCCGAACAGGAGATTGGCAAGCAGCTTCTCCTTGAAACAGTTTCGTATGCCGAGTCGTCGGTCTGCCGCCGTAAGCTTCTTCTTCATTATTTCGGGGAAGAGTACCACAAGGAAAACTGCGAAGCATGCGATAACTGCCTGCATCCGAAGACCCAGTTCGAGGGAAGCGATTATGTAGTAAGCGTTCTTGAGGCAATACTCGAGGTTAAGGAAAAATTCAAGGCTGATCACATATCTAATATTCTTGCAGGGAAAGCTACCTCGGCGATTAAGTCATACAAACATCACAAGTTAAGTATATTCGGTTCGGGTGAAGACAGGGACGAACGATTCTGGAACATGGTTATCAGGCAGGCCCTGATAGCAAAAATGCTTACAAAGGATATTGAAAACTACGGCCTTCTTAAACTTACCCAAAAGGGTCTGGATTTTCTTGATAAGCCTGTATCATTCATGCTTACAGAAGATCACGACTACAGTGAGGCCGAGGAGGAAGAAAATGCTTTCGGGGCTAAAACTGCAGCCGTTGATGAGGAGCTTTTCAGCATTCTGAAAGATCTCAGGAAGAAAATATCGAAGATAAAGGACGTGCCTCCTTTCGTGATCTTCCAGGATCCGTCGCTTGAAGATATGGCTATCCAGTATCCTATAACAATAGATGAACTTCAGAATGTCTCGGGAGTAGGAGCCGGGAAAGCCCAGAGATACGGACAGGAATTCGTTGAGGTTATCGCAAAGTATGTCGAGGAAAAAGAGATTATCCGCCCGCTCGATATGGTCGTCAAATCTGTTGTCAACAAATCGGGGATGAAAGTTTATATCATCCAGAGTATTGATATGAAACGTACTCTAGAAGATATTGCGGATGCAAAGGGACTGGAGATGAATGAGCTTCTTTCGGAGATAGAGAATATAGTTAATTACGGGACAAGGATAAACCTCGATTATTATATTAACATGGTTGTCGACGAGGAACGCCAGCATGATATCTACTCATATTTTAAGGAGGAGGCACAGTCCGATTCCCTCGAGGAGGCTATTAAGGAGCTCGGCAATGAATTTGAAGAGGAGGAGATCAGGCTGATGAGGATAAAGTTCCTTTCGGAAATGGGGAACTGAATGAAGCAGTGCGGAGCGAAATGGATTTACTTACCATTTATTTCTCCGAAAGATAGAGTAAACGGAAACTGTTATTACATAAAATGGATAGATAAACTGCGAGGGAATAAACCACCAGAGCAGTTTTGTTTTTTTATGACGGGCAGTTACCCTTGACAGAATAAGCATGTCGGGTATCGATTTCAGGACCATCGCTCCCACCAGAGCCGGCAGGAACATTGGATTTAAAATTGTACCTCCGATTAAAATTACAATATCGATGTTTGCTATAAGGGTTATTATTGCAAGTACCTTGGTAAACGGATCATCATATGAACCCGATTTGTACACCCACCTGGCTCTCTGCCTCAGGAAGCTTTTGAGTGAACTGGAACCTTTTGTTTCTACAGTAGCCTCTTCGCTTTCATTCCATGATACCTTCCCATCATCCGATTTAATCCGGTGAAGCAGGAATACGTCATCACCGGAAGCTATTTCAAGGTGAAGGTCTCCGGAATATTTTTTATAAGTCTCCGCCCTGAACGCCAGATTAGCTCCATTGCACATTACAGGATGACCGGCGCCTGCCGATCCAGCTGTTACCCCCTGCAGGCTTAAAAATTCAAGCTGCTGGAACCAGGGCAGAAACTGTGATTCCTCAACTATTGTTACCGGACCAATTACCAAATCGGGACTCCCGTTCTTCCAGGACGAAACCATTGATCGTATCCATCCTTGATTCAGACTGCAGTCTGCATCAGTGGTCAGGATGAGATCCCCTTTGGCATTCAGAATCCCTGTCCGCAGTGCACTTTTCTTGCCGATCCCAGAATTCCTGATTCCCCTGAAAGTGCCGTTATAATGAAATGACTCAGCAATTATCCCTGTATTGTCGATGGAGTGGTCGTCAACAACTATTACTTCATACATGTCCGATGGGTAATCCTGTGAGACAAGCTCGCTGAGAAGCCTTGACAGGTTTTTCTCTTCGTCGCGGCAGGCAATAACTACTGAGACCAATATGTCATCAGAGTTATCTGATGTGGCAGGTGCTTTCCGGAAGAGTCCGCCATATATATAGAGGAGTAGCAGAAAATAGGGCAGGATCGGTATGATGAGAGGCCAGATCATCAGTTATCCCTGAGCCATTCGTACATTGTATAATGCTCTCTGGTCATACCCATCGATTCGTAGGTTCTCATTGCAGTCGTATTGTTTGTCTCAACATATAGTCTCAATCCGGCGACGCCGACTTTCCTGGCCTCATCATTTATAAAACTGTACATCATTTTAAAGACCCCTTTTCTTCTATAACCCGGAACTACATAAACAGATTGGAACCACCAAATGTTCGCGTTTCGCCAATCGCTCCATTCATAGATAATCAGTAGTGAGGCAATAACCGATCCTTCGTTCTCGGCAACAAAGTATTCACCCTTAGAGGGATCGTCAAAAACGGCCTCTACACCCTTTACAAGGATTTTCTCATCAAGATTTAATGATTCAGTCTCCATTGCCATTTCCTGCTGAAAGGAGATAATTGATCGGGCATCCTCTATAATGGCTCTTCGAATTGTTATCATTTGTCTGGGGTCGTGTTGTCAGGGAAAACTAAAAAACCCACCCACAACCATTAATGGAGAGGATTTAGCTTCAAAAGTTTTTATTCCCCGTTTTTACTTCATCTTTTTACTTTTGTCTTCACTTCCGGCCTTTGCGCCTTACTTATATTCATCCCAGCTTTTGATCGCCATCTCTTCCTGGTCGAGGCGGCAGAATGCCAGTATGAAGGCATTGGCAACTCTTGTATTTGTAAGGAGCGGAACATTAAAATCGACCGCACTTCTTCTGATAGAATAATCGTTATTAAGCTCGGTCTGGCTCAAATCTTTTGGAATATTCACAACAAGGTCGACCTCACCTTTTTTAATAAGCTCGATCGTATTAGGTGATTTCTCCTCGTCGGGCCAGTATGCCACTTCCGCCTCGATGCCGTTTGTTTCAAGGAACTGCTGTGTTCCTCTTGTTGCAAAGAGCTTGTAGCCTTTCTCCCTTAGCGCTTTTGCCCCGTTTATCATCTCCGCCTTTGATTTGGCCGGACCGGTTGAGAGAAGAATGGCTTTTTTGGGGATCCTGTATCCAACAGAAAACATAGCTTTTGAAATTGCTTCATAGAATCCTTCTCCAAGGCAGCCCACTTCTCCTGTTGATGACATGTCAACCCCTAGTACGGGATCAGCTTTCGCAAGTCTGGAGAAGCTGAACTGCGGAGCTTTAACACCAACATAATCGAGATCGAACACAGATTTATGCGGCTTCTCAACTGCAACGCCAAGCATGATCTTTGTTGCAAGTTCAATGAGATTTGTTTTAAGCACCTTCGATACAAAAGGCATGCTGCGGCTCGCCCTCAGGTTGCACTCAATAACTTTTATATCATTGTCGCGGGCGAGAAACTGAATATTGAATGGCCCTGTTATCTTTAATTCCCTTGAAATCTCGCGGGTTATCCTTTTTATTTTCCTGACTGTTTCAAAATAGAGTTTCTGTGGAGGAAAGACTATTGTCGCATCCCCCGAATGTACTCCTGCAAACTCGACATGTTCGCTGATCGCATAGGCCATTATCTCCCCCTCCTTAGCAACTGCATCAATCTCGATCTCCTTTGCATATTCGATAAATTCCGAAACAACAACAGGGTGCTGCTTTGATACCTGGGTGGCAAGATCGAGAAAATGAGAGAGCTCACTCTTGTTCGAAACAACGTTCATTGCGGCTCCGGAAAGCACGTAGGATGGTCTTACGAGTACCGGGAATCCTATTCGGTCGACAAACTCATTTATGTCTTCTTTGCTTGAAAGCTCCCTCCATCTTGGCTGATCGACCATAAGTGTATCGAGCATTGAAGAGAACTTATGCCTGTTTTCTGCCCGGTCGATTGATACAGGGGAGGTACCCAGAATATTCACATTCTCAACATGAAGCCTCATTGCCAGGTTATTCGGTATCTGGCCTCCGACCGACACAATAACGCCTCTGGGCTTTTCGAGATCTATTATATCCATTACTCTTTCGAAGGAGAGCTCATCGAAGTAAAGTCTGTCGCAGATATCATAGTCGGTTGAAACGGTCTCGGGGTTGTAATTAATCATAACGGCCCTGAATCCCTCTTTGCGTATAGTATCGATGGCATTTACCGAGCACCAGTCGAATTCAACGCTCGAACCAATCCTGTAAGCCCCTGACCCAAGAACAACCACAGATCTTTTATCATCTTCGTATGTTATGTCGTGTTCAATTCCGCTGTAGGTCAGGTAAAGGTAATTTGTCACTGCAGGATATTCTGCAGCAAGTGTATCAATCTGCTTGACACATGGTTTGATTCCCATTGCCTTCCTGAATGCACGCACCCTTAGCATCTCCCTGTTTATTGTTGCGGGTCTGGCCTTCAGTACATGCCTGGCTATCTGGAAATCGCTGAACCCGTTTATCTTGGCCTGGAGAAGGAGGTCACGCGGCAGATCCTCTATCGTTTTGAATTCCGAGAGTGTGTTTTTCAGCTCAGTTATGTTTCTAAGTTTGTAGAGGAACCACTTGTCGATCTTTGTAAGATCGTGTATCCGGTCTATCGACATGCCTGCCTCAAGAGCCTCGGCTATTGAGAATATCCTCATATCGGTAGGTTCGGCAAGCTCCCTTTCAATATCCTCGAAACTGAGATCCCGGTTGCCTGTGAAACCGTGCATACCCTGTCCGATCATTCTCAGCCCTTTCTGGATAGCCTCCTCGAATGTTCTTCCAACAGCCATTACCTCTCCCACACTTTTCATGCTGCTTCCGATGAGATGCGATACCCCTTCGAATTTGTTAAGGTCCCAGCGGGGTATTTTGCATACAATATAGTCAAGTGCCGGTTCAAAGCAGGCCGTTGTTGTTTTCGTTACATTATTCTTTAGTTCGTGCAGGCCATAACCCAGGCCAAGCTTAGCCGCAACAAATGCCAGAGGATAACCTGTTGCCTTGGATGCAAGCGCGCTTGAACGCGAGAGTCTTGCATTTACTTCAATCACCCGATAATCTTCAGATTCAGGGTCGAGGGCATACTGAACATTGCATTCGCCAACGATTCCGATATGTCTTATTATTCTGATTGAAAGCTCCCTCAGCTTGTGATACTCACTGTTTGTGAGTGTCTGTGAAGGTGCCACAACAATACTTTCGCCCGTATGAATGCCAAGCGGGTCGAAATTTTCCATATTACAGACTGTAATGCAGTTGTCATATTTGTCGCGGACTACTTCATATTCAACCTCTTTCCAGCCTTTAAGGGACTCTTCAACAAGGATCTGCCCTGAATAGGAAAACGCCCTTGTGGAGAGCACTCTTAATTCCTCGGTATTTGATGCGAACCCGCTGCCCTGTCCACCAAGCGTATATGCAGCGCGTATAATTACCGGGAATCCAAGCTTGTCTGAAGCTTTTATAGAATCCTCAACATTTGTTACGGCAATGCTTCTCGGCGTCCTGACGTCTATCTCATCAAGCTTTTTAACGAAAAGCTCACGGTCCTCCGTATCCATAATCGCCCTTACAGGGGTTCCAAGAACACGGACATTATATTTCTCAAATATCCCTTTCCTGAAAAGTTCTGTACCACAGTTGAGAGCCGTTTGTCCTCCAAATGAGAGAAGAACACCGTCGGGCCTCTCCTTTGCGATGACTTTTTCAACAAAATGAGGATTTACAGGCAGAAAATAGATCTTGTCGGCAATGTTTTCTGAAGTCTGGACAGTAGCAATATTCGGATTTATAAGCACAGTCACGATGCCTTCCTCCCGTAAAGCTTTAAGTGCCTGTGAACCTGAATAATCAAACTCACCGGCTTCCCCGATCTTGAGAGCCCCTGAACCAAGGATAATAACCTTCTTTATCTCATCTTTCATCGCACTAATTTAGGCTTCAAAAATATAATAAATTTCTTAAGTCCGTTTGTAAAATTAAAAAAATGTATAAATTTGCAATCAAAATGTATAAATATGCAAAAGGTATCAAGGCTGATGACTATCGAAAAGATAATTGAGAGGGAGGAGATATCTTCACAGGAAGTGCTTGTAAGGAAGCTGAGGGCAGAGGGGATAAGCTGCACGCAGGCAACTCTTTCCCGCAATCTGCGGCAACTAGGAGTACTGAGGGTCCCAAACGGAAAGGGAGGATACAGGTATTCCCTGTCGGGAAGCCAGAAAAAGGAAAATCAGCAGGGTTCTGCTTTAAATTTATTATCCGTTATAAAGACAATTATTGACGCAAACTCGATGATTGTAATGAAAACAAGACCAGGCTACGCGAACAGCATCGCAGTAATGATCGACGGAGCTGACCGCTTTGAGATAGCAGGTACGATAGCCGGAGATGATACTCTTCTTATTATTCCGAGAGATAATGTAAGATCATATCACCTTCATGATTGTCTTGAGATGATACTGCCAGGAGTGCATGAGCAGGTAAAAAACGGGTAGTGAAGATTGAGTTTACCAATAATTTAAGGAACAAGGTTATGAATTTAGATAAAATTAAATGGTACCCCATTCTTCGTTTCCCCAACGGGGCGACACTCACAATCTCCTTCTCCCTGGGAGGAAGGCTGGGATGTGGGCCATTATTCTTACAAATTTTATTACTTACTAATTATAATATTCGATATTAAAATGAAAGAAAAAGTTGTTTTGGCTTATAGCGGAGGACTCGATACTTCGGTCATTCTGAAATGGCTGATCGGGAAAGGTTATGAAGTTATTGCATTTGTTGCAGATGTGGGACAGGCTGAAGATTTTGAAGAGGTCAGGAGCAAGGCTCTTCTCCTTGGTGCATCTAAGGTAATAGTCGCTGATCTTAAAAGGGAGTTTGTGACGGATTTTGTTTTTAAGGCGGTAAAGGCGAATGCAGTATATGAGGACAGGTATCTTCTAGGTACAGCTCTTGCCAGGCCGCTGATAGCCAGGAAACAGATCGAAACAGCAATAGAGGAGGGTGCAAAGGTCGTATCCCACGGAGCGACAGGTAAAGGAAACGACCAGGTAAGGTTCGAACTCTGTTATTATTCGCTTAAGCCTGACATAAAAGTTATTGCACCCTGGAAGGAGCCGGAATTTCTCGCATCTTTCAAGGGAAGAACAGACCTTCTCAAATATGCCGCTGAAAAAAATATTCCTGTCAAGGCATCTCTCTCCAAACCATACAGCGAAGATGAGAACCTCATGCATATCAGCCACGAAGCGGGAATTCTCGAAGATCCGATGTACGGCATGCAGAAAAGTATGCTTGTAAAAATGGTCATGCCACAGGATGCACCTGAAAAAGAGACAAGAATTGTTGTTACTTTTAAGGACGGGATTCCCGTAAAGGTTCTTAATAAGGATGACGGAACAGTAATGGAAGATCCGTACGATCTTTTTGTTTACCTCAACAAGGTAGGTGGAGAGAACGGCATTGGACTTCTCGACATGGTTGAAAACAGGTTCGTCGGCATTAAGTCCAGAGGAGTTTACGAGACCCCGGGTGCAACAATATTATATGCAGGACACAGGGATATTGAAGGAATTGCTATGGACAGGGAAGTAATGCGACTTGTAAACATGCTTACCCCGAAATTTGCAGAGATTATCTATAATGGTTTCTGGTTCAGTCCCGAGATGGATTTCCTTATGGCAGCGATTGACAAAAGCCAGGAGGTAATAGATGGCTGTGTTCACCTTTGTCTTTATAAGGGAAATATCTTTGTCGAGGGAAGGGAATCACCGTCATCATTGTATGATAAGGATCTTTCAAGCATGGATATTGAAGGTGGATTTGACCAGACCGACAGCAGGGGGTTCATTAAGATCAATGCGATAAGGCTGATGGCACACAGGGCTATAATCGAATCGGGAAGGAAGAAGTCGAAGCACTAATGTTATAATATTTTTATCATGAAATTATGGGAAAAAGGGATTGCGCCCGATCCTGCAATCATTGAATTCACTACAGGTAAGGACCGCGATACAGATCTGCTTATTGCGGGATGGGATATCGTCGGATCGATGGCTCACGTTATAATGCTGGCTGAAGTTAAGCTTATCTCCGGCGAAGAGAAACATGATCTTCTTAACACGCTGCATTCACTGTTCACAAAGGCCATCCGCGGTGAAATTGTTATTGAAAAGGATGTTGAGGATATCCACTCCCAGATTGAGAATGAGCTTACTATGATACTTGGACCGGCTGGCAAAAAGGTTCACACGGCCAGGTCGCGGAACGATCAGATACTTCTGGATATCAGGCTTTATACACGTGCCGCTACCGACAGGCTGGCCAATAAGGTTTTCACCTTATTTACAGGCCTCCTTTTTTTTGCTGTGATTCTGTAA
>JBBIIS010000077.1:0-3899 GCA_037446375.1 Bacteroidota bacterium | reverse complement strand
TAAGGTTTTCACCTTATTTATCAAAATGCTGGCACTCAGTGACCAGTTCAGGGAATTCCTTCTGCCAGGATATACTCATATGCAGCCTGCAATGGTATCGTCCTTTGGTCTGTGGTTCGGAGGATATGCCGAGGCTTTGTCGGATGATCTCTATATCCTTTCAGGAATAAGAAAGCTTAATAACAGGTCTCCTTTGGGAACCGCCGCAGGCTATGGCACTACGCTTCCGGTGAACCGGAAGATTACCGCAGAGTTGCTTGAGTTTGATGATATAATATTTAATTCTTCATACGCAAGCCTTAACAGGGGTAAGGTGGAGATGGCTGTTGCAGGGGCGATCGCTTCAATAGCAAACACCCTCTCAAGGTTTTCAATGGATATATGCCTGTTCATGAGTGCCGAGCTTAAATTTGTAGAGTTTCCTGATGAGTTTGTGACCGGTTCAAGCATTATGCCTCAGAAGAGAAATCCCGATGTCTTTGAGATAATCAGGGCCAGGTCAAACTCACTTCAGGCTCTGCCGAATGAGATCAGCATGATAACAAGTAATCTGCCATCGGGATATAACAGGGATATGCAGCTTCTCAAGCCACTGATATTTAATGCCTTCACTATGATGGGCGAAATGCTTGATATCCTTGTATTCATGCTGGGAGGGATTAAGGTAAGGAGGAACATAACCGAGGATCCCATATATAATTCGATTTTCAGTACTGAAGAAGTGAACCGGCTTGTGCGGTCTGGCATACCTTTCAGGGATGCTTATAAGGCAGTTGCCGGAATGGTGAAGAACGGGCAGTTCTCCAAAACGCAGCCTTCAGATTACACTCACGAAGGCAGCATAGGCAATCTCTGCAATGAAGATATAAGAAAAAGGGCAGAGAAGATAATGAAGACATTTAAAGATACTCCTGTTGCCGAGCTTGAAGCCAGGCTGATGAAGCATCTGTAATACTTAATTATTGAGAACGGGAGGGGTTCCGGGAATTTATTATATTTCAACAGGTCATAACTTTCCCCTCCTTTCCAAAGGAGGAGAATCTGACGGAAATAATCTTCAGAACCGCTCGGAGGTAGTGCAATGGTTATTATTTACCTTCAGCTTTTGAATCTGACGATGTTTTCTATAAAGACATCGAAAAGGAAATCAGTATCTGTCGGACCGCCTGAAGCTTCAGGATGGAACTGTGTGGAGAAAAAAGGTCTCGTTTTGTGTTTCATTCCCTCATTTGTTCCGTCGTTTATATTTATGAAATAAGGCTCCCAGTCCCTTCCAAGTGTTTTGTTGTCAACGGCAAAACCGTGATTCTGAGAAGTGATATAGGCCTTATCGGTGCCCCATTGAATAACAGGCTGGTTATGGCTTCTGTGGCCATATTTGAGTTTATAGGTATCAGCTCCTGAAGCGAGCGCCATCAGCTGGTTCCCAAGGCAGATTCCAAAAACAGGCTTCTTCTCCCTGAGAGATCTCTTCAGATTTTCGATGGTAACACTACACATTTTCGGGTCTCCCGGCCCGTTCGAAATAAATAATCCGTCAAACTCCTCATTGTTATAGTCATAGTTCCACGGAACCCTTACGATGGTTGTGTCCCTCCTCAGAAGGTTTCTTATAATATTATATTTGACCCCACAATCTATAAGAACAATCCGGCATGAACCGCTTCCATAGACTTTCTTTTCTTTTATGCTTACCTCTTCAACTAGGTTTACTTTGTTAGGATCATAAAATTCAATATGAGTGTCTTCGGGTTCGAGCTTTCCGAGCATTGCACCCTTTTCCCGTATCCTCTTCGTCAGAGCCCTTGTATCGATACCGTATACACCGGGAACATTATGATTTCTTAGCCATTCATCGAGACTCTCAGATGCGTTCCAATGACTGTAATCGAATGAGTAATCCGAAACAATGAGGCCTGAGATATGTATTGAGCCTGATTCGTAAAATTTAAGAATATCATCAGCTTCGTCTTTTGCCGGCGCTCCATAGTTTCCCACGAGAGGATAAGTAAGACAAAGTATCTGTCCGCGGTACGATGGGTCCGTTAGGCTTTCGGGATAGCCTGTCATTGCGGTATTGAAGACAACCTCTCCTGCAGCCGGGATCATGGCGCCAAATGACTTTCCCGTAAATACTGTTCCATCCTCAAGTGTCAGTTTGACTGCAACTGTTTTTTTCATTTTCAGCTTATTCTGTTTTTTATCTGATACTGTTTACCGCAGCTTCAATTTTTTCCATGGCCTTGACAAGTGTTTTTCTGGAACAGGCTATATTCATTCTCATAAAACCTTCCCCTCCGGGGCCGAATGTTGAACCTTCATTCATCCCAACGCCTGCGTTTAATACAAAGAACTCATGAAGCTCTTTTCCTGTCATTCCCATCTTCCTGCAATCGAGCCAAAGAAGATATGTCGCTTCAAGTGGTGCCGGGTCAATATAGGGAATATATTTTCTGCAATATTCAGTAATATATCTGGCATTTGAATTCAGATATAAAAGGAGTTCGTCAAGCCATTCGCTGCCGTTTGAATAGGCAGCCTCTGAAGCGATTGTACCAAAGATGTTCCCACCGCCGATATGAAGATTTTCAGTAACGATTTGAAATTTTTTTCTCAGCTGAGGATTTGAAATAATAACTGAAGATGTCGAAAGGCCTGCGAGGTTGAAAGTCTTGCTTGGAGCGACACATGTTATTGTTATATCTGAAGCCTCAGGAGATATTGAGGCTACTGGTATGTGTTTATAACCGGGCATTACAAGATCGCAATGTATCTCATCCGAAAGGATCAGAATTCTTTTCTCGAGGCAAATTTCAACTAGTCTTGTCAGCTCCTTCCTGGTCCATGCTCTTCCGACCGGGTTATGCGGATTTGAGATCATTATCATTTCAGGTTTCCGGACGGCGCAGCTCTTCAGAGACTCGAAATCCATTTCCCAGTTTCCTTCATTCTCAGTCAGCCTGTTATGGATTATCTTCCGGCCATGCGATTCAATGGCGGGATAGAAAGGGTGATAGACAGGAGGCTGTAGGATAATGCAATCACCTGGATTAGTAAAGGCCAGTGTGCAGAAATTAAGGGCAGGAACAATACCCGGGCTGAAGCATATCCAATCTTTCTCTACCTGCCAGCCATGTCTTTTTTCAAGCCAGTTGATTATTGATGAAAAATATGACTGGGAGCGGAAGGAATATCCTAGAATTTCGTGTCTGAGCCTGTGCCGGAGGGCAGTTATTACAAAATCAGGTGTTCTGAAATCCATGTCGGCGACCCACATTGGAATTACATCCGGTGCACCGAAAGTCTCCTTGCGGAGATCATATTTTATACTGTTTGTTCCTTCCCTTTGAGGGACATCGTCGAAATTCCAACCCATTAATGTTGCTTTACTTTCCGGCTGACAAAGATAATTAAAAATGGGAGACACTTTTCCGGGGTAATATCAACCGGGATAATAAATTCACATCGTGGGCAAACAAATAAATATTTTTCATCAATACGGGCTCAATCAAAAAATAACAGCGGAAGGATTTATATAATATTATTTCTTATTTTTACAAGCATAAACAAATACAAACAAATAAAATTTCTGATATGAAAAAGATCATGGCAGCCGTGATTATACCGTTGATGGTACTTAGTTTTACAGGGCTTACCTCTTGCAAGAGCGGTTCTCCGAAGAAGCAGAAAGCTCAGGAGGAGCAGAAGGAGGTTAATACAATCCGCAAGGAGATAGAAAAGAATGTTTATCCGCTACCCACATCTGCAGAAGTAATCCGAATGCTCACCGACCTCGAGGTAGGTTATATTTTAGGTATATCAAATCCGGCTGACAATGCTAAGAAATATATAACAAGCGCAAAGCGTTCCGCAAATCTTGGTGTATATGGTGCCGACCT
>JBBIIS010000076.1:4921-13627 GCA_037446375.1 Bacteroidota bacterium | reverse complement strand
TTAATAAAACTTTAAGTTTTGCCGGCACTAAGTATTTTATTGTCAGCCTTTAACAGTGAGGCACACCTCATGAATATTCCCTGTGCATCCGTATGTAACTGAGATTCCGTAGTTGTCGGCGATCTTTTTTACAATGGAGAGGCCAAGACCGACCGATTGCAGGTCTTTGCCTCCTTTCCTGAATCGCTTGAAGAGAAGCTCCGGCTCAACAGCAAGGGGAATTCCTGTATTAGAAATTGTGAGCGAACCCACATCTGTATGAACTTTTATGAAGCCGCCATCAATGTTATATCTGACCGCATTGCTGAAAAGGTTTGAGATAAGGGTATCTGACAATATTTCATCCATTTCTACGAAAACAGGATCATTGCCGGTGACCTCCGTCATTATATTTTTTATTGTTATGATCTCGGAATAGTTGCTCAGATATTTCAGGACTGTTTTCCTGAGGGATACTGCCTTATTGTTCTGGAAATAGTTATTCTCGATCTTTGATATCAGAAGCAGACCCTGATTCAGCTTTAAGAGCCTGTCAGTTGCTTCATTTATTGTCTTTATATTCTCCAGGTCCTCTTTCCTGAGATTCCTGTTCTGCATTAGTATCTCCATCTTTGACCTGATTATTGCGATCGGGGTCTGTATCTCGTGCGAAGCATCCTCATTAAATTCCTTCAGATTCAGATAGTCTCTCTTCATCCTTTCAGTCATCTGGTTGATGACTTCATTAAGCTGACTGAATTCATCTGTATTTGATGCCGGAAGTTCCAGGGATTTATCTGTCTGAACATTAAAGCTGCTTGCTTTTCTGACAGCATGGTAAAATGGTTTCCAAAGTCTCTTTGTGACAAAATAGTTTATTAGTATGGTGGCCAGAAGAATTGACAGAAAAAGATAGAACAGATAGAGGGCAATATCCTTAAACAGTTCTTCCATTTCATCAAGAGGCCTGATTATTTTAATGCTGTATCCGGTTCCGGCTTCGGTAGTACTTTTATAAGTAAGGAAGCGGAATGTTGAATTATCACCCGATTCTTTATCAAGTATTAATGTATCCCTGAAAACCTCAGAATATCTCAACGGGTTTTCGAAGACTTTGACTTCAATCTCGCGCCTCAGCGCAGCTTTAAAATCCGGAATAGTATCGGTCTGTTCTATCTGTTCCTGAATTATATTCTTCTCTTCTATAAGACTAATATCTATCTGTTTATAAACCAAAACTTTAAATGTAAAATACAGGAATATGGCGCCCGTTATCATTACAACAACATAACCGGCGAAAAGATATGAAGTGGCTTTTGTTATTAATTTCAATTATCACTGAATTTATATCCGAAACCGTAAATGCATCTTATATAGTTCTTTCCCTTCGCTGCAACTATTTTTTTCCTCAGGTTCTTGACATGAGTATAGACAAAATCATAAGAATCTGTAAGCGTTACAAAATCTCCCCATAAATGTTCGACGATTGATTCCTTTGTTATTATCCTGTCATGATTTGTCACCAGGAATAAAAGCAGGTCAAACTCCTTTCTTGTAAGGTTAAGCTGCTCATTGTTTACGTAAGCCACCTTACCATCGCTATCAACAGTTATCTCATTGAATTTGATCTTGTTAAGACCATCAAAGTTTTTCCTCCTGCATATAGAATGGATCCTTGCGCTGAGCTCCGCAAAGTGAAAAGGCTTTGTAAGATAATCATCAGCACCGAGATGCAAACCGTTAAGTTTATCGTCAAGCGAACTCTTGGCCGACAGGATCAATATACCGTCAGACATCTTGTTCTCCTTTATCAGCTTTATTATTTCAAGTCCATTGCCATCTGGAAGGCCTATATCAAGAATTATGCAGTCGTACCTGTTGTCTGATATCTTATGGGAAGCCTGGCTGAAATTCAACGCTGTTTCACATATATGGCCTTCCATTCTGAGGTATTCATATATGGATTTAATCAGAGTAGAATCGTCTTCTATTATAAGCAGCTTCATATCTATAATTGAATCGCAAATTTACAAAATCAGAGCTACTGCAATTTTCTTTCTGCAAATTATTTTAATTCAAATTAAAACTTAACTGCCTGGGTAGAAATTTACACATTTCCCCATGTGTATAAATACTTATCTAATTACCGCTTATTTGCTGACCGATGGAGCCTTCAACAGCGCTATTTTTGTAAAGACTAATATTTTGAAAAAATGCTTGACGTACTGATTGCAAAACCAGGGGAAATATCTGCGCCTGAGGACGGCTTCGAAATAAGCGACAGGATTGACAAGCCTGTAAAGAGTTTACTTAAAGCCGTTAGCTGGAGAATAGTCGGCACGATCGACACTATGATAATTAGCTACATTGTGACCGGAAAGCTAACGCTGGCCTTTACGATAGGAAGCGTCGAAGTTGTCACAAAAACCCTGCTATATTATTTTCATGAAAGAATCTGGGCACATATTCACCGTATCAGGCTAAAAGGATTGATAAAAAAAAATGACAAACAATACAGAACTTTTGCTATTAAGCAGCCAGCTCAGGGATAAATCAATTGTTGACAGCCTCAGGGTACTTACCCTGGGCTATCCCGGCAAAGCAGTCTTCACCACAAGCTTCGGAATTGAAGACCAGGTAATTACCGATATCATTTTCAGGAACAATATTCCGGCTGATGTTATTACGCTGGATACCGGAAGGCTGTTTCCCGAGACTTACCAGGTTTTCTCCGAGACAATCCTGAAATACAGGAAGATAATAAATGTCTGTTTCCCTGATGCCGGTAATATTGAAAAGCTCATGACGGAGAAAGGACCATTCAGCTTCTACGAATCAAAGGAGAACAGGCTTGAATGCTGCCATCTTAGAAAAGTTATACCGCTGAATAAAGTTCTGAAAAAGTACTCCATCTGGATAACTGGCATAAGGGCTGAGCAGTCCGACAACAGGTCGTCCATGGCAAACCTCGAGTTTGATGAAGTGAAAAAGATGATTAAGTATCATCCGCTTTTCAGTTGGTCGCTAAATGATGTGGAAGCTTACATCAGTGAAAACCATGTCCCTTATAATACCCTTCACGATAAGGGATATCTCAGCATTGGCTGTGAACCTTGTACTAGACCCGTTCCGGAAGGACAGAATTTCAGGTCGGGCCGCTGGTGGTGGGAAACAGATGGCACGAAGGAGTGCGGATGCCATGTGAAATATTCTGAATCAACAAATTAATCAGCTGTAAAATGGAAATTAACAGGGAACATCTCAGTGAACTGGAGAATGAGGCGATTTATGTTATGCGTGAGGTGGCAGCTCAGTTCGAGAAGAAGGTGATTCTCTTCTCGGGTGGAAAAGACTCCATTATCCTGGTACATCTTGCAAAAAAAGCATTCTGGCCGGCAAAAATGCCCTTCAGTCTTCTCCATATAGATACCGGACACAATTTTGAGGAGACACTTACTTTTCGAGATAACCTCGCAAAGGAACTTGGTGTTGAGCTTCTTGTGAGGTTTGTTGAAGATTCAATTAATCATGGGAAGGTTGCCGAGGAAAAGGGTATAAATGCCAGCAGGAACAAGGCCCAGTCAGTTACGCTTCTCGATGCAATTGACGAACTTAATATTGATGTTGCAGTTGGGGGCGGCCGCCGCGACGAGGAGAAAGCCCGCGCCAAGGAGAGGTTTTTTTCACACAGAAATGAATTTGGCCAGTGGGATCCCAAAAACCAGCGGCCGGAACTCTGGAACATCTTTAATGGCAGAAAGAATATGGGTGAACATTTCAGGGTATTTCCGATTAGCAACTGGACCGAACTTGATGTATGGCAATACATTGTGAGTGAAAAAATATCTCTTCCCAGCCTCTATTACACTCACCGCAGGAAGATATTTAAAAGAGGAAACGTTCACCTGGCATGGGCTCCATTCATGCAGCTCAAACCGACTGAAGAGGCTTTTGAAGCTGATGTGAGATGCCGCACAATTGGCGACATAACATGCACAGGTGTTACACTCTCGAAGGCCAATACACTTGATGAGATCGTTGCTGAAATAGCTGTAACAAGAGTTACGGAAAGAGGAGGAAGATACGACGACCGCCGGTCGGAATCGGCAATGGAGGATCGGAAGAAAGAGGGTTACTTTTAGCGCAGGGCAGAGGGCTCAGAGCGGAGGGAAATAACAGATTTTAAATCGTCCTGCACTGAGCTCTGCGCTCTGAGCACTGAGCTAATAAAACTAAGATGGGAATAAACGGAGAGAGTGAATACAGGAGTCTGTTGAGATTTACAACAGCTGGAAGTGTCGACGACGGCAAGAGTACTCTTATCGGAAGGCTGCTATATGACAGTAAATCAATATTTGAGGACCAGATGGACCATATAGTGCAGTCGAGCAAGAGACTGGGCCGGGAAGAGATAGATCTTTCCCTTCTGACCGACGGATTAAGAGCAGAACGTGAACAGGGGATAACTATCGATGTAGCTTACCGCTACTTTGCGACTCCCGCACGCAAATTTATAATCGCAGATACGCCGGGACATATCCAATATACACGCAATATGGTTACGGGGGCCAGTACAGCCGACCTTGCAGTAATTCTTGTTGACGCCAGGAAAGGAGTACTCGAACAGACATTAAGACATTCATATATTGCTTCCCTCCTTGATATCAGGCATATTCTCTTTTGTATTAATAAGATGGATATGGTAGAGTACAGCGAAACTGTTTTTAATGATATCAGGGCAAGCCTGGCCGAAATTGCAGTAAAACTTGAGATTGAAGATCCTCAATATATTCCTGTCAGTGCCAAATTCGGGGATAATGTTGTTGAGAAATCGACAAATATGGAATGGTATAAAGGGAAGACTTTCCTCAATTTCATTGAGACAATCGAGGTTAAAAAGATCAAAAATGTAGATTCTCCCAGGTTCCCGGTCCAGACAATTATCCGGCCAAATTCTGACCAGTTCCACGATTACAGAGGTTATGCTGGAAGAATAGCCGGAGGTACATTCAGACCAGGAGATAAGATTACTGTTCTTCCTTCAAAACTGGAATCAACAATTAAAACAATTAATGTCTTTGAAAAGGATATTGATTCCGCCTCGGCTGGAGAATCCGTTACGATTACACTTGAAGATCAGCTTGATATCAGCCGTGGAGATATTATAGTCAGAACAGGCGATGAACCCGGGTCCGATCAGGATATTACTATAATGGCGTGCTGGTTCAATGAAAAACCCTTGCAGCCCGGAGGGCGGTATATCGTCCGTAACTCGGCAAACGATGCCAGTTGCATTATCAAATCAGTCGATTTCAGGGTAAATATCGATACTCTTCAAAAAGAGGAATCTGATCTCGCAGTTAAAATGAATGACATCGCAGAGATCAGGATAAAAACTTCAAAGCCCCTCTTCTACGATCCATATAAAATGAACAACATCACAGGCAGTATTATCCTTATCGATGAAGGCACAAACGAGACTGTAGCCGCGGGGATGATAATGTAAATGTCCTGCAGTATTGCTGATATGGTAAAGACAGAGTCTGTTCAGTGTCAAAATCCGGTGTTGGTTAATCTCATTCCTGTCGGTAAGCGTCCTATTTCTGTTGAACAAATTGGTCTTTGCGCCTGTTCTATCTAATTTGAAGCTATATGTGATTTACAAATGAATCAAGTAAATTTACTGTAAATTAAGACCAAAGTGTCAGATGAAAGATACAGTAATGAGGCTACCGGATAAAAAAGCCGTTGAAAAAAGTGTGAAGGCAGTTTTCACTCTCCTTTTCCCTGCAGGCGAGGAACTGACCGAGAAGATGAAAGTTTCGCGAAATGATGGACTCATCCTTTTACTCAGTTCAGTATTAGAGGGCAGAACGGTAAATAAACCGGAAACATTGGACCTGTTTCTCGGATCACTCCCTGAGGTAAAGAAGACGCTTCTCAGAGATGGACAATTCATGCTTGATTCTGATCCGGCAGCAACTGATCTTATCGAGGTAATAGCAGTATACCCGGGCTTTTTTGCAATATTCTGTTACCGCATCGCTCATGTGATGAAAGAACTTTCTGTTTCGCTTGTTCCAAGAATGATAACCGAATATGCTCATAAATCTACAGGGATCGATATACATCCCGGTGCAAAAATAGGCACTCCATTTTCAATAGATCACGGAACAGGTATTGTTATCGGAGAGACAACTACCATTGGCAGCTCTGTCAAGCTTTACCAGGGGGTAACCCTTGGTGCCTTAAGCGTGGAAAAGAGCAAAGCATCAAAAAAAAGACACCCTACGATTGAGGACAATGTCATTCTATATGCCGGCAGCACAATACTTGGCGGAGAGACTATAGTAGGAAGAAATAGCATTATTGGCGGCAATGTCTGGCTGACAGAAAGTGTTGCGCCATTTTCGCTGGTATATCACAAAAGCGAAATCATCGTCAGGGATCAGTATAATTTCAATGAACCTATCAACTTCTTTATTTAACTTTTCAAGCAGTTCAAAATGAAAGTAAATTCAATTCTTGAAACAATCGGAAACACCCCGCATGTAAAGATCAACAGGCTTTTTGGTAAAGGGCACAACGTTTGGGTAAAGCTGGAGAGAGCCAATCCTGGTGCAAGTATTAAAGACCGTATAGCCTTATCTATGATAACGGATGCCGAGAAAAATGGAATCCTGAAACCCACCGGTGTGATTATTGAGCCGACATCAGGCAACACCGGAATAGGACTGGCAATTGTGGCAGCCGTAAAGGGATACAGGCTGATCCTTGTAATGCCTGAGTCTATGTCGTTTGAAAGAAGGAAGATAATGAGTTCGTACGGCGCAGAATTTGTACTGACCCCCCGTGAAAAAGGGATGAAAGGTGCAATCGATCGGGCAAAGGAGCTTGTTAAGGAAACGCCTGGCTCGTGGATGCCAATGCAGTTTGAGAACCCTTCAAACACTGATATTCACAGAACAACGACCGCTCAGGAGATCATAAACGATTTCCCCGATGGACTTGATTATCTTATTACCGGTGTTGGCACTGGCGGACATATAACGGGTGTAGCTGAGGTGCTAAAGAAGAAATTTCCTGGCATAAAGGTATTCGCTGTCGAGCCCGGGCTTTCGCCTGTTCTGAGCGGAGGTTCCCCTGCACCGCATCCTATCCAGGGTATCGGTGCCGGATTTGTTCCGTCTATCCTCAATACAAAAATACTCGACGGGATAATCAGGGTAAGTAAGGATGAAGCATTCACATTCACCAGAAGAGCCGCGAAAGAAGAAGGCTTATTTGTAGGCATCTCTACAGGCGCCTCACTGGCAGCTGTAGATCAAAAAATTAACGAGATTCCAAAGGGTTCAAATATCCTCACATTTGCCTACGATACCGGTGAAAGATATCTTTCAACAGAAGGGTTATTTTAATGTCTCTCTTAAATTACAGGGGAGAACTTTCATCAAACAGCGACATCTGACGGTCGGCACACTCATCGGTCTCAAGATTTGATATACTGATTCCAAGCAACCTTATTTTGTTCCCGGGCAGTCCGAGTGATTTTCTGATCTCAGTGACCTCCGTGTGAAGGGATTCAAAATCACGTACATAATTTTGCAGAGTGCGGCTGCGAGTTAACTGCCTGAAATCCGAGAATTTCACTTTGACTGTTATTGTCCGTCCCGACGTCCCTGCGTCCTGCAGACGGTTCATCAGCTCCTTTTCTATCTTATACAGTTCTGCGATGATCTCAAAGTTTGTGGTGAGGTCTTTTTCAAATGTAAGCTCAGTACCAACGGATTTACGCTCGGAATAGGGTTCCACGGGCCTGTCGTCAATGCCCCGCACAATATCAAAGTAGAAGGCTCCTATCTTTCCGAAATTCCTTATAAGTGAGTAAAGGTCCCATCTTTTAAGGTCAGAGCCGTAATGTATTCCAAGCTTATGCATCTTTTCAGCGGTCACCTTTCCTATCCCGTAAAATTTCTCTATCGGGAGTGCTTCAATATAATCCTGTGCCTCATCCGGTCCGATCAGAAACAGCCCATCGGGTTTCTTTACTTCCGAGGCGATCTTCGCAAGGAACTTGTTAACTGAGATCCCGGCTGAGGCTGTCAGCCCGGTATTTTCTCTTATCTCTGCTTTTATCTTCTCTGCAATTATGGTCGCTGACCCGATTTTTTTCCGGTCTTCTGTAACATCGAGGAAAGCCTCATCAATCGAAAGCGGCTCAACAATATCAGTGTACTCCCTGAATATCTCAAACACCTTTGAGGAGACTTCATGATACCTGTCGAAGTGATGCCTTACGAAGATAAGATCCGGGCAAATCCGTTTAGCAATTACGGAGGGCATGGCAGATCTGACTCCGTATTTCCTTGCTTCATAGCTGGCTGCAGCAACCACACTCCTCTCCCCGCTCCCGCCAACGGCGACCGGCTTTCCCACGAGGTCAGGATTATCTAGTTGCTCAACTGACGCGAAAAACGCGTCCATATCTATATGTACTATTTTTCTCAAGTTTGAAGACAAAATAAGTTACGAGTGATCTAAAGTCAGGTTGAACTAAAGTCACTTCTGACTCCGGGGCACTTTTGTCACTTTCTTCACTTTAGCCACTATAAAAATAAGTAAACGCTAATACATAACGGAGTCCGATCCAAATTATAATAAATGTCATCTTTTTTTTCTTTGAAAAACCGCTTACAATGCTGATCTTGCATGAATATTCAATTTTGA
>JBBIIS010000076.1:0-4882 GCA_037446375.1 Bacteroidota bacterium | reverse complement strand
GGCACGATACTGATGCCATACATAATACTGAAAGATGTCAGGAATACATATTTCAGGATGACTGAAGCTCTCTCCCCGTTCCCCAATATTGATACAATATCAACTCTTGATTCTGATGAGCGGGAGGTTATAGTACTTATAAATGAATATACCGACAGGAGCCTCTATAAGCTATTCTCTAAAAATGCATCAGTAAAAGAGTTTCTCGAAAAGGTAAGTCCCGACAGGATAGAAAACTTTATACGGCCGTATATTGAGAACAGGATATACAGATGCCTTTCCATTGCCAGGGATGAAGCAATACCAGTATTTCTTCAGAAGGGAAAGATAAGTACAATTCATCATGAAGACAGGCTTGATCTGCAAAACGATAAAGCCTATCCCGTATTCTGGTTTCACCGCGATACCGGGCAAAGCACATATAGCCTGTGTCTCGAGCTGCCAGGGAAAGTCATTAATCTCCGAAAAAGCTCAATAGATGTTATCTGCAACTCACCATGCCTGATAAGGGAAAACAGCAATATTATATTCATTTCGGATGTTGACGGATCTAAGGTGAAGCCATTTATTACAAGGGATCATATTCTTATACCCAAAAATGCTGAGGAGAAATACTTTTCATCATTTGTCCAAACGGCTGTAAATAATTTCAGGGTTGAAGGCAGCGGTTTCAGGGTCATCGTGGAAGAACCAGAGAAAGAAGCCCTTCTTGAGCTTGAATCCGGACTTAATGGATCTCCTGTTCTCATACTGAAATACCGATATCCGGGTTATGAAATATACCCTACTGACCCTGCTGTGAACTTTACAAGGTTCATAAACGAAGATAATGCTTATACATACAGGAAGTGTCCACGCGACTTTGACTGGGAATCAAAATGCGTTACATTGCTTGGCGACATGGGTTTTTATTCCGAAGATGATGTAAACTATTCACTAGAGGGTCTGACAGGCGATAAAAAACAGGATCTTTACGACACTATTGAATCTGTTAACAGGGTATGGAATGACTTTATAATTAATGGCTTCAGGATGACATCGTCCAGGCTTGACAGAAAATACAACCTGAAACCGATAAGCCTGGGCATCAGCCATAGAATAATTGATGACTGGTTCGACCTTAAGGCTGTTGTAAAGATTGGTGAATTTGAGATTCCTTTTGTCAGGTTCAGAAGAAACATACTTGACGTGATAAGGGAATTTGAGCTTCCCGATGGAACAATTGCAATTCTTCCGGAGGTATGGTTCTCGAGATACAAAAACATATTTGAATTCGGCAAAAGCGAAGATGACTCTTTACTCATCCATAAGCAGCATTTTTCACTCTTGCCCGATACATTCGATGAAGATGATTGCGTAGGCTGCGGAAACCTCGAAAAGCTTATAGCTCCCGAGAAGGTTCCGATACTTCGGCCGCCCGAAGGCTTGAATGGTGAGATGCGTCAGTACCAGATCGATGGGCTGGGATGGATGTACTGGCTTCAGTCAGCCAATCTTGGAGGCTGCCTTGCCGATGATATGGGTCTTGGCAAAACAATCCAGACTCTCGCACTCCTTCTTCACAACAGGGAGAATCTGCCTGAGATGAATTGTGAAATCAAGGTTACCGGTCTTACACTCTTTGAAGAGCCCCTCGCGAAGCTTACTTCACTTATTGTTGTACCTGCTTCACTTCTTTATAACTGGGAAAACGAGATAAAGCGTTTCACTCCTTCCCTGAAGGTTTGTTGCTACAAGGGTAATCAGCGTAAGAAATCGACATCATACTTTCAGCAGTTCGACCTCATACTGTCGAGTTATCATACAATACGCCAGGATATTGATATCATAAGCGGCTTTAAATTTCATTATATAGTGCTTGATGAGAGCCAGGTGATTAAAAATCCTGCTTCAATGATCTTCAGGACGGTTATCAGGCTGAAATCAGATTACAGGCTTGTGCTTACGGGAACACCCGTTGAGAACTCGCTTACCGACCTGTGGACCCAGCTTAACTTTGTGAATCCCGGTCTTCTTGGCTCACTTGCATTTTTCAGAAGGGAGTTTGCAAAGCCAATTGAGAAGAGGAAAGATGATGACAAAGAAGAACAGCTCAGGAAGATAATTAAGCCTTTTATCCTTCGCCGCACCAAAGAGATGGTTGCCACTGATCTGCCACCGGTGACAGAGCAGACAAAATTCTGCAACATGACAGAGGAACAGGGTGAATTATATGAGAAGGAAAAATCATCAGTAAGGAACAGCATTCTTAAGAATATAGAGACATCGGGACATGAGAAATCGGCAATTATTGTCCTGCAGGGGCTTATGAAACTAAGACAGATCTCAAACCATCCTGTTATGGCATTTAATGAATACCCTGGAAGTTCAGGCAAATTTGATGCCGTGATACAGGATATTGAAAGTGTCATTGCTGAAGGTCATAAAATACTGGTCTTCTCAACCTTTGTAAAGCATCTCGATCTGTATGCTGCAGTTCTTGTAAGGAAGCGCATAAGGTATTCAATACTTACCGGAGCAAGCACAAACAGGGAAAGGATAATCAACTCCTTCCAGGATGACCCTGCAAATAAGGTATTTCTAATTTCGCTCAAAGCCGGAGGTGTAGGATTAAACCTTACCGCTGCCGATTATGTCTTTATCCTTGATCCATGGTGGAACCCTGCAGCCGAAATTCAGGCGCTTAACCGTGCACACAGGATCGGGCAGGACAAGAGTGTTTTTGTATACAGATATATATCAAGCGATACGATAGAAGAGAAAATAACGAGGCTGCAGGAAAAAAAATCCCGCCTTGCCGATACATTTGTACATAGCAACAACCCTCTGAAAGATATCGATATAAAACAAATACTGGAGATCATTGGATAAGCAGTTTGGCAGATCATCCTTTACCGGAACGATATTTATGGTTATCTTTGCGGGGGAAAATCATTAGAACCAATATGGATCAGTTAAAAGGCCATCCGCTTTACAGGAAGCATAACATGGACAGTGCGATGAATGCCCTGTGGGAATTCTATAAAACAAGATTTGTTACGCTTTTCATAATATCGTTTGTGATGTCGTGCATCACTCAGTATGCAACAATGTTCATAGATCTCAAATCACTTCAGTCTATGACAGATCCGACCCTGATAATGGAAAAGCTGAAGAGCTACCTTGTTCCAATGGTGATACTGATGGTGGTCAGTCTTCTGCTGAGTACCATCCTTCATTATTACATACTTCATAAGCCGATCGACAGCTCTGAGAATATTTTCAAGGCAATTTACAGGTCGTTTAATTACTTTGTTCCTTACCTTATTATAATGGTGATTTTCGCCTTTATAGCATCCGCAGGGATCATACTGGGGATCTTTATCCTTATTGTCGGAGCATTCTTTGCCTTGAACTATTTCGCAATGATCTCTTTCTTTATACTTCCTGTTATGATGGCTGAAGATGCCAATATAGGAACAACGATAGTAAGGTCATTAAAATTAGCTCACCGGAATTTCTGGCCCAATATGGGATGGACTGCAGTCTTTATTATTCTTTACCTTGTCATATCCCTTTTCCTTTCAGGAATTGTACTTCTTCCCTTTGCAGGAAGTTTCATAAAAACCTTTGCCAATCCGCAGGATACAAGCAGTATCATGAATCTTCCCTCAGATCCGATCTTTCTTCTTCTCTCCTCGGCTGTAAATGCTCTTACACTTCCACTTTTCCCTGTGTTCGCATATATAATGTATTTCAACGGCAGAGCCAGTGAAGAAAAAGTTGAGATCCTTCCTGATCCTGAGAAGGGTGAGCCAAAGGTTACGGTTGAAGATCTTTATGCCAAACCCAGGGAAGAGAATAATTTTGATCTGAAATAAATCAACATTCGCACTTTATCTTTTCTCTGCGGACCTCTGTGCAACCTCTGTGTCAGTCTGTGATAGTTTTTAAAACTCCGATAAATGAAAGTAGTAGCATTCAATGGAAGCCCAAGGAAAAAAGGGAATACAGAAATTCTTATCAGGGAAGTTCTGAAAGTTCTGGAAGAGAAGGGGATAGAAACTGAGCTTATACAGATAGGCGGTAAAAAGGTATATGGCTGCATCGCCTGCATGAAATGCCGTAAGAAGAAAGATGGCAAATGCCACCAGGAAAATGACTTCATAAATGATTGCATCAAAAAGATGATAAAGGCTGACGGGATCATAATTGGATCTCCGACCTATTTTGCTGATCTGACATCCGAGGCAAAAGCCCTTATTGATGTTGCCGGCTATGCTATAAGAGGAGCCGGTAATCCTTTAAAGAGAAAGATAGGTGCTGCGGTCGTTGCAGTAAGAAGGGCCGGCGCCATTCATACTTTCGACAGCATAAATCATTTTTTTCTTATCAACGAGATGATAGTACCCGGTTCATCATACTGGAATATCTCATACGGAAGGGAGAAAGGCGATGTTCTGCAGGATGAGGAGGGGATCAGAACCATGAGGACCCTGGGTGAGAATATGGCATGGCTTCTGGAGAAGACAAAAGGCAAAAGTAAAAAGATTCAGGTTGAAAAACTGAAGAAATAACCGCAGGGAGCGCAAAGCTTATAGGCAGAGGACACAGTGGTTTTTTCCAGACGACTCCCGGACTCCTGGACCTCAGATCCCAAAACAAAAAAGCCGGCTTTTATGCCGGCCTTCTTTTCTAGTAGCTCTCTCTCACTATATACCTTGTATGAAGCAATTCGTGCGATTTATGACTGTTCGGACTTCCGAGGAATTCCTTATAGATTGCTATCACGTCGGGATTCTCATGCGACTTACGAAGCACCATATGTTCATCTTCTGAATAGATAGCTTTCATACGGTTCTTCCTTATCTCCATGCTGGTCGGAATTGGCTGTCCTCCACCG
>JBBIIS010000075.1:1149-13864 GCA_037446375.1 Bacteroidota bacterium | reverse complement strand
CGCCGTATGCCCAGTATTTTTCACCATTTTCGCCTGTTTTCAGAAGACCCTGGTCAACCCAGTCCCAGATAAAACCTCCCTGAAGCTTCGGATATTTCTCAATAACATCCCAGTAATCCTGAAGGTTACCTGTGCTGTTCCCCATGGCATGTGCATACTCGCACATTATAAGAGGACGGTCGTTCTTAGCATCCTTTGCATAATTTTCGAGATAATCGAGATGGGCGTACATCGGGCACCAGATATCGGTATGACGTTCAGTTGTATTCGTCAGTTGTTCAGCTCTTTCATACTGGACAGGACGGGTATTGTCACGCTCCTTTATCCAGTGATAGCCATCAAGGAAATTATGACCGTCACCCGCCTCATTACCCATCGACCAGATAATAACGGAGGGATGATTTTTATCTCTTTCCACCATTCTCATCATCCTGTCGAGATGGGCAGCTTTCCATTCCGGCTTATCGGCAAGAGTCACATCCTTGTTATATCCCATTCCATGCGATTCAATGTCTGCCTCATCAATTACATACAGGCCAAATTTGTCGCACATCCTGTACCATAGCTCCTGCTGCGGGTAGTGACAGTTCCTCATCGCATTAATGTTAAAGCTCTTCATCATCCTTATATCCTTAAGTATAGTCGCCTCGTCTATAACATGCCCGGTAATATCATTATGCTCGTGCATGTTAACACCTTTGAGATATACCTTTACACCATTAACAAGAAAGCCCGACTTCAGGACTTCAACTTTTCTGAATCCTATGTCAGCACTCACACATTCGAGTATGCCTCCTTTATCATTTTTAAGTGTGATTACGAGTGAATAGAGGTCAGGTGTCTCTGCCGACCATTTCTTTATTCCCGGAAAGCTCTTTGCAAACTTAATCAGTGTTCTGTTTCCTGATCCCAGCGAGGCTTTGTTATCTTCACTGAAGATCTTGTTACCCTTATCAAGTAGTTCGGCACTTATTATGTACTGTGATCTGTCTTCTGTTTTTGAAGTGATGGCAACGCCAAGGTCCAGCTTGCCATCGGCGTAATTGTTCTCAAGATCGCCCCTGGCAAAGAAATCGGCAATGTACGTCTTTGGCCTTGCATGAAGAAAAACTGTCCTTTGAATGCCGCTCAACCTCCAGAAATCCTGATCTTCGAGGTAACTCCCGTCACTCCATCTGTATACTTCAACAGAAAGATTATTATTTCCCTTTTTAAGATATTTAGTTATGTCAAACTCGGCCGGTGTCTTGCTGTCCTTGCTGAACCCCACAAGCTGTTCATTGACCCATACATAGAAAAATGAGCTTACCGCGCCAAAATTAAGGAAGATCTCTTTCCCATCCCATTCTGAAGGTATCCTGAAGGACCTTTTATAGGAACCGACAGTGTTTACCTCATGAGGGATCCTTGGAGGGTCTTTTTTAAAAGGATAGGGTATATTTGAGTATATAGGCGGATCATCAGTTCCCTTCAGCTGCCAGTTTGACGGGACATCTGTATTTGCCCAGTCGCGCAGATCATAGTCATCCTTAAAGAACCAGAAGGGGCGCTCTTCGGGTGTTTTCGAAAAATGGAATTTCCAAATGCCGTCAAGGGAGAGATAGTTTGGTGAATTCTCCTTTATTCCTTTAAGGGCCGAAGCCTCATCTGCAAAGCTTATCATCGTAGCATGCGGATCCTCCCTGTTGAGCCCGGTCAGTAATGGATTCTCCCAGTCTCGCGGCTCCTTCTCCGTGAATGGCACACCTTCATACTTTTTATACTTCGTGCAGCCTGATAAAATCAGTATTATAAGAACAGAGAAAAAGAGTATTTTCTTCATCGGTATAGCGTTTTGGCGGAATAAAGTTAATAAAATGAACTATAATAATACTCCTTAATGGCTTAATGAGATAATCAGCTGAGATAGTCCGGACCCTTTAACCGCGGACCTGCCTTCCGGCAGGCTGGGGACGCAGAGGCCCATCGGTAATCTCAGTGTTGCGCAGACTGATTGTGATTATCCGCATCTGCCGGGTAATTAATGTTGATGAAGGCTCGCAGAACCTTGTCAGATATTTCAGGCCTGAAATACATTACATTTATGGTTTTAAGAAAGCCTCTGATTGAAAGATCGGCACCTGAGGAGAGCCTGCGCTCAATGCTACCTGCTAGGTGATTCATATAAATTCCATGAAGAGGTTCGATATACTCTTTTACTTCAGGGATAATAGCATCAGAAGAATTGTTCCCTGCAAAGCTGATCTGATCCCTGATAATATCTCCATCGAGATATGGCATGTCACCTGCGAATACAAAAAGACCCTTGCGCACTGATAGCATCATCGCGGCATGGATCCCTCCAAGAGGTCCGGCACCTTTGAACTGATCCTCTGTAACCTGGCATCCTTTCAGATGGTTATATTCTTCAGGAGTGTTTGTGACAATTATGATCTCATTAAAAACAGGAGCCAGAGTAACAATAACACGGTCAATTATCCTTTCTCCACCGATGATAGTCTGTAGCTTGTTTTTACCTCCAAATCTCTTTGCAGCGCCTCCCGCAAGAATAACTGCAGATAGATCCGCGTATGTAATTTTATTTTTATCGGCCGGTCTGTTCACTCGTTCCATTTTAATATTTCAGCAGATTCCTTTCCAGGCTGCATCCTTATCCTCCATCCCACCGGAAAATAATTGTTTATCCTCCTGCCTATATTTTTTATAAGACCTATATTAACTCCATTGTACCTGACTACCACCCATCCGACAGGCACCCCTTCGGCAGAAATGTTCTCTTTCCTCAGAAAAGCAACGGCATTTTTGTAATCAAGATCAATTGAAGGAAATGCCTCGTCCGCAAACAGCCCAGAAATAACAAGTTCATGAGAAGGAACAATATCTGATCCTTTCCTCCCGTAAAGATGTATACCTTTTTTAATAATATTCAGTTTACTTTGAAGCATTGCATATTCATCAGCTTCAGCGGGAACAGCGTATATGTCATCTGCATTCTTTAACAGGAATGGCACACTCCCGATGAGAAGTTTCTGCATGGCAGTCCTCTCCTCTTTCAGGTTGGTACTGAAGGAGTGTTTCTCCCTTCTCTGATTCCAGGAAGCCTTACCTCCCTTTTTCCTGATAACTGACAGAAAGAATCCCTCTCCTTTTATTTTATCGGGATAGAATCCATATCCGGCGATTCCCAGGTAGCTTATCTCATAAATACCTGTAAAACCGCTAATGTCAAGCTTTACGCTCTCCCCTTCAAAATTATCAACGATCCACTTTATATTCTCTTCATTCTCAGAGGGATTAAAGGTGCATGTGCTGTAGAGCAAATAACCTCCGCCGCATAGCGAAGGCCAGATATCCCTTATTATTCTCCTCTGCCTCTCCGAACAGAGGAGAGCATTTGAGGGTGACCATTCCCTGACGGCAATTTCATCCCTGAACATCCCTTCTCCGGAACAGGGAGCATCGGCAGCGATGAGATCAAAATACTCCCCGAGCTTTGAGAAAGCTGATGGATCATTGCTTGTCACAATTGTATTGAGCTTGCCCCAGCGGGCAATATTCCCGGCCAGGATGGCTGCCCTTGATCTTATAACTTCGTTGGATATAAGAATACCGTTATTTCCGATAAGAGAAGCTAAATGTGTGCTTTTGCCGCCCGGGGCTCCGCAAAGATCAAGAACCCTGATGCCCCGCTTTTCATTCATAACCTGCCTGAAAGCCTCACCCGTAAACATTCCCGAGGCTTCCTGTGGATAGTAACATCCTGATTGAAAGAGAGGATCAAGAGTAAATGAAGGCCTCCTTGCCAGGTAATAACCATCGCGGCACCAGGGGACCCTGGTGCTTTCCGAAGGTTCCTGCTTCCATTTATCATTGTTAATCCTTATGCTGACCGGAGATTGTTCACCAAGAGCTTCAATTAGTCGTGGCGCATTTATGCCGTGCTGACTATTTATTCTCTTAATAAATTCTTCGTGAAAATTCATTCACAAATATATTAATCTGCAGTAACTGTACCGTTACCTATGAGAATAAATGGTGACCAGTAAAGAGGCTGCGGAAATTTTTTTATTACTTCCCTCTGTGCCAGCGTCAGTGCCTCCTGAACAGAATGATCCTTCAGGTGGCTATAGAAGCTTGTCATAAGCATTGATGTCTGATAGTCAGCTACTGCCCACAGGCTGACAAGCACAGAGGAAGATCCTGCAAAGAGAAATGCCCTGCTCAGGCCTATAAGCTCATCGCCCCTGTTCAGGTTTCCCAGACCGGTTTCACAGGCGCTGAGTGTGACGAGTTTAGCATTTAGATTCATCTCGAGTACCTCGTAAACGTTAAGCCTCCCGTCATCTTCTTCACTCGGCGGGAAGAGCAGGCAGGAATACAGAGGCTGACTGAAATTATAGCTCCCATGCGTTGCAAAATGGATAAAATTGAACTTGCCGGCATTCTTCTTTACAAATGTCTCAGATCCGTTTGCTCCGAAAGCTGACAGATTATCCGGAAACAGCTCCAGTATCCTTTTTACCTCATCGCTTGTGCCTGGTAACCCTGCTTTCCCTCCTACGGAGACTTCAGAAAGTGCGTAGCCGAGAAAACGAGAGCCTTTTAATGCAGTCCTTTCAATGCAAAGTATGTAAACCCCGGCTGAAGGTTCGTAAATTATATTGTATTTCTGAACAAGGTAATCCCCTTTCCTGTCGCGTAATGCCTGGAAGGGTAGAAAATGCAGAGGCCCGTTGGGAACTATAACAAGATTTGTAAAACCGGAAAGCCTGCTTTCGACAGGCTGGACCAGGTACCTGTAAAGTGTTGCAAGGTCGCGGTCTGACTCATCAACGATGTTTGACTGTATTGATCTCCTGGTTTTTTCAACCAGGGAGGAGAGGTCCCCGCTGCTGATTTCAACAGAAGTGGAAAAGACATCACCCGATGTAATTAACCAGAGTATGATCCTGTCATCACTTATCCAGTAAACAAGAGATGCAGTCCTGGAGTCAAGTTTCCTCTGCAGGTCCTGCAGATTCACAGGCTTTCTACTTACTATTTCATCGTATGAGGGGTTGCTGAGTTTAAGCTGCTGAAGGATATCTTCATAATCTGACTGAACTTTTGAAAGCTCTTTCCGGAGATGCAATATCTCTGACCTGAAAGCAGGATCAGTAGTTGAATCGCCAGCATCACTTTTTTGAATGAGCATTGATAGTTTCTGCATCTCCATACGTTTCTCCTGCTCCAGCGAAATAAGGTCCCCTGCCTTTGATCCCCTGAAGTCAATTTTCCTGTTTGCAAGAATATCATAGAATGACCTCGCCCTGTCCTGTTCCGATACCTGAAAAGCTCCAGCAGGATCATTGTTCTTCTGAAGCAGGTTGATCAGCCTGTCATAGACGTCCCTCTTGCTTTCGATAAATGAACTTTTAAATTCTTCTACAGTGAAATTCCCCCGCATCCTCTCAATTATATTTATTGCGTTCCTGTACGATTCAATTGCCTTTTCAGCCTGGCCTGACTTTTCATACATTCTTCCTTTCTGATAAAAGGCCTGCCATCTTAATTCGGGATAGCCTGTCACTATCAAAGCCGAGTCGAGTACCTTCTCAGCCCATGATGTCCTCTCCAGATCGATATACAGCTTCCCTGTCAGGACCTGGACATTAGTGATCCCCTGAACATTGCGAACCGTTCTGAATCCGTCGGCAGCCTGGCCCAGAAGAACGTATGCACTATCGTTCTGTGATTTCTGCATCATCAGCTCGGCCATTCTCAGAGATGATATTGCTTTCCCAACGATTGAACCCTGTGAAGAAAAAAACCTGTTTGCCCCTGTCGGATCACCAAGCCTGAGTCCGATTGAAGCCTCAAGACTACCTGATTCTGATGACCTTGAAGATATGGCTTCATTTGCGGAATTATAATATTTTTCAGCGTGGCCCAGATCACCTATTTCGCGGTAGATGTCTCCCATTCCGATCTCTGCCCATATCAGTTGGCCGGCTATTCCAAGCTTGACCGCCTCATCAAGCGCCATCTCCTGGAACCTGATTGCATTTTCATACCCGCCGGTTGAAGATTCAATTGATGCCAGGAGCTGATAATGCCTCGAGGTGCCAAGCTTTAGCTCTTTGGCAAGGAAGAGTGAATGTTCTATGAACTTTCCCGCAGTCAGAACATCTCCCTGGTCGGATGATATGGTACCGAGTGTAAGATAGGATTCCATCTCACCTCTCCGATCCTCAGCCGACAGGAAAATAGAGAGCGCTTTTTCAGTAAATGATAAGGCATTTGCAGATCTTCCCATTACCGCATAAAGCTGGGCGAGAGAGAGATACGTATCGGCTATCAGCAACCGGTGGGTATTCTTCAGGCTCTGATCCATTCCCTCACATAGCGTTAGTGATCTTTCAAGTGATGTGATGCCCTGATAATACCTCCCCATATATACCTTTATATTACCTTCCTGCCTGTAATCATCGATCATGCCGTATATATTCTTATCTGCAGAATCGAGAACAATTGCCTGATTAACAAATTTCAGAGCTTCTTCATAATTCCCCATCATTTCATACCCATCCGCAATTTTCCTGTTTACTTCCGACTCCATCGGCCTGTTCCTGTAAATGCCCAGCTTCCTGCTGGATTCCAGCATCTTTGTGTAGTGGGCAACAGCCTCAGAGTACCTGTGGCTATTGAACAATTCATCGCCCATGTTCTGTTCCTTTGTGGCACGTATCGATGGTGTAAGGCAAGAGAGTAAAAAGAAGCCCGACAGGATGAAGGAGAAAAGTACATAAAATGACCTGATAACCCTGTCATTCACGTGGATATCCCCCAAGGAAGATATATCTGATCTAGAAAACATACTGAACTGTCATAATAAAGAGCGGATCGGCGGGTACATTCATCCCAACGAGCGGAACCGACACTGATTCGCCAAGTCTGAAGCGTTTTATCTGGAAAACAAGGTTTGGAACATACACAACTGTCCACGACCGGGGTATTGTAACGATTGATCCCTTTTCTATCCATCCTTCTCCATCGTGATAAAAGCTGAATTCGTTTGCCAGCACTATCCACTCATTAAGATGGACATTGGCACCTGCCCCTGTCTCTATCCTGTTCCCCATCCTGAAAATACTCTCTCTCAGATCAGATGGCACCATCTTTTTCTTTCCTTCAAAATTATAACTGTACGTCAGATAGACAGTGAACGAATACGGATATATTATAGTCCGGGCATAGATCTCTCCTGAAAGTGCGTACGCTCCATCACCTACAGGAAGATCGTACTGTGTGGCACTTTTGACATTTGAAGGGTTTTTCTCTCCTGTCGGGAAGGTCGCATTAATTATCCCGGTAAGCGATACTTTATATTTTGCCTCAGGGAAGATCTGGTATTTCAGGTTGATGCGGGTATCGCCTATACCAAGACCAACCTGTTTATTTGTAACTGTTGTGGAGGTATTGGTTCCGGGAGTTATCTCCACCGACTGGCTTTTTGTCCGGTTGTACATATATTCGGTCACAATTTCAGCATCAAGCCTGTCCGTAACACCATATTGTAATGTGAGGTTGTACACCGAGTTTGTTGTCCAGATGCTTGAAAGGTAGTATTCCCGGGTCCCGTCGTTATCGAAATATCTGTCGGCCACCCTGTAATTGGCTATCGTGCCGATCCTGAAAAATCCTCTTCTAAGTGTGACCGGCTCAGTTACAATTGTCTGCTGCCTGAGATCGGAAGGGACAATCTGCTTCTCGCTTTGTCCGTACACAGGCAGGCTCAGGATCAGAGTCATAATTGCAGGCAGGTAGCTTCTTGCTTTCTTGGAATTAATCATCTATCTTGAAAATAAGAAGTTACTGAACCGTATGGTTGTGAACAGATAAAAAGGTGCATCGGCGCTTTTCCCCGAAAATGGAAATCCTGCAACCTGGTATATTGTCAGACTGGGAGATATCTGCAGTTCGAATCCCGGCTCGAATGTAAAAAGCGAGGTCCTTGGGTTTGAATATTTATTGCCCCAGTATTCCGTCCAGCCGCCCTTTGTCATCTGCCAGAAACAGTTCATATAGATATCAAACCAGCCTGTCAGCTGGCAATGCACTGCCCCGTTCACCACATATTCGTCGCTTAGCAGGTACTGATATGTTTTATCGGAATAAGAAAATTGCTTGTCGACCATTGTTCCTGTCCACCGGATATTTTTCCCTTCATTTTTCGGAGTCTTGTAAGTGAAATCAGCAGTAAAAGTGATCTTGTCTATACTGGCTTTGGCCGATCCTGATAACATATATACCGGAACACCATAACCGTTTGAATATTTATTGTACGAATTAATAAGATAGCTGTTTGCTGTCGCAAGACTCGTAAGATTATCCTGTGGCTTAGCCGTTTCATAATTTGATGAGGGGAGGAATAATCCGCCTGTTGCACTCAGGTCGAACCATTTATACTGCATGGGCAGTCTTATAGTCAAAAGCAGTAAGAGATCTCCCATTCCTTTCACCTCTGAAAGCTTATTTACTGTCACATTCTGCGTTCCGGCAGCAGTTGTGGAAACGTATGTTTCTGTCTGCGCGCGCATACCATGACGAATGAAATTTGTTTCAGCACCGACCTCGAGAAAATCTGTGATCCCATATCTTAGTTCACCGAAATAATAATGAAAAACAGATCCTGTTCCGGAGTTTGTGAGCATCTGTTTTTTCCCATTGTTGTCGTACTCCCGTGATCTGACTGCAAATTTATAGCCTGCGTTTATAGCAAGCTGCCCTTTATAGAGAGTGAGCTGCCTCCTATTGAATGGCATAGTTAGAAGAGTATACTTGTCGCTTTCTCCTGAATTGACCTGGCCCTGCAGACCGGAGGCCATCATCAGAGGAAGTACAAGTGCTAGAATATATTTAAGCCTGCTCATAAGCTATTTTGTGCCTATAGGCAAAGTATATTTTACAGCACCTCTGCTGGCAAGTCCAAACCAGAGGTTACCATCCTTATCTTCACCGATGGAGTTTACGTTGTTCTCCGCAAAGCCATTGTATTCCTTGAATGAGGATGAGATTATTCCGTCATACATTATAAGGCCGTTTCCATAGGTTGCAAACCATATATACCCTCTTCTGTCTTCGTGTATATCTTTAATAGAGAGACTATCCGTTCCAGCCATAAGGTCAAGCTGATGTATCCCTCCCCTATCAAGCCATGCAGCCGTCCGTCCACCAACCGTACCTATCCATAGCCTGCCCCGGCTGTCGTATCTGAGGGCAGTAACCTTTTCTGCGGGCAAACCGTCTGACTTCTTAATATATGAATAGTCGGTCCCGTTCCACCTGATGATCCCGCTGTCGGTACCAAGGAATATATTTTCTGCCAGCCCCTCTTCTATTGCATTTACGTTACTGTATTTAGCGCTGAGCGTTTTGACAAAGCCAGTCCCTTTATTTATAAAGAATCCCTGGTTCTGGGTTCCAACCCATACCCACCCGTTGGATGCCACCTTTATCGCGCTTACATTCATTCCTGAGACAGGATCAGTAACTGATGACCATACATTTGAAGCTGAAAGAATTGAAAGTCCTTCGCTTGTGCCGATCACAATTGTTCCGCTGCTTGTCTCATCAAGAACCGTAACCGAATTACTGAGAAGCTGGGAAGGGCTGGCTGTTATTGAAGACCATGTTTTACCATTGAAAGTGGCAGTTCCGTGACCCGGGAAAGTAAACCAGAGATTGTTTTTGCTGTCGAGCTTAATATCGCGGACATCATTTCCCGGGAGACCATCGGCAGTGGTATAAATCGTCATTACACCTGCTGATGACGGATCGAGGAGGTCATAATTGTGCCTTTCGCATGAGTAAAGGGAAAAAATGATCATTGCCACACTGATTGCATGGTAACGAATTCTCATTGAAATGGGGCCACCCATGACAATACTCTTTAAATACTAGACGAAATTCCAACCGGTGAGGTTGCATCACCGTTGTTACAAAAATCAGGCCTAAATGGCTGACTCACCAGATCCACCGAAACTCTCCACGTTTTTCTTCCTGTTCCAGAGGAAGAAAACCGGAATACCCAGCAATACAAGACCCAATCCGGGAAGTGTATAGTTTGGCTTATATATCAGAAGAATTACACTTATAGTCAAAGTTGTGAAGATATAGATCGCAGGGATAACAGGGTAGCCGAATGCCTTATAGGGCCTTTCGATATCAGGCCGCTTTATTCTCAGAATGAATATTGCCAGGATCGTAAGTGTAAAGAATATTAGGACAGCAAAAATCACATAATCAAGAAGATCACTGTATGTTCCTGACAGACAGAGGAGAATAGACCATACGCCTTGTATTATGAGTGCAAAGGCAGGTACTCCCTTGTTATTAAGCTGGCCTACCTTTCTGAAAAAGAGACCATCGCGGGCCATAGCATAATAAACGCGCGGACCGGCAAGTACAAGGCCGTTGTTGCATCCCATTGTGCTTATCATAATAAAAACGGCCATTATGATCGCTGCGTAGTCGCCTATTACAAGACTAAGTGCGGATGTGGCCACGCGGTCGTTAGTTGCATACTGGATACCCCTTGCCATTACATCTGCCCCTGCCGGTGAACCATGGAGCGGGAGGAACTTGATATAGACGAAATTGGCAAGAAGGTAGAGTGAACTGACAAGAACGGTTCCGAACAGCAGGCTGAGTGGAACATTACGTCGGGGATTAATGACCTCGCCTGAAATATAAGTTACGTTGTACCAGGCATCGGCCGAGAAGAGCGATCCGACAAGGGCTGTTCCGATTGCAGCTATAAGCGTAAAGCCGAAAAGAGGTATCGTCTGATTGTTCTCTCCCACTTTGCTTGCCTGCCAGAAGACCTCCTTGTTTATCTGCCATGCACCAGTCCCTTTTGAAATGATAAGTCCTATAACTATAAAGCCTATCAGAGCAATGACTTTTGTTGAAGAAAATATATTCTGTACTGTTTTCCCGGTAACTATGCCTCTGGTATTCAGCCATGTCAGGAACAATATTGAAACCATTGCCAGTATCTGTGTTGTACTAACCTTAAGAGGCCCGATATGCATCAGTATGTTAGTGTCTGAGATCCATGGAACAAGCACTCCTGTGAATTTAGCAAAGCCAACTGCTACAGCAGCTATTGAGCCGCACTGTATAACAACGAATGTTGTCCAGCCAAAGAGAAATCCGATAAGCGGATGATATGCTTCGCGCAGGTAGACATATTGCCCGCCCACGCTTGGCATCATTGCAGCAAGCTCGCCATAGCTCAGGGCGCCGATAACCGTAATGATCCCTGTAATCAGCCAGACCATCATCAGCCATCCCGGCGAGCCAATGTTACGGGCAATGTCGGCGCTGACAATAAAAATACCGGATCCGATCATCGATCCGGCTACAAAAGAAACCCCGTCGAAAAGGTTCACCCTTTTCTTGAGTAGCGCATTTTCCTGCTGCATAATTATTCTGTTATCACCAAACAAAAATAATTAAACAAATGACAAAACATTTTATAAGTGATTTTTTTATGGAATTAATTAAATAAAACCCGGTCCCGCCTCTGCAAGGTGGGGATTTTAGCAATCTGACTCTGTTAATCCCTGTGCTTTCTCAGTGTCACTCTGTGTAAGTTTTTCTTTGTTACACAGAGGTCCACTGAGGTCACACAGATTCCCACAGGGCAAAATTTAATTTTCAATCAGTTTGAAAAAGAAACTTCTTTGCCTGTTAACCTTATCCTTCCTGTAAGCACCCCAGTACACCGGGGATCGAGATAACCTTTAAATCCGGGTTGCTTACCCCCGACAGAGATTGTAAAATAGCCGGGTTCGATAACCCTTTTTTCCTTATTATTAATTATTGAGAACTGCCTCGGTTCGAGTGTAAATTCAACGACTCTGCTTTCGCCAGGCTTCAGTGCTATCCTCCGGAACCCTTCCAGTTGTCTTATCGGACGGGGCGTGGATCCCTTTTCGTCTGAGAGATAAAGCTGAACAACCTCATCCCCATCCATTTTGCCGGTATTAGTGACAGTTGTTTTTATCTTTATCTTTTCACCTGCAACTGCCTTTTCAGGCAATTTAAGATCGCTGTAGGCAAAGCTTGTATAGCTGAGTCCGAAACCAAATGGATAAAGCGGTTCCTGGGTGAAGAACCTGTATGTTTTACCCTTCATATCGTAATTCTCGAATGCCGGTATCTGGTCAATTGATCTGTAATAAGTGACGGGAAGCCTTCCCGCGGGATCATAATCTCCGAAAAGGACATCAGCAACTGCATTTCCTCCCTGCTGTCCGCCATATCCGGCAAGAAGAATGGCTGAAGCTTTTTCCTGCTCTTTATTTACCGATAAGGCACCTCCGCTGGCGAGAATAACAATAACCGGCTTGCCTGTTGCAGCAACGGCACCGAAAAGCTTTTCCTGCACTGCAGGAAGATCAAGTGTGGTACGGTCCCCGCCGGTGAAGCCATCTATCTTTATCGGCATCTCCTCACCTTCAAGCCGTTGAGAAAGGCCAAGAACAAGTACTACAGCATCAGCTTCATTTGCTGCCTCAACGGCCTTTTTAAGCATATCAGTCCTGGGTCTTGCCCAGAGAAGCTTGATATCTGCGTCACCGGAATAGTTTTTATATAGGATCTCAATCTTATATTTCTGCCCTTCCTTCAGATCAGCCCTGAACTCCTTATGAGTGGCTTCATGATC
>JBBIIS010000075.1:0-1139 GCA_037446375.1 Bacteroidota bacterium | reverse complement strand
TTCATCTAGTTTCTTCACTCCATCCAGCAAAACCGAATATCCCGAAGCGGCCCAGGTACCAAGATAGTATGTTCCTGTTTCAGGTGCTACCAGGTATGTTGTCCATCTTACTCCAAAATCATCATCAGGAAGATCAAAGCGTGGTGAGAGCTGTTCCCAATAGAAATTTATGTTGTCGTCGACCCTTGTGAATGCCGGAGAGCCTTTCATGTCGCGGTTATTGAAGTACTCCCCGTACGCACCCTGCTTTCCATCGCCTGTTTGAAGGTATCTCGACGGTATAACGGTAAGGTTATGGATCCCCTCGGCAAGATCGCACCCCTCGGCATAGATAATTCTGGTGTCGGGGCTGAGCTTTGACACGATACCTTTTAGAATGGTTACAGGATTCTTAGGTATCCCGTTGTAATTGCCGATAAGCGATTCGAAGTTATCCGCATTGGGTCCTATAATAGCGAGTGTTTTAATATCTTTTTTAAGAGGAAGAATATTGTCGTTGTTTTTCAGGAGAACAATCGATTCCTGTGCCGCCTTCCTTGATAGTGAATTATTGTAGTCCGAACAATTTACAAACCAGGGTATTGATGCATATGGTACCATAGCGTCGGGATCGAACATTCCAAGCTTAAATCTGGCAGTGAAGATCCTTTTGACAGCAATATCTATATCGGCTTCCGTAATCAGGCCCCGCTTAACAGCGTCAACAAGATTCTTATAATCGGAGCCACATTCAAGGTCTGTCCCTGCCTTTACAGCCTGGGCCGCTGCTTCCGCCGGATCTTTAGCAAACTTTGTAAACCTGTAGAAGTCGGAGATCGCCCAGCAATCGGAAACAATATATCCCTTGAATCCCCACTCATTTCTGAGGATCCCGTAAAGGATCGGATTCGCGCAGCATGGAAAATCCCTGAACATGTTGTAGGCTCCCATCACTGAGTAGACCCCTCCGTCCATAACAAGTGTCCTGAACGCAGGTAAGTAGGTCTCGCGGAGATCAACCTCACTCACCTTTGCATTGAATGAATGTCTCAGTGGTTCCGGACCGGAATGAACAGCATAATGCTTTGCCGTTGCAATTGTTTTAAAATATTTCGGATCATCGCCCTGCATCCCTCTTACAAACTGGTATCCCAGACGCC
>JBBIIS010000074.1:0-14070 GCA_037446375.1 Bacteroidota bacterium | reverse complement strand
AACCGATGCGCAAAACTTTCCAATGGAGGTTCTTTTTCTGAGGGATGATGATATTCCACAATACGTCGAACAGCAGGTCGCTGATATAGGGATTGTCGGAGAGAATATTGTCCTAGAGAAAAGAAAGAATGTCGAAAATATTTTTCAGCTTGGATTTGGAAACTGCAGGCTGGCGCTTGCAATCCTGAAGGAAGATACCTACCCTGGCCTCTCCTATTTCTCAGGCAAAAGAATAGCTACAAGCTATCCTAATATTCTTAATGATTTCCTGAAGAAAAATAATATTTCAGCTGAAACGGAAGAGATCAGCGGCAGCGTTGAAATTGCCCCGGGCATAGGCTTGTCTGATGCTGTCTGTGACATAGTAAGCTCTGGCAGTACATTGCTTAAGAACGGTCTAAGGGAGGTTGAAACAATTCTTACAAGCCAGGCCGTTATTATAGGAAACAAATCCCTTACCTCAGTAAAACGGGAGATCCTCAAAAAGCTTCTTTTCAGGATAAGGGCGGTTAAGAATGCAGGTGAAAATAAATATATACTTCTTAATACGCCCGATAGCGCAATAAAGAAGATATGCGAGATACTCCCGGGCATGAAGAGCCCGACCATCCTTCCCCTCGCAGAAGAGGGATGGTCGAGCCTGCATTCAGTTGTAAAGGAGGATGATTTCTGGGAAAGGATCGAACTTCTTAAAGAGGCAGGAGCGGAAGGAATTCTTGTTATACCAATCGAAAAAATGATAATTTGATGAAGACTTACCGGTATCCTGACAAAAAGGAATGGAATAAGCTTGTAACGAGACCTGAGATTAAAAAATCTGCCCTCGATTCAATTGTATATAATATCATACAGACCGTGAAAGCTGAAGGCGACCGGGCACTGAAAAGATATTCACGTGAATTCGATGGCATGAGCGCGGAAGAATTCAGGGTAACTGATGAAGAGATCAGATCTGCAATTAAAGCAATTCCGGATGAACTGAAGGAGGCCATTGAGCTTGCAAAATCAAATATTGTAAAATTTCACTCATCACAGCTTCTCGGAGAGAAAGTAACAGAGACTGTTAAAGGCGTAAGATGCTGGAGAAAAAGTGTAGCTATTGAACGCGTGGGTTTATATATTCCGGGTGGTACTGCACCCTTGTTCTCAACTGTTCTTATGCTTGCGATACCAGCAAAAGTTGCAGGATGCAGCGATTTAATACTTTGCACTCCTCCTGCAAGGGATGGGATGATAAATCCGGTACTTCTGTACACAGCCTGGCTCACAGGTGTAAAGGGGATATATAAGGTCGGAGGTGCACAGGCTATAGCGGCAATGGCTTACGGGACAGCTTCAGTACCTGCAGTTGATAAGATCTTCGGACCCGGAAATCAATATGTAACAAGGGCCAAGCAACTGGTCCAGCTCGATGGTGTTGCAATAGATATGCCTGCCGGCCCAAGCGAGGTGCTGATTATTGCGGATAATAAAACGAGGGCCGAATATGTGGCTGCGGACCTTTTGTCACAGGCTGAGCACGGGATCGACAGTCAGGTCATTCTTGTTACTGATTTCGAGCCTCTTATTGGTGAGGTTCAGAATGAGATAAAGGAACAGCTCAGAACATTGCCAAGAAAAGCAATTGCAACTGATGCCCTTGCAAACAGTTTTTCAGTCCTTTTCAGAACAAAGGAGGAGTGTATGGCGTTCAGTAATATGTATGCTCCCGAGCATCTTATAATATCCTCTTCCGATGCGGGAAATCTTGCAAAAAAGGTAGTAAATGCAGGCTCCGTTTTCATTGGTGAATTCAGCTGCGAAAGCGCAGGAGATTATGCGAGCGGAACCAATCACACTTTACCTACAAACGGATATTCGAGAAGCTACAGCGGTGTATCGACTGACAGCTTTCTTAAGAAAATAACATTCCAGGAGATAAGCGCATCAGGCCTCAAAATGATTGGCAGTGCTATAGAACTTATGGCTGAAGCGGAACAACTCCAGGCACATAAAAATGCAGTATCAATAAGACTCAGAAATACCTGATATGGATAAGATTGACGATCTGGTTAGGAAAAACATCAGGGAACTTACCCCCTACTCTTCAGCGAGAGATGATTATTCAGGAGAAAAGGGGATCTTCCTCGATGCGAATGAGAATCCTTTCGGAAAGCTTAACAGATATCCCGATCCGCATCACAGGCAACTCAGAGCTGAGATCAGCAGGTTTATTGAGATCCCCGTGGAAAATATCTTTTTAGGTAACGGGAGTGATGAGGCAATTGATCTTCTTTTCAGGATATTCTGTGAACCGGGAAAAGATAAGGCACTTACCTTCAGTCCCACATACGGCATGTATGAGGTATCAGCGGCAGTCAACGATGTAAAAATGATCAGGGTCCCCCTGAATGATGATCTGGATATCAATACATCAGGAGTCACTCCTTTCATCCACGACAACAGGCTAAAACTCATCTTCATCTGTTCTCCCAACAATCCTTCATCGAATAGCTTTGACAGAGAGAAAATATTGACCATTATCGAAGGATTCAATGGTATCGTTGTAATTGATGAGGCCTATATTGATTTCAGCAGTAATCCTTCACTTATTTCTCTAATATGCAAGTACAATAACCTCGTAATCCTTCGTACTTTCAGTAAAGCATGGGGAGCTGCAGCTATAAGGGTAGGCATGGTATTCGCTCAGCCCGCGATCATAAGCTATCTTTACAGGGTCAAACCTCCATACAACATAAGTACATTGAACCAGAAAGAGGCTCTGAAGAGGATCCGAAAACCTGGAAAATTCAGGAAACAGATTGAGGAGATAAAAGCCGAAAGGGAGATCCTTTCGGAAAAGGTCCGGAAGCTTGACATAACGGAAAAGCTTTATCCCTCCGACTCAAACTTTCTTTTTGTTAAGGTAAAGGATGCAGATTCAATATATGATCTTCTTACTTCTAAGAATATTATTGTACGCAACAGAAGCAGTGTCATTAAAAACTGTCTCCGTATAACCATTGGAACACATGATGAAAACAAAAAATTGATTAAGGAACTTAAAAAGATCAGGATATGAAGAAAGCGCTTTTCATCGACCGCGACGGAACTATACTTACGGAGCCTGAAGATGAGCAGGTGGACTCACTTGAAAAATTCAGTTTTCTTCCCGGGGTGATCACATCACTCGCAAGGATATCGAAGGAACTCGACTTTGAATTTGTGCTGGTCACCAACCAGGATGGTCTCGGAACAGCATCATTTCCTGAGGATTCATTCTGGCCGGTTCAGAATAAAATGGTTGAGATATTGCGAGGTGAGGGTATTATATTTAAAGAGATATTCATCGACAGACATTTTCCTGAAGAGAATTCTCCTGCAAGAAAGCCGGGCACCGCAATGCTGACAAAATATCTTGCAAAAGGAGTTGATCTGGATTCTTCCTTCGTTATAGGTGACAGGGAAACTGATGTTGAACTTGCAATGAATCTTGGCTGCAAAGCAATTTTTATCGGCGTTAAAAAGCCAGATAATGCCATCCTTGCAACGGATAACTGGCATGATGTTTATTTGTTCCTAAAAGGCAGGCTAAGGAAAGCATCTGTACTTCGTGAAACCAGGGAGACCTCCATCTTTGTTGAATTGAACCTCGATGGCTCGGGCCATAGTGAAATAAGTACAGGCATTGGCTTTTTCGATCATATGCTCGATCAGATACCCAATCATGGAAAGGTTGACCTTACAGTGAAAGTAAAGGGTGATCTTCATGTTGATGAACATCATACTATCGAAGATGTGGCACTTGCGCTTGGGAGTGCCTTCACCGAAGCACTGGGGAAAAAGAAATCCATTGAGCGCTATGCCTTTGTACTCCCGATGGATGATTGCCTTGCAACAGTTGCAGTTGATTTCGGCGGCAGGCCCCGGCTTGTATGGAATGTTGGCTTTAAAAGAGAAATGATAGGTGAAATGCCAACGGAGATGGTCTCCCACTTCTTTAAGTCATTTTCAGACAATGCAGGATGTAACCTGAACATCAGCGCTGACGGCGAGAATGAACATCATAAGATAGAGTCAATATTCAAGGCCTTTTCCAGGAGTATAGGAATGGCAATAAGAAAGACAGATTATTATTCAGTACCCAGCTCAAAAGGTTCAATATGATAGCAATTGTGAAATATAATGCAGGGAATATCCGCTCGGTTCAGAATGCAGTCGAAAGATCAGGATACGAGTGTATAATAACAGACGATGCGGATAAACTTCGCATTGCTGAGAAGGTTATCCTTCCGGGCGTCGGAGAAGCCGGAAGCGCAATGAGACACCTCCGTGAAAGAGGGATCGACAAAGTAATAAAAGAGCTTACGCAGCCAGTACTTGGCATCTGCCTGGGCCTTCAGCTCTTATGTAAATGGTCCGATGAGGGTGAGACAGAATGCCTTGGAATCTATGATGCTGTTGTAAGGAAACTGCCTCCGGAAGATAAGGTTCCACACATGGGGTGGGACGATTTCAAATGGGTGTCGGGAGAACTTTTCGAGGGTGTAAAGCCTGAGAATGACGTATATTATGTCCACAGCTACTGCACAGGCTTAAATCAATATACCACGGCTGAGGCATTTTATATAATTCCCTTCAGCGCAGCTATGAGAAAGGATAATTTCTGGGCTACACAGTTCCATCCCGAGAAATCAGCCGTGGCAGGTGAGATCATAATGAAGAACTTTCTCGCACTATGAGGATCATACCTGCAATAGATATAATTGATGGAAAGTGCGTAAGGCTGACAAAAGGCGACTATGGCTCAGTAAGCAGCTATAAGGGCAATCCACTGGACATTGCCAGGAGCTTTGAGGACAATGGCTTCAGGTATCTGCACCTCATTGATCTGGACGGGGCAAGGGAGAAAAGGATCATCAATTACAGTACACTGGAGTCGATAGCTGAAGGAACAACACTAATGGTCGATTTCGGAGGCGGCATGAATTCATCAGACGATCTGAGAATTGCATTCGAATGCGGTGCCACCCAGGTCAATTCGGGAAGCATTGCCGCAACATATCCGGAACTCTTTGGAGAATGGCTTTCAGAGTACGGAAATGAGAAAATAGTACTCGCAGCCGATTCCTCTGACAGGAAGATAATGGTCTCGGGCTGGATGGAAAGCACTGAAATAGATGTAATTAAATATATATCTGAATGGGAGGGAAAAGGTGTCAGATATGTTTCATGTACTGATATTGCAAAGGATGGAATGCTTGAAGGGCCGGCCTTAGAGCTTTACATAAAAATTATATCAGCCTCAAAAATAAGCCTTATTGCCAGCGGCGGAGTCTCATCGTTAACTGATGTTGAGTCACTCAAGGAAGCTGGCTGCGAGGGGGCGATAATCGGGAAGGCAATTTATGAAGGGAAAATTAAACTAAAAGAGCTGTCACGGCTATGCTGAAAAAGAGAATTATACCATGTCTTGATATAAGAGATGGAAGAACTGTAAAGGGGGTCAACTTCCTCGATATCCAGGATGCGGGAGATCCGGTTGAACTTGCTAAAAAATACGCTGCTGAAGGGGCAGATGAACTGGTCTTTCTCGACATAACTGCAACTATTGAAAAGCGGAAGACACTGGTTCCCCTTGTCGAAAAAATTGCAAGGGAAATAGATATCCCTTTTACGGTGGGTGGCGGAATAGTAAGCTTTGAGGATGTAAGTGCCATTATCAGGGCAGGGGCTGATAAAATAAGCCTGAACTCCTCTGCCGTGAAAAACCCTCACCTTATTACCGCCATAGCATCTGAGTACGGGAGCCAGTGCGTTACCGTTGCGATCGATACGGATCTTATCGGGAACGACTGGAACGTATTTATAAACGGAGGCAGAACCCTTACCCCGCTAATGGCAGTTGAATGGGCAATGGCAGTTGAAAAATATGGTGCAGGCGAAATACTTCTTACATCGATGAAAAGCGACGGAACAAAAAATGGATTTTCAATCGATATTACAAAAGCCGTTTCTGAGAGTCTCAATATCCCCGTAATTGCCTCCGGCGGAGCGGGAACAATGGAACATTTCAGGGATCTCTTTCTGTCAACAGGCTGCAGCGCTGCACTCGCTGCAAGCATATTCCATTTTGGAGAGATCTCAGTTCCGGATCTTAAGAACTATTTATTCAGTGAAAAAATAAGCGTCAGAATATGAAAATCGATTTTGCAAAAGGCAACGGACTCGTTCCGGCAGTGATACAGGATTCAAAATCTCTCACTGTACTTATGGTGGGCTATATGAATGAAGAGGCTTTTCAGAAAACTGAGAGGGAAAGAAAGGTCACCTTTTTCAGCAGAAGCCGTAAAACTCTATGGACCAAGGGTGAGACCTCCGGTAATTTCCTGCATGTTGTGGATATCCTTACCGACTGCGACAGCGATTCAATCCTTATTAAGGTCAATCCCGACGGACCTGTATGCCACGAAGGAACCTATTCATGTTTCGACGATCAGGGACAGGCAGGATTCATGTACCTGCTCGAAAGAGTTATTTCCGACAGGATTAAGAACAAGACTGAAGGCAGTTATACATATAAACTTTTCACTGAAGGGATTAACAGGATGGCCCAGAAAGTAGGCGAAGAAGCTGTTGAGCTTGTTATTGCTTCAAAAGATGATGATATTGGCAGATTCGAGGATGAAGCTGCCGACCTTCTTTACCATTTCCTGATCCTGCTCCAGGCAAGGGGAATAACTTTGACAGACATTGAAAAGAGACTTTCCGGAAGACATACAAAAAAGCAGCAGAGCCTTAATGGCTGAAGAGTCTCTTAATGGCAAGTGTTTAAAATCGGAGCTACACTTTGCCCACTCCGTGTTACAACATGGTATAATTTTCTTTACAACAGACTATCAAATCAATTGCGATAAAATTAATTTTGCTGATTAAACCTGACTATGCAAAAACCCGGTAAGATCCCCCGTGCAGTAATAATGCTCGGTCTTGTCAGCCTTTTCACAGATGCCGGTTCGGAAATGATCTATCCGCTTATCCCGGTCTATGTCGCCGCACTTGGTTCCGGTGCAATAATTCTTGGAATAATAGAAGGAGTAGCCGAAACAACTGCAGCGATGCTTAAGCTTGTAAGCGGCATCATATCAGACAGGACAGGCAAAAGAAAGATCCTCGTTCTGACAGGATATGCAGTATCTTCATTCTTCAGACCCCTTACCGGACTGGTAGGCGCTGCATGGCAGATCATTTTGATAAGGATGGCCGACAGGATTGGAAAAGGAATAAGAACGGCACCACGCGATGCACTTATTGCGGCTTCAACTCCCGAAAGCATAAGGGGAAAATCATTCGGCTTCGAAAGAGCTATGGATCATGTCGGCGCAGTTATAGGACCTCTCCTGGCAATCCTTACTCTCGTGATTCTCTTCGCAGGTATTGGCCTCAGGGATTCCCTTTCGGCTCTGCGATGGACATTTATTCTGGCTATAATACCAGGGACAATGGCCGTGCTTACAGTTATATTTTTTGTTACTGAGAAGGCGCCGGTCGAAAGAACTGCGGGCCAGCTAAAAATAACGATGAAGGATTTTGACAAAAATTTCAAAATCTATCTTATTGTAATGATCCTGTTTACTCTTGGGAATTCATCAGATGCCTTTCTGCTTTTCAGGGTTGAAGAGGCTATCAAAAAAAGTGGAGCGCTTATGGATTTCATACATCGTGTCGGACCATTGAACCATGTGGTTTCAAGCTTTGGCACTTCTGAAAACCAGGCAACAATCGTGAACATTCTCTTCCTTCCCCTGATATGGGCATTTTTTCATATTATCAAAGTTTCCTTTTCAACTCATTTTGGCGCTCTTTCAGACAGGATAGGAAGGAAAATTGTCATCAATACTGGTTGGGCTATATATGCTTTTGTATATGCAGCATTTGCCATGCTTGTCTTCCTTCCTGCTGGCTGGCAGCTTGTAGCAACATTTGTACTCTTTGGGATATACGCTCTTTTCTATGCATTCTCTGAGGGTGCAGAAAAGGCATTTGTCGCCGACCTTGTAAAGGATGAACACAGGGGAACGGCTTTTGGAATGTTCAACTTCGCCATCGGACTTGGGGCGCTTCCTGCAAGCATAATCTTCGGGATGCTCTATTCTACCTTTGATAAGGCAATTCCGGGATACGGCGGAACGGTTGCTTTTGGCTTCGGCGGATTTATAGCATTGGTTTCAATGATATTGCTTGCGACCCTTGTTAAGGAACCTAAGAAATGAGGAGGGGTGGGCTGCTCCTTTTCACCCACTCTCCCACTCTTTTTTATATGTACATATTGATCAGCTGCTCCAGCTTCTCCTGCTTACCGCTTATCATATCAGGCTCACCTGAGGCTTTGGCAATTGTACGGAGGTTTTCTATTGTGAGCTTACCTGTCTCGAAATCCCTGCCCTTTCCCTTATCGAATGAGGCGTATCTGGCAGCTTTCATCTTCAGATAGTCAGAATCGTGAAGAACCTTATCTGCAATTACAAGGGCCCTTGCAAATGTATCCATCCCGCTGACATGAGCGATGAAGATATCTTCGATATCAGTTGAATTTCTTCTTATTTTTGCATCGAAATTGATACCACCGGTCTTGAAACCTCCTGCCTGCAAAATAACCATCATGGCTTCGGTAACCTCATAAATGTTTGTAGGAAATTCATCAGTATCCCAGCCATTCTGATAATCGCCCTTGTTTGCATCAATACTTCCAAGAAGTCCCTCATCGGCTGCAACCTGAAGTTCATGCGCAAAGCTGTGACCTGCAAGCGTGGCGTGATTGACCTCAATATTCAGTTTAAAATCCTTTTCAAGCTTATTCTTTCTCAGGAAACCAATAACTGTTGCAGTATCATAATCATACTGATGTTTTGTCGGCTCCATTGGTTTTGGCTCGATCAGGAAGGTTCCCTTGAAACCCTGAACTCTTCCATAATCTCTTGCGATTGACAGCATCATCCCCATGTGGTCAAGCTCTCTTTTCATGTCCGTGTTGTGAAGTGTCATGTAGCCTTCCCTTCCTCCCCAGAAAACATAGTTTTCTCCACCGAGGGCAACAGTTGCATCAATTGCATTCTTAAGCTGTGCTCCGGCATTTGCAACAACCCTGAAATCGGGATTTGTAGCAGCACCGTTCATATAGCGGGGGTTTGAGAAGAGGTTTGCGGTCCCCCACAGGAGCTTCACCCCGGTCTGTCTCTGCATTTCCTTCATTACTGGCACAAACTTTTCAAGTTTCTTTTCTATCTCCAGGACGGAACCATCGCCAACTACATCGGTGTCGTGGAAACAGTAATATCCGGCTCCAAGCTTTGTGAAGAATTCGAAGGCTGACTCAATCCTCATCTTTATTTTGTCATCTCCCTTTGCATCATTCCAGGGGTAGATCCTCGTTTCCTTCCCGAATGGATCAGAGCCATCGCCGCAGAATGAATGCCAGAAAGCCACGGCGTACCGAAGATGCTCTTTCATCTTTCTTCCTGCCACTTTTGCTTCGGGATCGTACCATCTGAAAGCCAGAGGATTCTTTGATTTGGGTCCTTCGAAATTTATCTTCCCTATTCCGGGATAGTACTCTTTTTTAACTTTTGTTGCCATAATATTTTGTTTGTTTAATAAATAGATAACGATTAAAAATAAACTCCAAAATTTTATATCATACCCCCTTTCCCGGATTCAGCTAATGGAGAAATTTTTGCTCCTGCTCCCTCCTCCATGGGGGAAGGCTAGGAAGGTGGAATTTTAATTAAGATTTATTGTCTTCAAGAAGCTTCAGCCACTTTATGTATGCTTCCTCGTATGCATCTTTCTTTGTTTTATCTGGTTCTGTAACGCCTACCTCCTTTAATCCGGTAAAGGCCTCCTTTTCAGTCCTGTAATATCCGCATCCTATACCTGCGCCACGCGCGGCACCAAGTGAACCATCAGTATTATAGAGATTTATCACGGCACCTGTTATACATGAAACAGCTTCCCTGAACACATCACTCTGGAACATATTGGCTGCTCCAGCCCTGAGAATTGTCGGCTGAATGCCTGTCTGCCTCATAATATCAAGTCCATACCTGAACGAAAATGCTATACCCTCCTGTGCGGCCCTGAAGAGATGTCCAGTGGAATGAATGTTGAAGTTCAGCCCCGAGAAGAGAGCTCCTGGTTCATTATTCAATAGCATTCTTTCAGCTCCGTTTCCAAAAGGAAGAATAAGAAGTCCGTTGCTCCCGGGCTTTACTGAAGAAGCCATCTCATTCATCTCCGTATATGAAATGGCACCCCCTGAAACGCGCCTCAGCCATGAGTTCAGGATACCAGTACCGTTAATGCAGAGAAGAACTCCCAGCCGGGCTTTCTCCGGGGAATGGTTCACATGCAGAAAGGTGTTGACCCGCGAGTGGGGATCTGGTCTCTTCTGATCAGTCACCCCATAAATAACGCCTGAAGTCCCGGCAGTTGCAGCGACCTCCCCTGGCGAAAGAACATTCAGGGAAAAAGCATTATTTGGCTGATCTCCCGCCCTGTATGCTACCGGTATGCCGGCAGGAAGTCCAAGTTCTGCTGCAACTTCCTTTAATATATTTCCCTGATCTGAAAAGGATGAAAACGGCTCAGGCAGAATTGATTTTTTGAAACCGAAATATTCAAGTAGTTCATCCGATATTTTTTCTTTCGAAAAATCCCAGAGAATACCTTCCGATAAGCCTGTAACAGATGTTCTGATTTCACCTGTCAGCCGCATGGCAATATAATCTCCGGGAAGCATTATTTTATAAATGGATGCAAAAAGGTCAGGCTCATTTTCCTTAACCCATGCCAGCTTTGCCGCAGTAAAATTTGCAGGTGAGTTCAGAAGCCGTGAAAGGCAGAATTCCTTTCCCAATGCATTAAATGCCCTGTTCCCGTACTCAACAGCCCTGCTGTCGCACCATATAATAGACGGTCTCAGAGGTTTCAAATCCTTCCCTACCATAACAAGCCCGTGCATCTGATATGAGATTCCAATGGCACCTATATCAACTGCTCTCTTCCCGAGGCTCTCTGTGCATTGCAACAGAGCAGCTTTCAGATTATCCCACCAGACAGCCGGCTCCTGCTCCGCCCATCCTGTTTTTGCTGCAATAATCTCCATCTCGGCCTTAGGCATGTAGGCAGCTGACAGGCACTTACCTGATTCTCCGTCAAGCACGGAAACTTTTACAGATGAACTTCCAAGATCGATTCCAAGCAGTAGCATATAAGGAGTTTAATATTTTAAAATTCAATGTTTAAGATTAATTTACCCAGCCACTAAGTCACCAGGGCACTAAGTCGCGCCACGAAAATAAATGCTAAAATATTAGCCTGGTGAACCTTATTGTTTTCTTTACCTGGTTGCATTTGTTTTTAAGTTCAGGACGTTAAATTATATATAATTTGTTTATTCATTTTAGAAGCGATCTGATTTCATCCAGTCCTGTCTCAACCTGCGGCTGGAATGATTTGCTGTTCATATAGTCAAGTATAGACCTGGCAAGCTGTCTGGTGGATGTCCTTTCATTAATTTTTGTTCTTAGATCAATGCTGCATACAACCAGCTTTCCTGATCCTACCCTGGCTTCAAATGCAAGTGCAAGTTTCCTGTTTTCAAACCATGTATCTATTGGCTGAATAATGGGAACAATAGAGCCAGGAAGATCCTTAAGGATCATCACCTGTGAATGGGTTACAGCATCCCACCACTCTGCATCGGTATGCATGTCAGTCGGAAATTCCTTAAAAACAGGATTATTCGGATCACAAAGTATTCCCATTGTATGAGGCGGCTGATTGCCTGTCCAGGCAGTGTTCCAGAAAATTGTTGAATATCCGGTTGCTACTTCAGCCCCTTTGTCCCTGGCTATTTTCCCATCTGTGAGCAACAGAACCGATCTGCCGTTCTTCAGAAAATATTCTGTTTTTCTGTCAATCCTGTCAGTAACTATAACATCCCCTGAATTAAGTTTTGTAACAGACGGGTAAACCCAGATGTTCCAGCTGTTTTTAAATTCCGTTCCCATCAGCGAAACTTCAAACTTAAGCTTTTTGGGAGCTTTTATTTCTGAAAGTTCCATCTGGAAATGACCGACAGGAATGCAGTTTCCGACAGGTACCGTATCATTTGTGAAAATCTCTTTCCTCATGATGGTACCCTTTTCATCTTTAACCTGGCAAATAAATTCCGATCTCCTCAACCCTGCCTCTCCAAAATGAGCTACTTCAATATCCGCTGTGAAGAGTTCGTCATTCGTGTAGATCATTTTTTTCATCCTTGCAAGGGGAACTGTCTGGCTGCAAAACATTCTGAACTCTTCAGGAGTGACATAACCCTTTGAACCGAAGAATGGATTTAGTATACCAACAAGGGCAGTGCCCTGACCCGGGAAATCGTTTAGCTGGAGTATCTGGAAACCTGCAAAGCCAGGTGTTCTGAGCGCAGCTTCTATATCAGCCTTGTAACATAAGACCTGTAATTTCCCTGATGCGTTAAGAAAATCTTTTGCCTGCCCGCCCATTTTGTTTTCAACAAGCGACTCCTGGAAAATCTCAAAATTTGTAGGCTTCATCACGCCGGTGTATTTCTTTATCTCGCTAAAATCGGGATAAACGCACCACTGACCGATCTCGTGACTTACAACCGGGACTGGGTATTTCGAAACAAAGTCGCGGAAATCAAATGTCGTCTGGGGAGCCTCCCTGTTAATTATGCTTTTCAGCCCCTCCCCCCAGTGCTGGATCCTTGGTTCAGCTGTCAGATGATAGTCGTTCCCGGGAATAATCGGCCATCCTGCTCCGGAAGTATAAACTCTGCGCTTGTCTTTTGATTTCCAGTATTTAATAAGATCTCCCAGATACCGGTCCTGATTGTTGCCACCTGGCTCGTTTCCATAGGCAAGCATGCAGAAAGAGGGATGGTTTCCATAGGATCTAACCATCCTGTCGCTCTCATCATAGATAAATTTATCGACGCTGCTGCCATCACCTATTGTGGTCCCCGAGTTGGCCCATGAACTGCATTCCACATGAAGGTAGAAACCTATCATATCCGCTGCAGTAAAAGCAGCTTCCGGAGGGCAATATGAATGGAATCTCATATGATTCAGTCCGTACTCCCTGCATGTTTTAAATATTTTTATCCAGGAAGCTGTATCTGAAGGCGGATATCCAGTCAGAGGGAATACGCAGCATTCAGTTGTCCCCCTAAGAAAAACCGGGATTCCATTTATCTCGAATCTTGTACCGGCAGCCTTGAACTCCCTCATCCCGAAGGAGAGAATCCGGCTATCAATTGTTTTGCCAAGAGAATCCTTTAGTGTGACGATCATATCATATAGGGCCGGAGAAAACTCACTCCACAGGCTGACCTTGTCGCCCATATTATAAACAATCTTAGCTTCCCCATCGCTAATTATATTTTCTATCCCCTGCAGAATTTTTTTCCCTTTGAATTTATGTCCGCCGGCGGCCATAAGCTCTATTATCCTCCGTTCTCATTTTTTATATCAACAGTAACATCTGCTTTCCTGCCTTCGATGTCCGGATAGATCCTGACATCACTTATATAAACCTTTGATGTGGCTCTGAGGCTTATTTCACCTGTAATACCGTTCCAGTTTCCCTGGGTATGATCGCTGATACTGTGCGAATTGACTCCTACAGGAATTATGATCCTGTTATCAACCCTGAGGCACAGAATATTTTTTCCGCTTTTCAGATAAGATGTGATGTCATATTCATGAGGTGTGCCGAGACTATTCTGTGTTCCTGCATTTTCTCCGTTCACGAAGAGGGTGGTCTGCCAGTGGCATCTTTCAAGAAAAAGTGTGATCCTTTTCGCGTTAAAATCTTCAGGCAGTTCAATCTCTTTCCTGTACCACGCAACACCTTTATAGTATTTAACAGGCTTGAGCCAGAATGGGATCTTTATGTTCCCCTGCCGGCGGTATTTCTCATATTTTTTATCAGTGAAATAAGATCTGTCGATGATATCACCTGTCCATTGTGTATTAACCTTAACCTCATCGCCTTTACCGTTTTCAG
>JBBIIS010000073.1:0-14215 GCA_037446375.1 Bacteroidota bacterium | reverse complement strand
TCTCGGGATTGATGTCCTTATGGATATGGCACGAACCTCCGTAAATGTTATAGGAAACTGCCTGGCTACGGCAGTAATCGCCCGCATGGAGAACGAATTCGATGAGTCAGCCGCCAGGAACTTCAAAATTGAATGATATAATCGCTCCCGATATAAAGATCAGAATTCATGCAGGAGATATCCAATAACAGATGCTCAGACGATATTCCCTACATATTCCTGCTTCATCTCATCAATACAGGTGCCATTTAAATCAGTTTTAAGCGACTCAGAAAATTATATTAATATTATCTCCCTTATTCCTTTAAAACATGACACAGCAGAATTATTTACATTTGTAATATTTCCATAATGTATGTATTCACATAAGTAATGCTATTATTTATTATTTTCGTAATTACAATTGTAAATATAATTTGTAAAATAAATTAATATTGGTATTTAATTATTTATCAGGTATTTATATCAGCTAATCTTAACTATTTAAGACCTGTATTCCCTTGTACAGGTTGATAATTCAGGATAAATCATTAGATATATATCTTATATAACAATATATCTGTTATTTATGGATCTAAACTAATGTAATTATTCAAATTAATCGAATTATATATTCTTATCTTACAATTAGTTATATGTTTTGCGGATTCCTAATATGGCCTTTTTACTAATTCAGAATACAAATGTAACTTCATAATATTACATATGTAATTTAAATATACTTTACATTTGTAATATGGACATCGAAGATATAAAAAACCGTATTCTGGCCTTTTTAAGAACAGAAAATATCAGCTCTGCACAATTTGCACAGGAGATCAGGGTTCAGCCGTCGGGTATCTCCCATATTATATCCGGACGCAACAAGCCAAGTCTGGAGTTTATTGTTAAAATGCTCTCGAGATATCCTTCACTTTCCTCCGACTGGTTGCTTTTTGGAAATGGCCCGATGTTCAGGGAAGGTAAGTCAATAGATCTGTTTACGGAAAAACAGGATATTTTAATCCGCGACAAGGAGATATTTACGGATTCAGTAGAGCCAGTACCGGAAAAAAGCGACTCTCACCATGTTAAATCCAATGCTGAAATGACAGATCAGCCAACTGCCGCCTCATTAAGAGGCAGATCAAGAAGGATAGTGATATTCAATGAAGACGGTACATTCAGCGAACATTTTCCGGAATAATAATCTATCCTTTCATAAGGCAAATGTAATTTCTATTTCATCTTCTTTAATTATATTTGCCGAAATACCTAATGATGTCAAAAAGAGTCCAGGATCTTCTCGTAATTCAGAACAGGCAGATTAAAAAAGATATTTGTATCCTGGAACTTTCATCAACTGACATCTTACCCGAAATTACTCCCGGACAATTTGTTCAGGTAAGAGCGGACGGTAGTCCGGATACATTCCTCAGAAGGCCGTTCTCGGTGCATGACGCTGACTTTGAGAACAGGACAATAAAGCTTCTGGTTCAGGTTGTCGGGGATGGATCTGCAGCACTATATGATCTGAAAGCAGGGGACAATCTCAATATCGTATATCCTCTGGGGAATTCATTTTCAGTTCCGGAAAGGGGCGACAGGATCATACTTATTGGTGGCGGATCTGGGATAGCGCCTCTTTACTTTCTTGCTAAAAATCTAAATGATCAGGGATATACTCCCGATATTCTCCTTGGCTTCCGCAATTCTGACAGGATCATTGAATATGACGAATTTGCGGTATTTGGTAATGTGCTCATAACCACTGAAGACGGATCCGCTGGAGAAAAGGGGTTTGTCACCGATCACTCCGCACTTGGGACCAACAGCTATAACAGGGTTTACTGCTGTGGACCCGATCCAATGATGAAAGCTGTTGCCAGGTACTCTGCCCTGAAGAATATATTCTGTGAAGTATCGCTTGAGAACCTAATGGGATGCGGCTTCGGAATATGTCTGTGCTGCATTGTGAACACAACGAGGGGAAATATCTGCACCTGTACTGAGGGACCGGTGTTCAATATAAAAGAATTAAAATGGTAAATCTCAGCTGCAAAATCGGTGACCTGACCTTTAAAAATCCGGTCCTGACCGCATCGGGAACCTGCGGCTATGGACCCGAACTTGAGGACTTCTTTGATATTGGCAGGCTGGGAGGCATCATTATTAAAGGAACCACGATGGAGCCAAGGGAGGGAAATCCTTATCCCAGGATGGCTGAGACACCTTCCGGCATGCTTAACTCGGTCGGACTGCAGAACAAGGGAATCGACTATTTTGAAAAGAATATATATCCCCGCATTTCAGGCTACGACACTAATGTAATTGTAAATGTTAACGGCAGCTATATCGATGATTACGTTAATCTGGCCTCAAGGATAGACAAGCTGGAAAAGATCAGTGCAATTGAGCTGAACATTTCGTGTCCCAATGTCAAGATGGGGGGGATGGCTTTCGGTACGAATCCCGTCTCAGCAAGGGAGGTTATTAAGTCAGTCAGGGCGGCTTATTCACGTATGCTCATGGTTAAGCTTTCTCCCAATGTCACTGACATCGCCCAGTTTGCAAAGATAGCGGAGGAGGAAGGCGCTGATTCTATCTCTCTCATTAACACATTGCTTGGGATGGCCGTTGACATTAAGTCGAGGAGGCCCAAGCTTGCGACTATTACCGGCGGGCTTTCCGGCCCTGCAGTCAAACCAGTGGCACTGAGACTTGTCTGGCAGGCTGCCAGGGCTGTTAAGATACCCGTTATAGGAATTGGCGGCATAATGAATGCTGCAGATGCCCTTGAATTTATAATGGCCGGCGCTACAGCGGTACAGATTGGAACAGCTGTGTTTATAGAGCCTGATGCCCCCATCAGAATAATTGACGGCATGGCACAGTACCTTGCTGACAATGGAATCTCTGATTATTCCGAACTTATTGGCTGCATTAATAATTGAATAATCTTAATTCCGGAGCGGCCGTCTTTCGTTAAAAATAGTTATAATCAGGAACCCGATCATTTATTTTATTAACTATCGCTTTAGTATTTCGTGTATTTACTTTAAATTTGTAACCAGGATGTAAGTTTTATTGTATAAATAAATTAAACTTCAGGAATATGTCAGAAAGTTTACAGATCGATAATCTCGACAGGAAGATACTCGATATAATCACCAAGAATGCCAGGATACCTTACCTTGAAGTGGCAAGGGAATGCGGTGTTTCAGGCGCTGCAATACATCAGCGTGTGCAGAGGCTAATAAGGATAGGTGTAATAAAGGGCTCTGAATTCAAGGTCGATCCGGTTATGGTCGGCTTCAGAACATGTGCCTATATAGGAGTTTTCCTTGATCATCCAGGTCACTACAGGGATGTTATAATGAAATTCAGGGAGATCCAGGAGATAATTGAATGTCATTATACTACAGGAAATTATTCTCTTTTCATAAAAGTTTATACAAACGATAACGAGCACCTGAGGGTTATCCTCACAGATAAGATCCAGACTATTCCAGGTATCGTAAGGACAGAAACTCTTATATCGCTTGAAGAGTCAATAAACAGGCAGATCCCGCTTCTATCAAAAGACAAATGATTGCCCGCCTGGATCACAAAATAAAGAGGCTGCCGGTTGGCAGCCTCTTTATTTTGTGATCCAGCTGGGGCTCGAACCCAGGACCCCATCCTTAAAAGGGATGTGCTCTACCAGCTGAGCTACTGAATCATCCTTGTTTTTTGCGAGTGCAAATGTAAGTTAATTTTAATTTATTTCAAATACTATTATACTTTTTTAATGCCTGGTAAATGTAAATTAAAAATGAATGCTTTTCAAAACTATAATCCTTCTATAAATGAGTCAGCGATTTACGTGAAAAGTAAGCCTGTATAAGGCAAGTGGAAACAAAATATTTTCAGATTGATGTTATGTTTCCTTTTCATCTGCGTCTTGATTAAAAAAAGATGTTTAATTTAAACCAGTTTATTATGAAAAAGATTTTTGGAATAATTGCAGCAGTCCTTTTCTCGGCAACTCTGAGCGGACAGAAATCAATTGACGACCTTTTTTCCAAATATGGAGGGAAGGAGGGCTTTACAACAGTCACTATCAACGGCGGCCTGCTTAAGCTTGCGGCAGCATTCGGGGGCGAAGAACACGATAAATCACTCCCAAAGGATATCACCCTGATACGTATTCTTTCGCAGGATAAGGAGGGTGATGCCAGGGTGGAAAACTTTTATGATGCTGTTATAAAGGATATTGACCTCTCGAAATATGAGGAATTCATGAGGGTTAAAGAATCTGGCCAGGAGGTAAGAATGCTTGTCAGAACCGAGGGTAACATGTTTAAGGAATTCCTGCTTATATCGGGTGGAAAAGATAATGCCCTGATCCAGATTAAAGGATCCATGACATTCGATGAAGCCAAAAAATTTGCAGATGAGGCAAAAAAGGACCACGGAACGAACATAGTCGATAATTAATGGTTTTATAGCTGTCATTTCCAGTCAGTATGACCCGGCTTGAATTCAATAATCAGGTTCTGCTGCTTAGCAGGAAGCTATACCTGCTGGCCTTCCGCTTCCTTAAACACCAGGATGAAGCGGAAGATGCCGTACAGGAGGTTTTCATGAGGCTATGGAACAGACTGGATGATCTTGACAGGTATGACAGCCTTGAAGCTTTTGCCACAACAACAACAAAAAATTACTGCATAGACATCATACGGAAGAAAAAGCCGATAGTACATGAAGACCATAATAGTCATAACGACGTTATAACAAATGAACCTTCACCGTACGAAATGCTTGAAAACAGTGAAACGGGAGAGATACTTAACAGGATCATTGAGGGCCTGCCTGAAATGTACAGGCAGATCATCACTCTGAAGGAGATAGACGGACTGGGCTACGACGAGGTTGCCTCAATCACAAACATGAATGTCAATACTCTCAGGGTCAATCTTTCAAGAGCGAGAAAAATGATAAGGGATGAATATAAAAAACGGAGATATGAACACACTGGAAATAAAGAGGCTGCTGGAAAAATATTATGAGGGTAATTGTTCCGACAACGAGGAACAGTTGCTCCGTATTTATTTCAGGGGAACTGGGATACCTCCCGAACTTGAGCCGGAGAGGGAGATATTCGCTCATTACGATTCATCGCTTTCCATACCTGAACCAACAGCAGGCTTTGAGGAGCGCATTATTATGTCTGTTGCCAGTGCAGAGAGCAAAAAGGGTCGCTCTTCAATCAACAGATACATTTTTGCTTACATGAGTGCTGCTGCTGCAATCATGCTGCTTATAGGATCGTGGTTCTTCTTTATCCGGAGGACAGAGCCTGCCGACACCTTCAGGGATCCGGCCATCGCATATAACGAAACTGTAAAGATACTCTACAGAGTATCGGCCAGGCTGAATTCAGGAATGGATGCCATGGAACCCTTCAAGAAGGTTAACTCGCTTGCTGTAATGACCATTGGAAGGGTTGGCAGGTCAACAGAAATGATAAATGATAATCTTAAGGCTCTCGGCTATTTTCAAAAAGCCATGGATATTGTATCTTCACCTCTTGAAATTAATTCATACAAAAAATAATGATGCTATGAGACGACTGCTTTATCTTATGACATTTTTATCTGTACCTCTTCTGCTGCATGGTCAGAACAGTCAGGCAATTGACGAGCTGTTCCAGAAATACGAGGGAAAAGAGGGGATAACTTCGGTCTACATCTCAAGCAAGATGTTCAGCATGTTCAGCGGCCAGGAAAGCAAGGATGAAGATCTCGGCAACCTCATGAGCAAGATTAAGTCCATAAGGATCATAACGGTAGAGGATTCTCTTCTAAATGAGAAGATAAACTTTTATGATGAACTCAAAAAGAAGGTGGACTTCAGTGCATATGAAGAACTTATGGTTGTCAATGAAAAAGACAATGTCACAAAATTCCTGATCAGGGAATCGGGAAAAACTATCGCAGAGTTACTCATCATTACAGGCGGAAAAAAAGGAAACACTCTGATTTCAATAAGGGGTGATCTTGATCTGAAAAATATTTCAGGCCTTTCAAAATCGCTGGGCATAAAACAGCTGGAAGAACTTGATAAACTAGACCAGAAACCGCAAAAAAACAGATAGACATCCTTGCAGAATCAGCAGGTTAACTCGAAGTACAGGGCACTGCTCCAGGCATGCAAAGGCAGCTTGTCGCGCGGTGATATTCCAAGGATAAGAAAAGCCCTTGACATTGTTATTTTAAACTGCAGGGGAAGAACAACGATCACAGGCGATACACTGGTCATTCATGCCCTGAATGTCGCAAGGATAGTCGCTGCCGATATGGGACTCGGTACCACATCGGTCATAGGTGCCCTGCTCCACGATTCATTCGATACCGCGGGCCTGTCAGGTGAAGAGCTTGACAAGGAGTTTGGAAAAGGTCTTTCGGCCATGATGAAAGGCTTTTCAAAGATCTCGGGCATCGAGTCGATGCACTCGTCATTTCAGTCCGAAAACTTCAGAAAACTGCTGCTTAGTCTTGCTGAAGATGTGAGAGTTATACTCATCAAGCTCGTTGAGAGGCTCGATTATATGCGGAATCTCGACAAGGTGGCCGAAAAGGACAGACTTCCAATTGCATCAGAAACTTATTTTCTATATGCTCCACTTGCTCACAGGCTTGGATTTTACAACATTAAAAGCGAGCTCGAGGACCTTTCGATTAAATATCTCGAGCCCGATCAGTATAATTCGATCAACGAAAAGCTCAGGCAAACAGCCTCATCGAGGAATAAGCTTATTAGGGATTTCTCTTTGCCACTAAAGAAAAAACTCGACAAGCAAGGCTTTAGGTATACTATTAAAAGCCGCACAAAATCAATACATTCCATTTTGATTAAAATGAGAAAACAGGGGGTTGATTTTGAGGAGGTTTATGACATTTTTGCAATAAGAATAATATTGGACAGTAAACCAGAGACTGAAAAATCAGATTGCTGGCAGGCATACTCAATTGTTACTGATCTTTATCAGCCTAATCCAAGCAGGATGCGCGACTGGATTTCAGTTCCGAAATCAAACGGATATGAATCACTTCATACCACCGTTGTCGGACCCAGAGGCAAATGGGTTGAGGTGCAGATCCGCACGGGAAGAATGGATGAGGTAGCTGAGAAAGGAATAGCCGCTCATTTCAAATACAAGGGGCTGAAAGGGGAGAGTAATTTTGATCTCTGGCTTGCACAAATGAGAGAAATACTTGAATCATCCGACCGGGAGGATTCTTCTTTCATCGACCAGGTCAGGTCGGGATTATATTCCGATGAGGTTTTTGTCTTCACCCCTAAAGGTGATCTCAGGCAGCTGCAGATGGGTTCAACAGTGCTTGATTTTGCATTTGACATACATACAGAGATCGGATCAACCTGCGTTGGCGCCAAGGTAAACGGGAAGAATGTTACAATACGGTATGTACTGCAGAACGGCGACAGGGTATCGATTTTGACATCGAAGAACCAGAAACCAAAACAGGACTGGCTATCCTTTGTGGTTTCTTCAAAGGCCAAGTACAGGATCAAGCAGCTTCTAAATGAGGAAAAATCGATTGCAGCAGCAGATGGCAAGGAGATTCTCATGAGAAGGCTTAAGAACTGGAAGATGACTTTCGGTGATGCGATAATTAAAAAGCTTCAGACGAAGTACCAGCAGAAAACCGCACATGACCTCTACTTCATGATATCACAGGAAAAGATAGACCTGCTTGAGATCAAGGAGTTCCTCCAGAAACCAGCTGAAACTGCAGAGCCAGCAGGCATCGCGCCTGCTGTACAGGAAAAGGAGGCAATTGATTATCCTGAACCTCAATATGCAGATTTTCTTGTAATTGAGGATAAGGTCGAGGGGCTGGACTACAGGCTCTCAAAATGCTGTAGCCCCGTATTTGGCGATAAGATCTTCGGATTCATAACAATATCGGAAGGGATAAAGATCCACAGGACTAGCTGTCCGAATGCACATTATATGATGGGCCGATACCCCTACAGGGTTGTTTCTGCGAAATGGACAAATACGAGGAACATGCCGTCATTCAGGGCCTCAGTAAAAATAACAGCCATTGAGGATATCGGGATAGTGAACAGGATAGCCGATATCATAGCATCATATAACGTAAGCCTGAGAAGCTTCAATTATAATTTCAACGACGGAATGTTCGAAGGGATATTAAGCATAATGGTACCTAACAACAATATCCTACAGGGAATTATTAAGAAGATACTCTCCGTTAAAGGGATACTTAAGGCAAACAGGATGGAGACTGAATAAGAAGTGTAATCAAAGCTGTTAACTGAATGATCAGAAATCTTTTATACATAGCCCTAGCACCTGTTGTCATAATAGCTATTTATGTTTATATACGCGATAAATATGAAAAGGAACCGATTCTCAATCTTTTAAAAGCTTTACTAGCTGGAGTTTTAATTGTCTTTCCTATTGTATTTATTGAAGATTTTTCAAGACAGTTTTCGGATCTTTTTCCAGGGCTTTTAAATCCTCTTTATACGGCATTTGGTGTTGCATCAGTAACTGAGGAGGGATTAAAGCTTCTCGCCTTTATGCTTCTATTCTGGAGCAGCAGGGATTTCAATGAACGATTCGACGGCATAGTTTATGCAGTTTTTATTTCTCTTGGCTTCGCAGCGATTGAAAACATCTTTTATGTTTACAAGGGCGGTTACGGAGTAGGTCTTTTGCGCGCCCTTACTGCTGTTCCTGCTCATGCATTATTCGGTACAGTAATGGGTTATCATCTCGCAAATGCAAGATTTTATCCCGATAAAAGAAATGTACAGCTTTCACTTGCCTTCCTGGTTCCATTTACCTGGCATGGCCTTTATGATTTTCTTCTAATGGGAAAGAGGGAAATATTTCTTCTTATTTTCCTTCCGGTATTCATCTATTTCTGGGTAAATTCTTTCAGGAAAATGAACGAGTTGTCGGTAACATCGGTATTCCGGAATGATCTTCCAGATCTTACTGGCAAATCTGAAGAAATATCTGATTATGAAGGGACTATAGACTAGAGACTGCCCTCTGCTCTCCGCTCCCTGCTCTCTTCTCCCTGCCCTCCGCCCTCTGCTCTCTGCTCTCTTCTCCCTGCCCTCCGCCCTCCGCGGATCAGTACCTGTTATCGGGCTTCACCGGCAGTTTCGCCATCTTTTCGACTTCAAGTGAAGGAAATCCGAACTCTTCAACAACCTTGCCGAGAAGGAGATAGGTGCCACTTCCCTTGAAGGGATACTTTTCGAGTGACCTCGAAAAATGTGTTGAATCGAAGAAATTACCTTCGGAATCAATAAAGCAGCCGAAATTCATCCAGTCGTTTTTAATTGTTTTAATATACTTGACAGTCACAAGGTGACCAACCATCCTCACCATCCTGCCTTTATAATCCATCATCTGCTGCGCGCATATCTCGCCCCTGTAAGCTGTCACAAGCATATCAAACCAGCTCATGGTGACGGGAAAACCAAGCAGTTCGATCTCGTCGTATGCATCCTCAATGCTTCGGTGCTCAAGTGCGGGGAGTGAGAATGGACGGGGAGGAGCGGAGAAAAGCGATTTCACATACTGCACCTTCTTCGCGTTAATCAACATATGGGATTCCCATAGCAGGACTGCTTTCTTCTTCCCAGTGAAGCTGAATGCACCGGCTCTTATCAGAAGTGTAACCTGCTCGATCCCCGGAGATGCCCGCTTTATGAAATCATCAAGGTCAGTGAAAGGTCCGTCGGCACGCCTGACATCCTCTATTGAACGTGCAAGCTGTTCCTGTAACCCGGCGATATGGATGAATCCGATAAAGATATCCTCCTTGTATATTGTTGTCTTGTAAGAGCTCATATTGACGCATGGCAGTCTGATCACTGCGCCGCAGCGCCTGGCCTCGTGCACATATACCCATGTACGGTAGAAACCGCCGAAATTGTTTATGACAGCCACCATGAACTCGAGCGGGTAATTTGCCTTGAGCCACAGGCTCTGGAAGCTTTCGACGGCGTATGAGGCAGAATGGGCCTTTGAGAATGAATAGCCGGCAAATGACTCAATCTGGCGCCAGACCTCTTTTGTTACTTCATCGCTGTATCCTCTCTCCCTGCAATTTGAAAAGAATCTGTCGACAATGCGCTGCATCTCCTGCTTTGACCTGTGCTTCCCGCTCATTGCCCTCCGGAGCGTATCGGCATCGGACAGGTCGAGTCCTGCGAAATAGTGGCAGACCTTCAGAACATCCTCCTGGTACACCATCACACCGAAAGTCTCCTCAAGCTGCTCCTTCATCACAGGATGGATGTATTCAAACTTACCAGGGTTATGGAAGCGGTAGATATATTCTCGCATCATGCCCGACCTGGCGACACCCGGGCGTATTATTGAGCTGGCGGCCACAAGTGTCTTGTAATCATCGCACATAAGCTTCTGCAGAAGTCCTCTCATTGAGGGGCTCTCAATATAAAAGCATCCTTTTGTGTCGCCTGTCCTGAGGCGCTGCTTCACCTTCGGATCGTGCTTGAACGTCTGTATCGCATGAACATCGACATCAACGGAGCGGTTGCGGAGTATTATCTCGGCACTCTCTCGTATATGGCCGATCCCCCGCTGACTGAGGATATCAAGCTTTTCGAATCCTATCTCCTCGGCTGTGTACATATCCCACTGTGTGGTCTGGAACCCCTTTGGCGGCATATCGAGGGCAGTGTAGCAGGTTATAGGCTCTTCGGAGATAAGCACACCGCCGGCATGAATGCTTCTCATATTGGGGAAATCGGCTATGCGCACTCCTGTTGAAAATATCTTATCGCTTATCCCGTTGCGGTTTGCCTCGGATGACGGATTATCAATAAGATCGTCTATCTCCTCCTTTGGCAGTCCGTGAACCTTACCTAGCTCCCTCACGATCGATTTGCCCCTGAAGGTGCTCATTGTGCCAAGCAGGGCAGTATGACCGTACCCGTATCTCCTGAAAATATAGTCAAGAACCTCATCCCTCTCTTTCCACGAATAATCTATGTCGAAATCGGGCGGACTGCTTCGTTTCGGATTTATGAACCTCTCAAAGTAAAGGTCGAGGTCAATAGGGTCAACATTAGTGATCTTCAGGCAATAAGCAACAATGGAATTTGCCCCGCTGCCCCGTCCGACATGGTAGAATCCCCTCGCCATTGAGTATCTTATTATATCCCATGTTATAAGGAAATAGGCAGAGAAGCCGAGCTTGTCGATAATATCAAGTTCATGCCTTATCCGCCTCCTTGCCTCGCTGTTGTTACCTCCGTACCTGTAGACCATTCCGTCCCAGGCAAGCTTCTCAAGAAGGAGCTTGTCGTCGTACCTGCTTGCCGAGTATATCTGCTTATTCTTAAGGCTCTTCAGGTCGATCGACAGGTTACAGTCGGCAAGCATGCTTGAAGTGTTCCTGACTATTGAGGGATGCCTGCTGTATATGATATACAGCTGCTTCCGCTCTCTGAAGAACTCATCATCCCCGGCGCACTGCCATGGGTTGAGATGACTGAGGAGGATATTGTTGTCGATAGCTCTGAGGCTTTGATGAATAGGAATATCTTCGATACTGCTGAATGTTACAGGACTGAGAATTACCATTTTATCGACCTCAATGCGGCGCGATAGTGTAAGAAGGCTGTTGACCTCGGAAGGCCTTATGCCGATCCGTTCATTTTCGAAAAGCTTTCTTTCCGGCAGCTTCTCTAGGGAGTATACTACATAGGCATCGCTGAAGCGTTGAGGAGGAAACTCAATGCCATTGCCGCTTATGTTATGCTGAGTCAGAAACTCATTAAGCTCGCGCATACCCTCTTTGCTTCGGGCCAGGGTGGTGAAGAGAAGCTCATTCTGGTTCCTGAATTCAATGCCGGCGACCGGCTTTATCCCGTTCTTATTGCATTCTGCAACAAACTCCGGCATGCCGGTCGAGTTGTTTATATCGGTAAGAGCTATCACATCAGCGTTGTATTCAGATGCTTTCTGAACAAGCTGTTCAACGGACATTGTTCCGTAGCGCAGGCTGTAATATGTGTGACAGTTGATGTACATGGTCTGGGGTCGAAGAATTAACCACGGAGTTGCACTGTTTTGCCTCTGTGGTACTCTGTGTCTTCTCTGTGTCAGCTCTTCTCCTTTTGCCTTTTTACTTTTGTCTTTTGTCTTCTCTTACTCTGCGCTCTACGCTAAAATCTCCATCCTCTCAATCGTTCCTCCATCATATTCTGCTCTTTAATGGCATTTTCGAGCTGTTTAAGCGCTTTTTCCTCCCGTTCGGCAGTAGTCATCACCCCGACAGCCCGGCGCACCGCATTTCTCCCGAAACGCTTCCTGAGGTTATCCACTGCCAGGTAAAGGTTCGCCTTTTCAGGGGTATCGTCGAACATATCGAGTTGCCGGACACCCCTTACAAGATGGCTGAACCTTACACCTATCAGCCTTATAAGCATCCTGCGCTGGTAGAGGCGGCTGAAAAGTTCCCTGGCTATACCGGTGAGCACATGGTCGAAGGCGGTATAGGGGATGCGCTTCTGAAGGCTGTGGGTGTCAAAATTGGAATACCGGATCTTGACTGTGATGCAGGAAGTAAGCTTCTCCTGGCATCTCAGGTCGAAGGCGATCCTCTCGACCATCCCTGCCAGCAGCTGGTGGAGCCTTACGAGGTCGGTTGTATCCTTGTCGAAAGTATGCTCCGTGCTTATTGATTTCTGTTCAGAGTAGCTTATTACAGGAGTTGTATCTATGCCGTTGGCTTTTTTCCATATCTCCATCCCGTTCTTTCCCATAAGCCTTTCAAGCATCTCGGGAGGTATATTCCTCAGTGTGTTTATTGTTGAGATGCCCATCGAGCGGAGGGTATGATAGGTTTTCTGGCCGATCATCGGTATCTTCTTTATAGAGAGAGGGTCGAGAAAAGGGAGGACTATATCCTTTGCGACCTCTATCTCTCCGTTTGGTTTGGCCTCTCCGGCGGCTATCTTCGAGACTGTTTTGTTTACCGACAGACCCATCGATAGAGGCAGCCCCGTCTCCTTTATGATCTCGCGGCGAAGCTCGTGCGACCAGAGGTTACATCCATAGAACCTGTCCATGCCCGTAAGGTCGATATAATGCTCATCAACCGAGGCTTTCTCATAAAGCGGCGCCTTTGAAGCTATTATATCTGTCACCATATTCGAATAATTGCTGTAGAGCTCCATGTCGCCACGGATCACTATTGCATCGGGACAAAGGTTGCGGGCAAGCTTCATTGGCATAGCGGAGCTTACACCGAAGCGCCTGGCTTCATAGCTGCAGCTTGATACAACACCGCGGTCCGACATGCCTCCTATAATGACAGGCCTGCCGTTCAGCTTGCTGTTCTTCAGCCTCTCTACCGATACGAAAAACGTATCGAGATCAAGGTGCAGTACGGAACGCTCATTATTGCCGGCTAAAATCATTCATCTATCTTTTGCCTCTGCATCTCTCTGAGTTAACTCTGCGTCTCTCTGTGTAACAAAAAAAACTTACACAGAGGGTCACAGAGGAGTCACAGAGTTTCACAGAGAAAATATTTTAAAAAAACTTACTTTTTCTTGTCTATATCAGAAATATATTTTAGTTTTGATTAATATTTAATCATTTTAATGACTACAATATAATCAAATATTTTATATGTATTTCGCATCCAACATAAAAATTTTAAGGAAGAGGAAGGGGAGGACGCAGGATGAAGCAGCGTATGCCCTCAACCTCAAGCGTTCGACCCTCAGCGGTTATGAGAACGGGATCGCCCAGCCGGGTATTGAGATACTTATATCCTTCTCGGGATACTACAATGTATCAATAGATACTCTTCTTAAAGTGGATATTGCCCACCTATCAGAGAGTCAGCTCGGGGAACTCGAAAGAGGCTATGACGCATATATAAGGGGCAGCAATCTCAGGGTACTCACGACTACTGTCGGAAAGGATAACTCAGAAAACATAGAACTTGTCGCCGAAAAGGCAAAAGCAGGTTATGCAACAGGATATGCAGATCCTGAATATATCGGCGAGCTTCCTGTCTTCCGTCTCCCTTTCCTTTCCGATAAGCGGAAATACCGAACGTTTCAGCTGAAGGGCGACTCCATGCTTCCTATCCCTGACGGCTCATGGGTAACAGGCGAATTCCTCCAGGACTGGCTCAATATT
>JBBIIS010000072.1:0-14353 GCA_037446375.1 Bacteroidota bacterium | reverse complement strand
CGGAGGGCGGAGAGCGGAGGGCGAAGAGTATAGAAAGGTGAGAGGAGACCGGAGGGCGGAGACCGGAGGGCGGAGAGCAGAGGGCGGAGAGCGGAGAGCAGAGAGTTTAGAAAGGTGAGAGGTGAGAGGGTGAAAACTGTCAAATTCCGGTGTATTTCATTATAAATGCTGTTATTGCTTCGGCAGACTTTTCTTCTTCCTCAATAAAGCCGAGATGGCCTGAATTGTTCAAAATACATAATTCAGCATTCGGCGGAAGCTTTACCCGGTCCTTCACCGTAAGCGGAATGTAATTATCCAGCGATCCAAGTATCCAGAGGCATGGAGCTTTGCCCGCTTCCATTGGCTGAAGCCGTGATGGCCTTTGTATCATCCCTTTAATAACTGAGATAATTCCTTCGGCCTGAATCGTTGAAGCGATCTTTTTAGAACGTTCAAGTTCATCGTGGAATTTTTCAATATTATTGTCAGCAAACATCCGCCTTACATTATCGGGATACATAAGAAATTTCTTACCGGCTTTAACTATGATTATCTCCCTCTCCCGCTTTTGCACTGTCTCCGGAATGTCGGCAAAAGGATGTGAATGAAACAGACAATATCCGCTTAGACGCCCTGGAAATAATTCAAGAAAGGCAAGAGCTGCATATCCGCCAAGAGAGTGGCCCGCAATAATGGCTTTTTCTATTCCAAGGGTATTCATAAATCCCTCTACCATCGCTGCAATAAATTCCATTGTATGAACCTCTGCATAGATGTCGGAACTCCCGTGGCCGGGAAGATCTATAGCTATAACCCTGAACTTACCGGAGAGCCTTGAGGCAAATCTATCCCATACTTCGCTTGTCTCGAGATATCCGTGAAGAAGCAGGACCGGCTGTCCGCTGCCGCTTTCAGAATAGAATATCTTCTTTCCCCTGAAATGGACATATTTTTTCATTATTTCTCCTTTTTGCGAATTTAACCATAAATTATTTCCTGAAGGTTAATCGGCAAAACTGATATATATTATCTTTTTAATGCAGGAAGAACATTTTGTTTTAGATTTATTAACTTTACATTAATTGTTACATCATCCATAAATAATTATGCCTTTTATAAATCTCATTATCAATGAATAAGATCTTATTCTCTTCTGTCTCCAAAAAGTTTGTAATGGCATTGGCCGGGTTGTTTCTTCTTACCTTTCTCCCGGTTCACCTGATTATTAACTTTCTGCTTTTGCGAAGCGATCCGGGGCCATTCAATACCGCTGCGCACTTCATGGCTACATTCCCGCTGGTTAAGATCTTCGAGATCGTGCTTATGGCAGCTATTCTGATCCATTTGGGCTATGGAATCTTCCTACAGATAGAGAACTGGCTTGCCAGACCCATCGGATATGCAGGGGGACAAAAATCAGAAGCTAACTCATTTTCACGCTTTATGATCTGGACGGGCTCTACGGTCCTTGTATTTCTCGTACTTCATTTTTTTAATTTCTATTTTATAAAGCTCGGAATTGTAAAAGGCGATGCAGAGAACTTCTATGGAGTTGCCCATTCCCTCTTTAAAGTATCTGCATACGACTATATCTACCTGTTTTGTTTCATCCTTCTCGGCTTCCATCTTCATCATGCCTTCTATTCAGCATTTCAGACACTTGGCCTGAATCACAGGATATGGACACCCGTTGTTAAGGTTATTGCCTGGATATATGCAATTCTGATACCTGCAGGCTTTGCATTCATTTCAATTTCAATCTGGCAGTTCAGCTAATATTAAAAGACACCTATTATTATGAGTAACCTGAATTCAAAGATACCCGAGGGTCCACTTTCAGAAAAATGGACAAGGTTCAAGGCAAATGTCAAGCTTGTCAACCCCGCAAATAAAAAGAAACTCGACATTATTGTGATAGGGACCGGACTCTCAGGGGCAGGGGCAGCTTCTGCACTTGGTGAGCTAGGCTATAATGTGAAAAGCTTCTGCTACCAGGATTCCCCGAGGCGTGCCCATTCTGTGGCAGCACAGGGCGGGATAAACGCAGCAAAGAACTATCAGAGCGATGGAGACTCAGTCTTCAGGCTCTTTTACGATATGATAAAAGGTGGAGATTACCGGGCCCGAGAAGCAAATGTCTACAGGGCCGCTGAAGTAAGTAATGAAGTAATCGATCACTTTACCGCACTTGGTGTTCCATTCGCCCGCGATTATGGTGGCACACTCGATACAAGATCTTTTGGGGGAGTACAGGTCTCCAGGACATTCTATTCAAAAGGACAGACCGGTCAGCAGTGTCTCCTCGGCTGCTATTCCTCTCTGAACAGGCAGATTAAGAAAGGGAATGTGAAAATGTTTCCCCGCAGGGAGATGCTCGATATTGTTATAGTCGGTGGCAAAGCCCGCGGAATAATTACGCGAAATCTTATAACCGGGGAGATCGAAAGGCATTCAGCACATGCTGTTGTACTTGCTACAGGTGGCTATGGCACAATATACTACATGTCGACCCTTGCCGTTAATTCCAACGCGTCTGCCGCCTGGAAAGCCCATAAAAAGGGAGCCTTCTTTGCAAATCCGAGCTTTGTTCAGATCCATCCGACAAGCGTTCCTCAGCTTAATGAATACCAGTCAAAGCTTACCCTTATGTCCGAATCGCTCAGGAATGATGCCAGGATATGGGTTCCGAAGGCTAAGAATGATACAAGGCCGGCAAATTCGATCCCCGAGGAAGAGAGAGATTATTTTCTTGAAAGAAGATATCCGGCATTCGGTAACCTTGTACCAAGGGATGTGGCTTCAAGGGCTGTCAAGGAGAGATGTGATGCCGGATACGGCGTCGGGCCAACCGGTCTTGCTGTCAACCTCGATTTCAGGGATGCCATCAAAAAACAGGGAAAGAAGGCAATTGAAAATAAATACGGGAACCTATTTGAGATGTACAATACAATTACAGGCATCAACCCGTATGAAGATCCGATGAGAATCTATCCGGCAGGCCACTATACAATGGGTGGACTATGGGTCGACTATGAACTTATGACAACCGTCGCGGGACTTTACGCGATAGGTGAAGCAAACTTCTCCGATCACGGTTCAAACCGTCTCGGTGCAAGTTCCCTTATGCAGGCTTCCGGAGATGGATATTTCATTCTGCCAAACACCATATCCAATTACCTTTCCGGTGAAATCCGTGTGCCGAAGATCCCTACAGATACCCCTGAATTCGAGGAGGCAGAAAAGGCAGCAGTCCAACGCCTTAACAAATTTATTTCAATAGGCGGAAAACAGACGGCTTCATCATTTCATAAGCGCCTTGGAAAGATTATGTGGGATCGTGTAGGCATGGTCAGAAATGAAGAGGGACTGAAAAAAGCACTCTCGATGGTCCATGAACTTAAGGACGAGTTCTGGAAAGATCTGAAGGTCACTGGTACTACTGATGAACTAAATATTGAGCTTGAAAAAGCCGGAAGGGTTGCCGATTTCTTTGAGCTTGCCGAACTCCTTATAACTGATGCTCTCAACAGGAAGGAGTCATGCGGAGCACATTTCAGGGAGGAATATCAGACAGCTGACGGAGAGGCCCAGCGCAACGACAAAGAGTTTGCCTATGTTGCGGCCTGGGAATATGCAGGTGAGGATCAGCCTCATGTTCTTCATAAGGAGGATCTCAAATTTGAATTTGTTGAATTAAAAGAGAGAAGCTATAAATAGCGCAGGGCAGAGGGCTAAGGGCGCAGTGCAAAACTAATCCCTGAGCCATGTGCTCTTCGCCCTGAGCATGAAATTGGAAATCCTGAAACATCATTTGTAAAATAACAATAAAGGAATTATGAAGCTCACACTGAAGATATGGCGGCAGAAGAATGCAGCAGCCAGGGGTAAATTTGAAACATACCAGATGGATAATGTTTCTCAGGAGATGGCATTTCTTGAAATGCTTGACGCCCTTAACAAGAAGCTTGTTGAAGAGGGAAAGGATCCTGTTGCGTTTGACCACGACTGCCGGGAAGGCATTTGCGGATCATGCGGAATGTATATTAACGGACATCCTCACGGACCGGTTCCTGCGATTACTACTTGCCATCTCTCAATGAGATTTTTTGAAGAGGGCCAGACTGTATGGATCGAGCCATGGAGAGCTAAGCCATTTCCTGTAATAAAAGATCTCATAGTCGACAGATCTGCTTTTGACAAGATACAGCTGGCAGGTGGCTATATCTCGGTGAATACCGGCTCTGCACCAGAAGCAAACAGCAATCTGATCCCGAAGAAGAAGTCGGACGAAGCATTTGATTCAGCCATATGCATTGGATGCGGAGCATGCGTCGCAGCTTGTAAAAATGCTTCAGCAATGCTATTTGTTTCTGCCAAGATATCGCAGTTTGCTCTTATTCCACAGGGAAGAGTTGAGGCAAAGGAGAGAGTACGTGCGATGGTAGAAAAGATGGATGAGCTTGGATTTGGCAATTGCTCAAACACCGGCTCATGCGAAGCAGAATGTCCGAAACAGATCAGGCTCAGCAATATCGCCAGGCTCAACAGGGAATTCTACAAGGCGTATTGAACTGCCTACGCGCAGACAGATTCTATTTCAGATATTGTTTTTGGAATCGGCTTACCCAGTACTTTATGGCTTTTTGGTGTAATCAGGATATCATCCTCTATGCGTAAACCTCCGAAGTCCCTGAAGCTTTCAACCTTATCATAGTTTATAAACTCCATGAACTTCTTTTCTGATCTCCACTGATCAATAAGTTCGGGTATAAAATAGCACCCCGGCTCAACCGTAAATACATGTCCCGGAACAAAGGGCAGAGCAAATCTCAGGAAAGCCAGCCCGAATTGGTCACTTCTATTAACGGTGTCATTGTATCCGATAAAGTTTTCGCCGAATGCTTCCATGTCATGTACATCGAGTCCGAGCATATGACCCAGCCCGTGAGGCATAAACAGAGCATGTGCACCTGCGGCAACTGCCTCGTCGGCATTGCCTTTCATCAATCCAAGCTCCATGAGCGAAGAAGTTATAATTCTGCAAGCGATCAGGTGAAGTTCTTTATTTGATTTCCCGGGTCCGGCAGACTTTATAGCTTCAGTGTTCGCCTTTAAAACGATCTCGTATATATCCCGCTGCCTTTCGTTGAATTTTCCGCCAACAGGGGTTGTTCGTGTTATATCACCGGCATAATGAAGATCAGATTCAGCTCCGCAATCTGTCACCATCATCCTTCCCTCGCGTATTATATTACCATGGTTATGATTATGAAGGGTCTGCCCGTTTATGCTCAGTATTGTCGGGAAGGAGGGACCGGAACCTTTTGCCCAGGCTATACCTTCAATTGCGCCGAATATCTCCTGTTCCCTTACGCCCGGCTTACACATTTTCATGGCAGTCACCTGCATTTCAAACGTAATATTGACTGCCTTCTCGATCTCGTCGATCTCACAGCTCTCCTTTATTGATCTCAGTGAGACAACAGCTTTGATGAGTTCTATTGAGGCAAGGGTCTTCATCTGGCAGGGATTTTCCTTGAGAAGAGAACCGAGGGTCATTTTTGTTTCACCCCTGTAGGGTGGAAGAAAATGAACCTTTCTGCCCTGTAAGCCAGCTCCCTTCACTTTCTCCTCAAGTGATGTGAAAGAAAAACTTTTTGTAACTCCGCATTTCAGGGCAAGGTCCTTTACGAGAGATTGGGGCCCCATCCAAATAATGTCATCCATGTCGGCGTCGTTCCCATATATGATATCCTCCCCTGAGTCAAAATCCATTACAGCCGCAAAGCCCATTATATCGAGTCCGAAAAAATATAGAAAATCACTATCCTGCCTGAAATGATAAGGATTTGCAGGATAATTCATAGCCGATTCGTTATTCCCGATAAAAAGGGCGATCCCTGATTTCATCAGTCCATGGAGTTTTTTCCTCCTCGCTGAGTATACTTCGCTTTTGAACATCTTTCCGGATTTTTTGAATTACAATTTAATAAAGCACTAAGGTACTAAGCCTTATAATATGAACAAACAAGCCGTAAAATAATTTTGGAAAAATAAAAGCGCCCGGCATAATGCCCGGACGCTCCCTCCTATTTGCGAAAAACAACCTATTTTTTTATGCTCCATCCACCCTTTAAACCAAAGATGAACCATGCAAGAGCGACTGTGCCTGCGGCAAAAATTGTATCGCCGATCATCCTCATCCATTTAAGTGTTACAAGAGGCGGCTGATGCAGAAATTCAGCAGAGCGGGCATACCATAGACCATGCTTCACACTTGCCACGGCCTGAGCAAGTCCAATGGGGAGAACACTCAGAAGAACCATTGCTGCAAGGCCGATGTTGATGCTCCAGAATGCGAACTTCACCCATTTTTCTTTCCAGATGACCTCCTTGTTCATATCCCGAAAAACGAAAAGCATCAACCCGATTCCAAGCATTCCATAGACACCGAAAAGAGCTGTATGACCATGAACCGGGGTTGTATTCAGACCCTGCATATAGTAAAGTGCCATCGGCGGATTGATAAGGAAGCCAAATATACCGGCACCGACAAGGTTCCAGAATGCAACAGCAATAAAGCTGTAAACAGGCCATTTATATGCTTTGATCCATTCATTGCTTCTGCTCACTTTCAGATTATCCCATGCCTCGAATCCCATCATTACAAGTGGAACTACTTCAAGTGCGCTGAAAGTGGCACCGAGTGCCATAACTGCTGTCGGCGTACCTGTAAAATAGAGATGATGAAAAGTACCAAGTATCCCGCCGCAAAGGAATACTATCGTAGAAAACAGTACAGCCGTTGTTGCCGACAGGGCTCTGATAATGCCCAGCCTTACAAAGAGAAAAGCAACGACAACGGAGGCAAAGACCTCAAAAAATCCTTCTACCCAGAGATGAACCACCCACCAGCGCCAGTACTCAGCAACTGCAAGGTTTGTCTGTCTTCCCCACATGAGTCCTGCACCGTAAAAAGCGGCAATGGCAATTGTAGAAATAAGGAAAAGTATAAGAAGGTTTTTACTCTCTGTCTTCTTTTTAAGTGCCGGCCATATTGCACGTCCCATGAGGAAAAGCCATATCACAAGTCCTGCGAAAAGGAATATCTGCCAGAATCTTCCGAGGTCGACATACTCATATCCCTGATGTCCGAACCAGAAATTTGTTATCAATCCAAGTTTCTGCATTATACCGAACCACTGCCCGGTAAGTGATCCCACAACAATGACAAGAAGTGCTCCGAAGAGAAGGTTAACGCCCAGTCGTTGAAATTTTGGCTCTGCGCCAGAGATCGCCGGTGCATAGTATAAGCCTGTGGCCAGCCAGGATGTTGCGATCCAGAAGATCGCTATCTGTATATGCCAGGTTCGCGAAAGTGAATATGGAAGGATCTTTGAAAGGGGCAAACCATACAGGGCCTGCCCTTCCACACCATAATGGGCTGTAATAACTCCCATGACTACCTGCACCAGGATCAGTGCTGATACGATCCAGAAGTATTTTACTGTAGCTTTCTGCGACGGAGTCTGTTTTTCACTCTTCAAAGGAAAGTCAACGGGAAGTATTTCCGCTGCCTCATCCCTCCTTTTTGCGTAGAACCAAACCATTAGTCCTATTCCGGCTATCAGAACAATAACACTGAATCCGGTCCATAGTATAAGTGATCCTGAAGGCTTATTCCCGACTAGCTCATCGGCCGGCCAGTTATTTGTATAAGTAATATCCATGCCCGGACGCTGAGTGATGCATGCCCAGGAGGTCCAGAAGAAGAATGCGTTAAGCATTCTGACACGCTCCGGGTCATTAAGCGAGTTTTCCTTTACACTGTATGCATCTCTAAGAGAGGCAAATGATGGGTCATTTGTAAATAAACTGCCATAGTATTTACTGTTTGATCCGATTGCAGCAGCCCTTGCCGCTGATATCGTAAGTATTCCTGTTGAAGGATCATATTTGTTTGCACGGATCTCATTCCGGAGCCTCACTTTAAGAGATGCTTTTTTCTCCTCGGTGAGTTTCTCAAAAGGTAAACTGTCTGATGAAAGGGACATTGAGTTGATTAGGTATACAGCCTCACGGTGAAGCCAGTCTGCGCTCCAGTCGGGAGCCTGATACGCTCCGTGGCCCCATACGGTTCCGATCTCCTGTCCTCCCATCGACTGCCATACATTCTGCCCGTCCTTAATATCCCGCCCTGTGAAAAGCACTTTCCCGTCAGGGGTTCTCACACTGACAGGAACAGGAGGTGCCTGCCTGTATATTTCTCTTCCGAAATAGAGGAGTACAGCAAATGATAGTACCATTACTGTAATAAATCCGTACCAAAGGTTTCTGGTTTTCATAAAGTATATATTAGGTTATAAATGAGAATTCTTATCGTCAGTCTTTCAGATAGATTCCGGCAAGTGCATCAATTTCTGCAATATAATAGTCAGGCGTTTTGCCTGATTTTGCATTGTTCTCCTCCGTCCCGAACTGCTTTAAAAGCGTCGAGTGTTCTTCCCCCGACAGAACATTATCGGCCATTCTGAAAAGTACATTATTCTCCTTTGCAATATGGTTCTCAAGAAGTTTTGAGTAGCCTGTCATGTTTGTATAGATGGCTTTCAACGCCTCCTTGTCGCCTTCCATGTAAAGTGAAAGGTTTTCAACTATCCCCTTAACATAGTTACGGCCTTCAACATGCTCGTGAAGCATTACTGCTACCGGGCCCTGATAAGGTGAAAACCCTTTCTCTTCAAGCTTCGGAAAGAGGAGGCTCTCTTCCTTCGAATGATGGATACCGTCTGCAAAATTTCTTATTATATCGATCACAGTTTCAATATGACCGGTATCGGGTGACCCGGACCTTGTGATCCGTTCCATTATTGAGGTCAGTTTAAGAATGTGAACATGATCATTCTCCAGATTTGCTGTTGCACTATTCATATCTATTGGTTTAAAAAATTTGAAAATTGTAAGAATCTGCTGCAAAGATATAAACAAATTTATTAAAAGACAAAATGGTCTTTTGGTATTTTGATAAAAAATTATTTACTTTGTGGCGGTGGTCACATTCTATAAAAAATTATGTTCAACAAGGAAACCCAGTACGCATTGAGAGGTTTGGTTTACATAAACCTGCAGAATTTAAAGGGGCGGCGGCCCGGAACTGTAGAGGTCGCAACTGAAATTGAGGCCCCTCAGTTTTTTACAGCCAAAATACTCCAGAAGATGGTAAGGGCCGGATTTGTTGAATCAATAAAAGGAAAGGGTGGCGGTTTCTTTTTCGACCCCGGTAAACCCGATCTTAAGCTTGACAGGCTGATCTCAGCAATAGAGGGCAGCAGTTCATTTTCAAGCTGCGGCTTCGGACTTAAGCATTGCAATGACGACAATCCGTGCCCGATGCACGAAAAATACTCTCCTGTAAGGGAAAGAATAGAGAAACTTTTGACCGAGGAATCGGTGCAAAGCCTTGCAAAGAAAGTTTACAGGAAAGAGGTAAAAAAGAACAGGATCCTGAAATAGCATGAAAAAATACAGCCTGTCAATTTCGGTTTTCCTTCTCACCTTCGTACTCCTTGGATTTGTTGAGGTCAGGCTTGCAAAGCCGATCATACTCGCTGAAAGATTTATCAGGGGAGCGGGCTGGATCGAAATATTTTTGATCTCACTTTACGGGGCATTTATTGCTCACAAGATGGAGGACCGAAACAAAGTACCCCGGTTCAGAACAATTACCTGGACAATCTTTTCAGTTGTCTTCTTCTCACAGCTTATAATTGGTTTATGCGGTGCTGACAAATTTCTCATGACCGGGAAGCTTCACCTGCCGGTTCCTATGATGATAATAGCGGGGCCCATATACCGCGGACAGCTTTCAGTTATGACTATCCTTTTCTTAAGTACGGTCATTCTGACTGGTCCTGCCTGGTGCAGCCAGCTATGCTATTTCGGAGCATTCGACAATCTGGCATCAAAGGGAAAAACTACTAGGGAACTGCTTTTAAAAAAAACAGCAATAAAGAGTACTTTCCTGTTCCTTGTTATATTCTCTGCCATTTTACTCAGGTGGCTTAAAGCCTCAATATTCGCAGCAACCATTTTTGCTGTCACTTTTGGAATAACCGGCATCGCCGTAATGATCTTCTTTTCACGAAAGAGAAAAAAGATGGTCCATTGTACACTTTACTGTCCTGTCGGTACAGTAGTTAACCTTATTAAAACTGTAAATCCATTCAGGATGTATATCGACACCAGCTGCACTCTCTGCATGCACTGCACATCTTTCTGTAAATATGACGCGCTTAACGCTTCTGATATAAAAAAAGGAAAACCTTCCCTTACCTGCACGCTCTGCGGAGATTGCCTTGCCGGATGCACTCATAACTCAATCAGATATAAATTTTTCAATCTCTCTCCTGAAAAGGCAAGAAATCTCTACCTGGTTCTTACTGTCACATTGCACTCTGCATTTCTTGCTATGGCAAGAATATAAAAATGAAGTTTTTAACAATAAGGATTCTTTCCGGGTAAAAATTGTTTTTCAGTTTTTATTCTTCTCATTTTCAATTATAAAATTTGCGAATACTCTTTGTTATTAACAAAATATTATTATATTCGCATCTGTTGTCAACATCTTATTAACAAAAATAAAATGCCTTATCGCCGCTTACCTAACACCGACAGTGCCAGAATAAGAACGCTTAAAAAAGCTTTGGAACTTGGACATGAAATGCCTCCTCACAAGCTCGCATTTTCCTCAAAAATACTTGTACAGCTTCAGAAGTTCCTTCCGCTGTTTGAACAGAATATCCACCTGCAGCGTCAGGCTCAGGCTTCTCAGCTAAAGAAGAGCAAAAGCTACAATGATATTGTAAGGAAGTCCAGGATATATCTTACGCATTTTATCAGGGTCATGAATATGGCTATATACCGCGGTGAATTACCTGCCGAGACAAGGGCTTTTTATGGTCTGCCGACAAATGATTCCACCGTACCTTCACTTAACACGGAGAACGAGCTTCTTAGCTGGGGCCGAAGAATAATTGACGGCGAAGAATTCAGGATAAAGAAAGGTGGCAGTCCCATCACAAATCCTACAATAGCAGTTGTTAAAGTGCGGTTCGAACAATATATAGACGCTCTTAACTACAATACAACTCTTTCAAAGAGAACACTTGAGTATGCCAGGAAAAATGCAGAATTCAGGTCCGAATCCGATCAGATGATACTTAATCTCTGGAATGAAGTTGAGGCTTATTTTTCAGATCTTGATGAGCGTGAGAGAAGATCAAAATGCGAGGAGTACGGTCTCATATATTTTTTCAGGAAGAGTGAGCTGGATAAAATCGCATCAGAAAACATTCAGGCCTCAGCAGATTTATCACCCGGGGAGCTTTCAACCTCCTCAACTGATATGCTCCTAGACTCTCTCCAGAAATAGAACAGGATCAGTCCTGATAATATTACTGCATAAAAAGGGAAGTCCCCCGGAGTTTCCGGACTTGCCGATACCTGTTCGCTTACAGCTCGCCAACCGTTGAAATATGCATAGACAACAGGTATTATGTTGTTCACAAAATGGGCGATAACTGAATACCAGAGACTGCCTGTCCAGTAAAAAAGGTAACCGAAGACCAGCCCGAGTATCAGCCTTGGAAGAAATCCTAAAAACTGGAAATGAATTGAACTGAAAATAATTGCTGTCATCCATATACCGGCATGCGATGACCTTAATACCTTTTTCATAAGCTGCTGCAGAAGGCCCCTGAATAAAAACTCTTCGCAGAATGCTGGCACTACGGCAAGTATAAAAACATTGAGCGCAAGTGTAAGTACCCCCGGAGAGGTAATGAGAATTTCAGTCAAACGCGAAGCCTGATACTCCTTTGCTGTGATCCATCTTTGAATGGCTGAAAGGTCCTCGGGAAGAACCATCCTGGAATTCAGTACTCCGGTATAGTTCAGAACCGGTATTAAAATCATGGCTAGGAAGACAACAGCAATGATCTTAATGACTGACGGGTACCTGTCAAGCTTCAGGTAAGATTCATTGCTTGTCCGTATTAAATGAGTAACAATCAAAGTGGGAAGAAGGAATAAGCCAACCTGCTGCGAAAACTGAATATACTTTAATATTACCCCTCCTTTGGCATCGGGATACGATCCGGGTAAAAGGACCATCCTTCCGGGAGCAATCCCGAAGAAAAGTGATCCTGCCATTATAAACAGCCAGAAAAATATTGTACCTGCAACTATAACGATGCAGAACGAAAATATAAGCTGGACCAGCGGAGGCTGATCATCAAATCTGAATATTCTGGCAATCTCAGCCATTTTACTAATTTTGCGCCAAGTTAGGCATTAACAACTATTAATAAAATTCAATTGAATATCGGAAACATAGCACTAAGGGACAAGCCGCTTTTCCTAGCACCTATGGAGGATATAACAGATCCTTCATTCAGGATGGTCTGCAAAGAGTTCGGGGCCGACTTTATGTACACTGAATTCATCTCATCGGATGGCCTTATAAGGGACGGAGAAAAGAGTGTAAAGAAACTCGATATTTTCAATTTTGAAAGGCCGATGGGAATCCAGTTATATGGACACCTGATTGACGCCATGGTGGAAGCTGCACATATTGCCGAAGCTGCATCTCCCGACCTCATCGATATAAATTTCGGATGTCCCGTAAGAAAGATCGCCAACAGGGGCGCCGGGGCGGGTATCCTCAGGAATATTCCCCTGATGATCGGGATGACAAAAGAGATTGTGAATGCCGTTAAGCTCCCTGTAACTGTCAAGACCCGTCTCGGGTGGGATGATTCAAGCAAAAACATAGTTGAAGTGGCTGAAATGCTTCAGGATACAGGAATAAAAGCGCTGACAATTCATGGCAGGACAAGGGCCCAGTTCTATAAGGGAGCTGCCGACTGGACACTGATAGGCGAAGTGAAAAACAATCCCAGAATGCATATTCCGGTCATCGGGAATGGAGATATTGACGGACCCGAGAAAGCAAAAGAGTATTTTTCAAAATATGGGGTTGACGGTATTATGATAGGCCGTGCAACAGTCGGACGTCCATGGATCTTCAGGGATATACGCCATTACCTCGATACAGGAGAGATACTGCCCGAACCAACCGTCAGCGAAAAAGTCGACCTTGCACTCTCCCATCTCAACAAATCGCTGAGCTATAAATCTGGCAACAGGGCAATCTTCGAAATGCGCCGTCACCTATCGAACTATTTCAAGGGTTTGTCCCATTTCAGGGATACCCGGCTAAAGCTTCTGACGACAACCGATACCGATGAGATAAGGAAAATTCTTGAGGAGATAAGAGCTGAATGGGGTCATGAGAGGTCCGATGACCGGACCCCGGTTTACAAATTTTAGAAAGGTACTAGCAACCGCCTGAGACCTTCTTCTTCTTCGGTGCAGGCTGCAAAGCCGGCTTGTCAGAAGATGTACTCTTAATCTGGGTTGTCTGAACAGTGAGCCCGCCACCAAGAGCCTTTCCGGCGCTCTGACGAAAATCATATTTGGCAAACTCCTCATCAGGGCTTGTAGATGAAGGCTTCTGTGGATTTAGAATAGCATCAAACCAGTAATTCAGCCCCCCTTCCAGTACAAAATTATTTTTATAGCCAAGCTGTCTGGTAACCATCCATGCCTCATTTGCCGTAATAGTACCGTTCGAATAAAATACATTCATCCTGACATCCTGGTTTAAAATATCGGTATACTTGTCTGAAAGAAGATCAGAAACAGGGATGTTGATCGCACCCGGAAGACTGAACTTTTCAAAGTCATCCTGGCTCCTTACATCAATCAGCCTTAATGAAGGATCCTTTTTGATTATCATATCGGCAACAGTTTCTGGTGCAATATACTGAGTACGGTTGTTGGCTTCTCCAAGAAGCTGGTCTGCTGTCAGCTTATAGGGTTTTGTCTTATTCTGCGGAACAGCTGCAATAATAATTCCCATCGGTATGATGAACAGTGCTAAAAGCTTAAGTGGTTTCATATTATTTTTATTAAGTTCTTATTGTCATGTAATTCTTCGATCAGCAATTCAATCACTTTTTATTTTTAGCTTTAATTTAATACTCTTCCCTCGGAAACTTCTTCTCTGCCCATTCTGCAACCCGGAACATTGAGAGTGCAACTAAAATAAGCAGGAAAGCAAATACTCCGTCCGACAGTCCAAGTGTCTGGCTTACCTTGGGAGATCCAAGGAATTTCGCCATATACATTCCCGACCATAAATTATAGCCAAGCCCGAATATGAGTACGCCGATAAACAATCCTCCAATAAAAATAAGTGCATCAAGCTTCCCTATTGAAGCCCCGCAGAAGCTTGTTCCCGGACAGTAGC
>JBBIIS010000071.1:0-14826 GCA_037446375.1 Bacteroidota bacterium | reverse complement strand
GAAAATGCGGATAATCTTTATTCTTACGTTATTCTGTTTATGATAATTCACGAACAGAGTTTCGGCAGCTCTCTTGCCTTCGTCATAGCAAGCCCTTTCTCCTACAGGATTAACATTGCCCCAGTACGACTCTATCTGCGGGTGAATCTTTGGGTCACCATAAACCTCGCTTGTTGAAGCCTGAAGTATTCTGGCCTTTATCCTTTTAGCAAGGCCAAGCATGTTTACAGCTCCTATTACTGAAGTTTTAATAGTTTTAATTGCATTATACTGGTAGTGAACAGGTGAGGCAGGACAAGCAAGGTTATAGATTTCGTCGACCTCGATAAAAAAAGGCGTTGTGACATCGTGACGTATCAGTTCGAAATAGGGGTTTTTTAAAAGATGCACAACATTCTGCTTCTGTCCGGTAAAATAATTGTCAAGGCAAACCACCTCGTTCCCTTCATTTAAGAGTCTTTCGCATAGATGCGAGCCAATAAATCCGGCTCCTCCGGTCACTAATATCTTCTTTTTGGTCATAAAACAAAAATAATCAAAACCATTACGATATGTTTCAGACTGAGGTAAATATTTAACGGAGCGAAAGACTGATAAGATTACTCGCTTCGCACGTGATCCCCTGGGCGGGCTCCTTGCAAAGCCAAAACAAACCCGGCTCCGCCGGGTGTTTTGTTTTTATTCAGGTCCCTGTCGGAGCAAGCTCCACCGGTCCCTTCATAAAAACAAAAACCACACGCCAGAGGCGTGTGGTTTTTGTTTTGGCTTTGCGGAGAGAGGGGGATTCGAACCCCCGGTCCCGCGTCTAGCAGGACACACGCTTTCCAGGCGTGCCAGTTAAACCACTCCTGCATCTCTCCTTAATAGCCTGAGTTTATTCGCCGGTGTGGAACGGCGGCGCAAATTAAGCAAAAATATTGTCAATAAAAAAGTGTCAGGTTATTTCGCCGGCAAGCGATTTGTTAAGATACAGGATAACCTTTTCCCTCGAATCAAACCGGCCAAGAAGGTGCATTAATTTGGTAACAGAAGCTTCGGATGTAATATCTCTACCGCTTATTACTCCGGCATTGAGCATCTCCCTGCTTGTTTCATACAGGCCCATCTCAACTGTACCTCCGTGACATTGAGTAACATTAAGAATAAGTCCTCCCTTGTTTATAAAACCGCTTAGTTCGTCAAGAAACCATTTGAAGGTAGGAGCATTCCCAGCTCCAAAGGTCTCAAGAATAAGAGCTTTCAGCCCTTTTGTATGTGCCACCGCTTTTACAAATTGAGGGCTGATCCCCGGATAAAGTTTAAGCAGCGCAACATCTGTGACAATTTTTCTGTGAACTGTCAGGTCCCTTCTTATTACAGGATATTTAATTATACTGTTACTGAATTTAATATGAAGGCCGGCCTCAGCCAGGGCAGGGTAGTTTGGAGAATCGAAGGCATCAAACTGTTCAGCACTTATCTTTGTTGTGCGGTTACCTCTCATAAGCTTGCTATCGAAATAGATACATACTTCAGGAACCATGGGCATCCCATTTTCCCTTGCAGCTGCGATTTCGATGGCCGTGGTAAGATTCTCTTTACCGTCGGTTCTGAGCATGCCTATTGGCAGCTGGGACCCGGTAAATACTACAGGTTTCTCAAGGTTTTCAAGCATGAAGCTCAGAGCTGAGGCCGAATAGGCCATGGTATCTGTTCCGTGAAGTATAACGAACCCGTCGTAGTAATCATAGTTCTTTTCGATAATTGATGCCATATTAACCCAGGTTTCTGGCTCTATATTGGAAGAGTCTGTCGCCGGATCGAAGGAAACAGAGCGAAGTTTGTACCCGAACCTTTTCAGCTCGGGTATCTGGTCGGACAGGTCAGAAAAGTTTAGTGGAACAAGCGAGCCGGTTACAGGATCATTGGCCATGCCTATGGTACCGCCAGTGTAAATTATCAGAATTGATATTTCTTTTCCCGATGCCATATTACAGATTGAATAGTTCGGTTGCATTTTGTGTAGTTATTGATGCAACCTCTTCAGGATCCATCCCGAACAGATCTGCAAGCTTCCTGTTAATTATGCGAATGTACGAACTCTCATTCCTTTTTCCCCTGTGAGGGACCGGAGCAAGGTAAGGAGAATCAGTTTCAAGGACCAGGTCTGAAGGGCTTATGCTACGGACGACCTCTTCAAGGCCGGAGTTTTTAAATGTGACAATGCCTCCTATGCCAAGCCTGAACCCAAGGCCTATTACCCTTCTGGCAGTTTCCAGATCACCTGAAAATGCGTGGAACACTCCCCTGAGATTTTTCCCCCTGAATTCCTCAAGCACGGAAAATATTTCATGAAAGGCATTACGTGAGTGTATCGCAACAGGAAGATTATTCTCAACTGCCATAGTGAGCTGAAGCCTGAATGCTTCAATCTGCCCGTCGATAAAAGTTTTATCCCAGTACAGGTCGATCCCGATCTCTCCGATACCCACAAATTGCTTTAGGGGATGTGAACTCAGAATTTCATTCAGTTGAACTTTCCAATCCTCCTGTACGGACGTTGGATGCAGGCCGGTCATCGGGAAGCAAATACCCTTGAATCTGTTAACGGCTGACAACATGGGGGCCATCGATTTCGCGTCGATATTTGGCAGCAGAATCTTACCGACCCCCGATGAGAGGGCATTCTTTACGCTTTCGTCCCTGTCGTTGTCGAATTCAGGCAGGTAAAGGTGAGAATGTGTATCGATAAGATGCATACAGTTTCTGATTCAAGGTGCAAAAATAGAAAAAAAACCTCTCCCCGGCCACTTCCCCGGGAGGGAGGGGTTTTAATTATATCCGGAACAGGTACATTTCTCCCGGGAGAGGTATTTAGTGTGAGTTAAAAAAAAGGCTGCAAAAATTTACAGCCTTTCAGGATTTTATTGTAATTGATTAAACAACACCCTGGGCGATCATTGCATTCGCAACCTTTACAAACCCTCCTATATTGGCTCCATCGACATAGTTGATGAACCCGTTATCTTTTTTGCCGTAGGTAACACATGTCTGGTGGATGTTTATCATAATTGAATGAAGCCTTGCATCAACCTCTTCGCGCGACCATGGAAGTCTCATTGAGTTCTGGGTCATCTCAAGACCTGATGTTGCTACACCGCCTGCATTGGCAGCTTTGCCGGGTCCGTAAAGTATCCGTGCACCAAGGAATACATTAACGGCTTCAATTGTTGACGGCATGTTGGCACCTTCAGAAACGCAGATACAGCCGTTTTTGACAAGAGTCTTTGCATCCTCTTCATTTATCTCGTTCTGGGTCGCATTTGGCATGGCAACATCACATTTAATACCCCATGGCCTTTTGCCTTCAAAATATTCCACGCCATATTTTTCTGCATACTCCTTGATCCTTCCGCGCCTTACATTTTTAAGTTCCATAATGAAATTAAGCTTGTCGGCATCAATGCCTTTCGGATCATATATAAAGCCATCAGAATCTGATACCGTGACAACTTTTCCTCCCATCTGTGTAACCTTCTCGGCAGCATATTGGGCAACGTTCCCTGATCCGGAGATACAGACAATTTTCCCTTTCATGCTTTCACCCCTTGTCTTGAGCATTTCCTCTGCAAAATATGTGGCGCCGTATCCTGTTGCTTCAGGACGTATCAGTGAACCACCCCATTCAATGCCTTTTCCTGTCAGGACCCCTGTGAACTCATTCTTCAGCCTTTTATACTGGCCAAAGAGGAAACCTATTTCACGTCCTCCGACCCCAATATCACCAGCAGGGACATCAGTGTCTGGTCCGATGTGGCGAAACAGCTCCGTCATGAAACTCTGGCAGAACCTCATCACTTCATTGTCCGATTTGCCTTTAGGATCAAAATCAGATCCTCCTTTTCCACCGCCCATAGGAAGTGTTGTAAGACTATTTTTAAATACCTGTTCGAATGCAAGGAATTTCAGGATGCCAAGGTTTACTGTCGGGTGTAATCTAAGTCCGCCTTTATATGGGCCTATTGCGCTGTTCATCTCGATCCTGAACCCGCGATTGATCTGTATCTCTCCTTTATCATCAAGCCATGGAACCCTGAAGATAATTGTCCTCTCAGGTTCAGCGATTCTTTCCAGAATTTTCGCATGCTTGTACTTGGGATTCTCTTCGATAAATGGTATCAGCGATTCGGATACTTCCTGAACTGCCTGGTGGAATTCATTCTCACCCGGGTTCTTGGCTTTTATCATTGCCATGAACTGTTGAACTCTTGGATCCATAATTGTCGGTTTTAAATTATTTAATTAAGGTTTAAGAACGAATTGAATTATGAAGGGAAAAATTAGAAATAGTTATGCAGATTACAAAGCAAAAAATAATTTAACTTGAATATTAATCAATTGAAGATTAGGGCTTAAAAAACAGTTAAAAAATCATTGCAACAATAGAAGACTTGTTCTTTAATGATGTGGTAAGTTGATATTTTAAATGGCTTTAGTTTACTATCCTGTAGATGTTACCCGGATAGCATTTAATTATTCCGTTAAATTCCATCTGTAAGAGCATGGCGGAAAGTTTATAAACGGGGATATTCGTTACACGGCAAATATGATCAATATTCATTTCGCCCTCTCTGTTAATGGTCTCAAAAATTTGCCTTTCTTCATCAGAAAGCTCATTGAAAAGGAGTTGCTGCTGAGGGACCCTGGATTTTTCAGGTTTCCAGTCAAGGTAATATTCAATATCATCATGGTTCTCAACAAGTGCTGCTTTATTTCTCTTAATGAGGCCATTGCAGCCTGATGACCATTGATCCTCAGTCCGACCAGGAACTGCGAACACATCGCGATTATAGGATCCGGCTATATCAGCTGTTATAAGAGCTCCGCCTTTGATACCGGATTCAACAACAAGCGTCGCATCGGAAATGCCGGCAATTATCCTGTTCCGCTTTATGAAGTTGTTTCTTTCAGGCAATTCATCTGAAAGGAAATCTGATATCAGTCCCCCTTTCCCTTTCATTGTCTCAGCTACCGATCTGTGAACCGAGGGATATGTTGTCTTAAATCCGTGTCCAAGGACACCGATAGTCAGGAGGTTATTGGCAAGAGCAGCTTTGTGGGCGGCAATATCTATTCCGTAGGCAAGGCCACTCACTATAATAAGATCAGGGTGTCCGTGAGCGAGGCCGGAGATTATCCTCTCTGTGATCTCCTTACCCCTGCTTGTAGCATTCCTTGTGCCAACAACACTTAGTATTTTATGGGCGTTCAGATCGCAGTTCCCGATAAAATAAAAAATCACAGGCGAATCATCACACTGCCGGAGCCTGAAAGGGTATTCGGAATCGAGATAAAAAAAAGTTCTGATATTGTTTTTTTCAATATAAACAGCCTCCTTCTCAGCCGCTTCAAGATAGGAGCGTTCACAAATATATTTTGCAAGGCTCGATCCTATTCCCGGGATCTTCATTAGCGAAGTGTAGGGCTCCTTAAAGACGGCCTCCACAGACCCTATATGGGCAACAAGCTTCCTGGCATTTATATCCCCGATACGGGGTATAAGGCTTAAGGCAATTTTATGCTTAAGAGATATTTCCGACATGGCACGAGAAGTTGAGACAATACCAAATATACAAAAAAAAGCAGAGACAGCCAATATGGCCGTCTCTGCAATGGAAAGAATATTAAAAAATTTTATTAAATCACGCCCGTATCGAGCATTGCATTTGCAACCTTGAGGAAGCCTGCGATGTTTGCCCCTTTTACATAATCAATGTACCCGTTTTCACGTTTTCCATGTTTCAGGCACTGGGAATGAATATTGCACATTATCTCATGAAGACGGCCATCAACCTCATTCCTGCTCCAGCTCAGTTTCATCGAATTCTGAGACATTTCAAGTCCTGATGTTGCAACACCGCCTGCGTTGGCAGCTTTCCCGGGTGCGAACAGCAATCCGTTTTTCTGGAGTATCTCCACTGCTTCAGGTGTGCAAGGCATATTAGCACCTTCGCAGACACATATGCAACCGTTCTTTACAAGTCTCTCGGCATCATCTCCGTTAAGCTCATTCTGAGTTGCGCATGGAAGCGCAATATCAACCTTAACTTCCCATGGATGTTTTCCTTCATGGAACTCAACACCCGGAAATTCGAAGGAGTATGGCTTAACTATATCCTCATTGGAAGAGCGAAGTTCAAGCATGTAATCTATTTTCTTGCCTGAAATGCCTTCCGGATCATAAACATATCCGTCGGGACCAGAAATTGTTACAACCTTACCGCCAAGTTCAGTGACCTTAAGAGCTGCACCCCATGCCACGTTTCCGAAACCTGAAATAGCAACTCTTTTCCCCTGGAAGCTTTCACCGCGTGTTGCAAGCATCTCCTTGGCAAAATAGACACAGCCAAAACCTGTAGCTTCAGGGCGAACAAGTGAACCACCCCAGTTGATGCCTTTACCTGTAAGAACACCTGAATGTTCACCGGCAAGCCTCTTGTACATTCCGTAAAGGAAGCCGATCTCACGCCCACCTACTCCAATGTCACCGGCAGGAACATCAGTTTCAGGACCAATGTATTTCCGGAGCTCAAGCATAAATGCCTGGCAGAAGCGCATTACTTCAGCATTTGATTTGCCTTTGGGATCAAAATCAGAACCGCCTTTGCCACCGCCCATAGGAAGCGTCGTCAGCGAATTCTTGAAGATCTGCTCAAAGCCAAGGAATTTAAGTATAGAAAGGTTTACACTCGGGTGAAACCTCAGACCTCCCTTATATGGGCCGATTGCATTGTTGAACTGGACCCTGTAACCAAGGTTTATCCTGACGTTACCTTCATCGTCAACCCATGGAACCTTGAACATTATAGCCCTGTCGGGTTCAATTATTCTTTCAATGATTTTTGCAGATTCAAACTGCGGATTCTCATTGTAAACCTCCTCGATCGATTCAAGAACTTCTCTTACAGCCTGCAGGTACTCAACCTCACCAGGATGCTTCTTTTCGAGGTTGCTCATTATCTTATCGACGTTCATAGCTATTGATTTAGATTGATATTAATGATTGAAAATGAAAGCACAAAGGTCACTTTCCGCAGCATGATTAAATATGATTTTGCTCATGTTATTCTTTTGCCTCGTCTGCATCGTGAGGAGTAAGTGTATACAGGGAATTAAGCAACCTTCCCCTCTCTCTGGCAGAAAGATTACTTATATATACGGGCGGATACTTCGCCACCCCCTGGGGAAGCTGATGAAAGAGCGTCACGCTTTGAATAAGTCCAAAAAGCTTCTTGTCTCTGCGGTATCCGGCAAAATCTGATTTCTTAATCTCAACTGAGTTCTTTTTTCCGCCAATTATCCCTGAAAAGAAATATCGGAAAACAATCTTGTCCTCATCATCAGAGAAGCTTATATACTGATAGTTAAGCACCATCGGGTATATTACTATGAAAAGGTATATCCCTACAAGGATCATCGTCAGTAGTGTATCACTCAGCCCCATGAAAGGGAACCTTATTATTCCGGCCACATACGCAAGTACCATATATCCAAGTAAGATTACAGTTGCTGTGAATAGCCTTATCCTGCCTCTGATAATTGTTTTGCTGTTATCGAATGTCATAATATTTATTCTTTTAACCTGTTATCTTTCTTTAAAGAGAACGGACTGTCATCCCTTTTTATTCCTTTTTGTTCTGAAAAAGCTTACAATCAGTAAGCTGCACTCATCTTCAAGTACACCTTTCTTTATGTTTGTTTTGGGATGAAGCGGCGGTTGCGGGTTAAGTGAATAGCCTTTTTTTTCATCATCGCATCCATAAATTACAGATGATACCTGGCTCCATCCGAGTGCAGCGGCGCACATCATACAGGGCTCAACAGTTACATAGATGCTGCAGCCGGTAAGGTATTTTCCTCCAAGAAAGTCAGCTGCAGCAGTAATAGCCTGCATCTCAGCATGCGCAGTCGGATCCTTAAGAGTTTCCGTGAGATTGTGCGCCCTCGCAATTATAATACCCTCGCAAACGACCACTGCCCCGATTGGAACCTCCTGCCTGGCAAGAGCCTTCTCAGCCTCTGAAAGGGCAGCCCTCATGAATTGTTCATCTTTGTCAGCGATCGGCATGGTTTAAAGACAAAAGACAAAAGTAAAAAGATAAAAGGAATATGAAAAGAAAACCAGTCGCTTACCTGGTAACACAGTACCTATGTTTCAGCAGAATCCCCTTTCAACAGATAATTTTCTTATTTTTGATGAAATTTTTAACAAAAACAAAATGTACAGAACACATACTTGCGGGGAACTGAATATATCAGATAAAGGGGCAAGCGTAACTCTGGCCGGATGGGTCCAGACATCGAGAGATTTCGGGGGGATGACTTTCATTGACCTGCGCGACCGTTATGGTATTACACAGCTAGTATTCAATATGTCTTCAAATGCCATTATCTGTGAAAAGGCGAGGAAGCTTGGCAGGGAATTTGTCATTCAGGCAAAAGGGAAGGTAGAGGAGCGGAGCAACAAGAACCTTAAGATCCCTACAGGCGAAATAGAGATAATCGTTGACGAGATCAGTATCCTTAATTACAGCGAACTGCCTCCCTTTACCATCGAGGAAGATACGGACGGGGGCGAGGAGCTGAGGATGAAGTACAGGTATCTCGATATAAGGCGGGCACCGGTTAAGAATAACCTTATTCTCAGACACAAGGTGGCAGGAGAGGTACGGAAGTACATGGATTCGCTTGGCTTTATTGAAGTTGAAACGCCTGTACTTATTAAATCGACCCCGGAAGGTGCCAGGGACTTTGTTGTACCTTCAAGGTTACAGCCGGGTACATTTTATGCCCTGCCTCAGTCACCACAGACTTTCAAGCAGCTTATTATGGTTGCTGGTCTGGATAAATACTACCAGATAGTCAAGTGTTTCCGCGATGAGGATCTGCGGGCTGACCGCCAGCCTGAATTCACGCAGATCGACTGCGAAATGTCGTTTGTTGAAAGGGATGATATCCTCGACACATTTGAAGGGCTGGCAAAATATCTCTTCAGGGAGGTAAAGGGAATCAGTTTTGATGGCCAGTTTCCAAAACTATCCTATGAGGATGCCCTGAGCTTTTATGGATCAGACAAGCCTGACCTGAGATTTGGAATGAAGCTCACCGAACTCACATCCCTTGTTAAAGGTCATGGATTTTCTGTATTTGACAATGTCGAATATATCGGAGGGATATGTGCGGAGGGGGCCTCGGAATATACACGAAAGCAGCTTGACGAGCTTACTGAATTTGTCAGGAAGCCGCAGATCGGTGCAAAAGGGCTTGTCTATATAAGGCTCGCGACAGATGGAACTATCAAATCGACGGTGGATAAGTATTATACACCTGACGATCTTAAGGCGTGGGCTGATATGATGAAGGCAAAGCCCGGTGATCTTATTCTTATACTTGCTGGTGAAAGGAAGAAGACCCTTGGAGCACTTTCTGAACTGAGGCTTGAGATGGGAAACAGGCTTGGATTGAGAACTTCGGGTAAATTTGTACCATTGTGGGTCGTTGATTTCCCTCTCTTCGAATGGGATGAGGAGACAAAAAGATATTATGCAATGCATCATCCATTCACATCGCCAAAGCCGGAGGATCTTCAGTACATGGAATCTGATCCCGGCAGGGTGAGGGCAAATGCATACGACCTCGTAATAAATGGTGTTGAAATAGGAGGTGGTTCAATAAGGATACACGATTCAGCCGTGCAGAAACTTATGTTTAAGGTTCTGGGCTTTACTGATGAGGAGGCTGAAGCGCAATTCGGTTTTCTTGTAAACGCGTTCCGCTTCGGTGCTCCGCCTCATGGCGGAATTGCTTTTGGGTTCGACAGGTGGGTTGCCCTTTTCGGCGGACAGGATTCAATACGGGATTTTATTGCGTTCCCGAAAAACAATGCAGGGCGTGATATTATGATCGATACCCCTTCAAAAATATCGTCCAGGCAGCTTGATGAACTTATGATATCCTTAAGACCGCCGGTAAAAGAGTAATTTATTTCTTTTCCTCACCCTTCTTAAGGGTTATAAGAAAGACACCATTTGCACCTCTTGATCCGTAAATTGACGCAGAACTTCCTTTCAATGCAGAAACTGATTTGACCATACCGGGTTCAATACCTTCAACTGAAGATGAAGAGACAGGAGTTCCGTCGACAACATAGAGCGGTTCGTTGCTGAGATTGATGGAGGAGGGTTCCACGAGAAAAATGTTACTGCCGTTTCCGCGTACACCGGGAACCTCATTGCGAATAAGATCATATATATTGCTATATGAGCTAAACCTGTTATTGGCTCCCTCTGCCTTTGTATTCTTTATATTGTTCGTCATATCATTTTTCTTGACTGACCCATAGCCAACATCCACTGTCTCCTCTTTCTCTTTTTTCTGATTCCCTAACTGGGAAGCAGTAGACGAAAAGAGCTCAATATCAATAACTGTTTTTCCATCGATCTGGATATCCTTCATCCCGTTGGTCATGGAAAAGCCTGTTATATATTTTGCTGTAGGGCTCACCTTAACCTTGTAACAGCCTTTCTGATCCGTCTGACAATTGACATTTTTATTATCAACAAGGATGAACACGCCAGCAAGCGGATTCTTATCAGCATCAACCACCTTGCCTGTTATTACGATCTTCTTTGCAGATTTCTGGCCAGAAACAGGCAGATTAGCGAGCCCTATAAAAAGAGCGAGAATTATAACTACTCTTGTTTTCATCACTTATTCATTTGTTTGTATTAATTGTTTTGAACACTAAACTTGTCCTACTTTTCCCCTCCGGTATAAAGGGTGATCCTGATAACCCCGGGAGCGCCATCAACACCTGAATACATAGCAGCCTGGGATCCGGTAAGAAGCTCTATTTTTTTTACCTGTGTCGGAATGAGATAATCGATCGATGAAGTTTTTACCCCGTTTACGACGAAAATAGGAGTGGTGGAGCCAAAAAATGAATGACCCTGCTTTATCTGAACGCTTGTGCCTGTCACTGTTACCCCTGGTACCTCACCCCTGATCATCTCATAGATGTTCGGATAGGTGTTCAGCTTCTGGATCTTAGTGAGCTGCTTCTGATTTACTTTCAGCGCTGTATTGACAAAACCAGGAGCAGTGGCAAGGCTTTCGGTAATAATTATATCAACTGCCGACGGATCTGCGATATTTGCACGACCATAAGCTTTATCTGGAATGGCGGCGATTATCACTTTTGCACCGGGATCAACTTTCACCCTGTAGTTTCCCTCTTCATCAGTAGCAATTTTCATGAAAAGAGAGTCAACAAAGATTACAGCCCCACGGACTGGCTTTTTATTTTCAGTAACGGTGCCCGTTACAGTAATCTTTTTAGAGGATTGAGTCTTTTTTTGTGCGGAAACAGGAGCAATCTGGCATATAGCCAAAAACAGAATCAGGCAGATTTTAGTTTTCATGACAGTAAATTTGAGACAAGGCAATTTACACTGAAGAATGCAAATAAAAAAGATAAAAAATCATAAAATTCTGCCAATTAGAGTAGCTGAAGTGCTTTTTTCTACTATCACATTCACATATTCGCCCCTTGAATGGCCCTCTTTCGGAAAAACCACAACCTTATTCTGTGAATTCCTGCCATAGAGATTGTCGGCCGATTTTTTTGAGTATCCCTCAATAAGAACGCTGAAGGCTTTGCCAACATCACGCCTCTTGCTTCTGGCAGAAAGCTTATTCTGAAGTGCAATTATTTCACTGAGTCTCCTTGTCTTTACCTCTTCAGGTACGTCATCCCTGTATTTTCTTGCTGCCTTTGTGCCTGGCCTTTCACTGTATTTGAACATATATGCAAAATCAAATCCAGCCCATTCCATGAGTGACAAAGTATCGGTATGATCTTCCTCAGTCTCGGTACAGAATCCGGCTATTATGTCTGTTGATATGGAACAGTCGGGCATTCTCAGCTTGATTGCATTTATCCGGTCCATATAGCCCTCCCGTGAATACTCCCTGTTCATAAGCTTCAGTATCCTGCTGCTTCCGCTCTGGGCAGGCAGGTGGATATGCCGGCAAATATTTTCATGTGAAGCCATCACAGTAAGAAGATCATCGGATATATCTTTTGGATGGGATGTTGAGAACCTGACCCTCATTGAAGGGTCAGATAGCGCAACTTTTTCGAGCAATTCAGGAAATTTCATCTCTCTTGTCCCCTCATTCCAGCTGTAGGAATCCACATTCTGACCGATCAGAGTTACCTCCCTGTATCCTTTTTCAAAAAGATCAGCAGCCTCTCTCATTATCGAGTCGGGATTCCTGCTTCTTTCGGCTCCCCTTACATATGGAACCACACAATAAGCACACATGTTGTTGCACCCGCGCATAATTGAAATGAAAGAAGTGACCCCATTCCTGTCCATCCTTACCGGGGAAATGTCGGCGTATGTCTCTTCACGTGACAGCAGCACATTAACAGCCTTGTGCCCGGCACCTGCTTCCATAACAAGCATTGGGAGCTGGCGGTAAGCATCTGGACCAACAACAATATCTACCAGCTTTTCGGTCTCGATAAGCTTCTCCTTCAATCTTTCCGCCATGCATCCTATGACACCAACTATTATCCGCGGATTCTTTTTTTTAAGTGAACTTATTGCATCGAGCCTGTTCCAGACCCTTTGTTCTGCATTTTCACGGATAGAACAGGTATTTATCAGGATAAGCTCAGCTTCCGCCAGGTTTTCCGTAACAGAGTAGTCCGAATCGACAAGGATTGAAGCGACAACTTCGCTGTCCGCAACATTCATCTGGCAGCCGTAGGTTTCAATGTATAGTTTTTTGGACATTCTTTTTATTACCTCGTTTATAATTTCCGCACGGCACACAGTACCTTTCACCCGGACCAAGCACCCATATATTCCGGCAACAAAAGTATAAAAAAGTAATAAGGTAAGTACAGGTCATTTTGTCTACAGGAGCCCTTTCCTGCTTATTGCTTCATAAAAGGCATTTTTATAGCTGTCGCTCACAGGTATAAGTGCGGTTCCTATTTTTATACGGTTCCTTGTTATGCTCTCAATCTTATTAAGCGCCACAAGGTAGGATTTGTGGACTCTTATAAAGTTTTCTCCTGGAAGAGTCTCTTCGAATTTTTTAAAATTCTGGAGAGTCATTATTCTGGCTGTAGAGGTGACTATCTTCAGGTAATCACCCTGTCCTTCAATATATAATATCTCACTGAATGCCACTTTTTGCAGGCGGTTTTCGGTTTTTACAAATATGAAATTCCCCTGGCCCGAACTCTTTGAAACCGGTGGATGACTTTCAGTTTTTGGACGTGATGCAACAAGTTTATTATATACCTTATCGACAGATTTAACAAATCGCTCGAAGCTTATCGGCTTAAGCAGATAATCGGCGGCATCCAGCTCAAAACCCTCAACGGCATAAGAGTCGTAGGCTGTTGTGAAAATTACCTCAGGCCTTTCATTGAGAGCATGTATCAGCTGGATGCCTGAAAGTGATTCCATCTCAATGTCAAGGAACATCAGATCGACCTTATTCTTGCGAAGAAAATCGATCGATTCGATAGCATTATCAAAGGTCCTGAGCAGCTTCAGGAATGGCACCTTTTCTATATAGGCTGTTATTATTTCGAGTGCCAGCGGCTCATCATCAATTGCAATACACTTGAGTTCCATTGTTTTAATTTTTAATGTAAATCTTTAGGTTTACAGTAAACCGGCCTTCGCTTGAAACTATTTTAAGATCGTGCGAAGCCGGATAAAGAAGTTCCAGTCGTCTTTTGATATTATTAAGGCCTATTCCGGTCCTGCCATGTGTCTCAATTGCCGGATTCTCTACAATGTAGTTCGACACAATAAAATTCAGAAGCTTTCCATCTGCTTCGATCCGGATAACAATTCCGGGATTTGTAACTCTCTTCTTCCCGTGCTTGAATGCATTCTCGACAAAGGAGAGGAGCATCATGGGGGGTATATGGTGGCTGCCCGTTTCTCCCTTTACGGAATAATCAATAAAGCCCGGATCTGTGAATCGTAGTTTCTGAAGCTCGATATAGTCGTCGAGATATTCAAGTTCTTTTTCGAGAGGCACTTTTTCGGCTTTGGAATCATAAAGCATATATCTCATGATCTCCGACATCTTCATCAGCGCCGCCGGCGCCTCGTCAGATTTTTTATAGACAAGGGAATAAATGTTATTAAGGGTATTGAAAAAGAAATGCGGGTTAAGCTGAGCCTTAAGCAGTTCAAGCTCAAACTTATGATCCTGTATCATCTTCTCATCGGCTGCCTTTTTCTCACCGTACCACCTAACTATCATTCTGATAAGGATCGCGAATGCCGAATAGAATATAATATATAGTATATCGCTTGCATAATGTCCCGGGGAATATACTCCGTACTGGGTAAGGTTCAGGGCATACTTTGAGTCTATCATTACAACCTTGCCAAGCTTCAGGAAGAAAAGGAAAACAACTGAAGTCCCGAAAATTATAAGTACCGTTGTCAATTTTCGGCTGCTCTCAATGGTTGCCGGACTTACAAAGAAATAGACAAAATAGAATACAATTATATAATATATCTGAGTGGCCGACTGGTAGATTATAAGTCCATGGGACATTCCGGGACTTGAGGCCAGAAGAATTATATGCGGAATAAGACTGGCAACGGTCCAGAACAGAATATGCAATAGGATAACAGCCCCTCTTTTCATAATATTTTACTTTTCGCAGGATATAAATCTATAAATAATATCATTAGTGTCCACTAAAAATTATATATCGTTCTTTGAAATCTTGAATACATC